>JADGOJ010000122.1 GCA_017883045.1 Acidimicrobiales bacterium
CCGTCGAGACGATCAGGCGCACGACGCTCTACGTCCTGTTCTTCATCGAGCTCTCGACCCGGCGCGTGCACGTGGCCGGTGTCACCGCGCACCCCGACTCGGCGTGGGTCACCGGGCAGGCGAGGAACCTCGCCATCGACGAGCGGCTTTCGGGTGTTCGGTTCCTCCTCCGCGACCGGGACGCCACGTTCTCGGGACCGTTCGATGCGGTGCTCCGCGCCGAGGGCGTCCGGGTCATTCGAACGCCGATCCGCGCACCTCGGGCGAATGCATTCGCCGAGCGGTTCCTTTGAGGACCGTGCGCCAAGAGTGCCTCGACCACGTCCTGATCTACGGTCGTCGACACCTCGAGCGAGTGCTCGGGGCGTACGTCGCGCACTACGTGGAGGAGAGACCACATCGGGGACTGAGCTTGGCCGTGCCCGCCGGTAACCGAACACCGCAGGTCCACGGGACTCCCCGAACGCCGGTCGAACGAAGGGACGTGCTCGGCGGTCTGATCCACGAGTATCGCTGGGCGGCGTGATTCGGATTGTTGAACCCTTCAGGCCCAGCCGAAGCGAGGCCGGCACGTCCATCGTGACGGCGAAGCCGATCAGCTCCCCTTGCATCTCCGCGATGAACGCGGTCAGGCGCCCGCTTCGCAGGTTGTGCCTCAACCACGAAGCCGATTGCCCCGCCTGAATCGCCTGGCCGTAATGGGCGCGGTACTGGTCGAAGAGACCGGCGAGTTCGGTGATCTCGGCTTCAGTTGGCGCTTCCAACGGCCTCACCAGGACCTCAGTCTCCACGCGTGCGGTCCCGGTTGGTTCGCTTATCGGGTTCCTCATGTGTTCGATCGCGTTCCCGTTCTTCCTAGGGCGTTACCGGTACTTTCCAGATGTGAGCAATTTGAAGTCCCGCCAGATTACCTTCTGATCTCGCCGATCAACGCACGAGTGATCCGTCCGGTAAATCCCTCTTGGCGCCTTACTTCCTCAGCGGGGTCAAGGCAGCCAGCACGCGGCGGAGGTCGAGCCGGGTGAACCGCCATTCGAGCGGCCTGGCGATCGCGCTGTATCGCTCGCCGAAGGCGAGGAGGGCGGTCTCGAGCGCGGCGAGCGAGCGCCACTCGTTGGGCTCGAGGACCTTTCGCTGGACGACGCTGAAGTAGAGCTCGACCTGGTTGAGCCAGGAGGCGTGGATCGGGGTGTGGACAACCCGGATCGATGGCCAGCGCTCCCGGAGGCGGCCCTCGGTCCGGGGGCCGCGATGGGAGCTGCCGTTGTCGACGACCCAGAACACCCGCCGGGCGCTGGCGTATGGCTCTTCGCTCATGACCTCGTCGACGAGCCGCCCGAACGGCGCGATCCCGGTGGATGACTCGCAGCGCCCGAAGACCTGCGCTCGATGGACGTCCCAGGCTGCGAGATAGGCGAGGGCACCGCGCCGCTCGTACTCGTGCTCGACCCGACGAGCCCGGCCCGGCGCCGGCGGCGACCCATCGTGGATCCGGGCCCGGGCCTGGATGCTCGTCTTCTCGTCGGCGCACACGACGTGGTCACAGCGTCGGTTCCCGACCGACGTCGGCCGGTCGGACGGCACGCAACGTACACTCGCCGCCATGTTCGAGCGCCCTCGTCTGCTGTTCGCCAATGCGCTGAGCTTTCGGTGGGCGAGCTTTCGGGGGCACGCGCTAGCGCCGCCGATCGCCATTGGGGCTGCAGGTTGAGGCCTCGCGGACTGGTCGCCAATTCAGTTCATTGGGAAGGAGTTCTGGGGGACCGAAGCCTGAGTAGACTCCGCCACCGCCCAGAAACAAGCGACGCGGCCCTCACAAGAAGGGCCGCGTCGCCTCGTGTGCAACTCTGTCGGGCCGGCCTACGACTCCGCGTGGCCGGTCCTCACGCTGCGGTTCACTTCAGCAGGTGGACGGTATAGGTGCTATGGGTCGCGCCGTCCTCGGAGGTCACGGTGACCGTGGCGGTTCCGGGCACCGAGAGCGGGGTGACGATCAGCAGGCGGCCGTTGTCGGCCGCGGTTGCCGTTACGGACAACACGTCCTTCGGTCCGAGCTTGATCTGCATGCTGTAGTCATGGGTGCCGGGGTCGAACCCCGCCACGGTCTGGCCGTTGACCTGGAGGTCAGTCAGCGAGGCTGTGGTGTTGTAGGTGACCTGATCGGCGAAGACTTGCCACTCGGCGATCGAGATGTTGCCGGTCGTGACATTCATCGGACTCGAGCTCGTCATGTCGAGCCGGAGACCGGTCGTGCTGACCGGATCGAACTTGATCGTGGAAGCCGTGTTCGTCGTGGCCGACAGGTGGATCACCGGGTTGCTGACAGGAACCCACGCCATGCCGTTCCAGTACGAGACGACCGTGGTCTCCGGCAGCTGGTTGTTGGCGTTGAGGGTGAAGAAGACTGACGAATTGTTGATGCGCTGGGGGTTCGGCCAGCTGAGGCTGACCCAGTCGGCTGGATGGCTGTTGGTAATGGGCCCATTCAGGGTGTTCGTCGGGGCCTTGCTGAACTTGTTGCCCCACCCGCCGGTGTCCGTGATTCCGTCGATCATCCGCGACGGGACCGTCGCGCTCGCGCCCGAGTAGCTCGCGCCGGCACTCGGAAGCAGCGGGCTGGTACTGACTGCGATGTTCTGGTTCGTCAACGCCGTGTCGGTGACCCGGACGCTGGCGATGGCCTTGGTGGTGACGCCGGCAACCGTCCCGTTCACGACGAACGTGCCAGGCGCGGCGTACGCGCTCGGGTCAACCGGATCCCAAACGACTGGGACGTACTCATCGACGCCGTCGTTCCACATGACCTTCACGGTCGCCGGGAGGCCTGGCGGCGTCCCGACCGGGACGACGGTCGAGAAGCTCTCGATCCCGCCGAGGTCATACACGCTCAGGATCGCCTGCGCGTCGAGGGGCGGAGGTCCATGGTGACCAGTGACCTTGCCCTTGATGGTATAGACGTCGGACTTGGTGGCGGTCTCCTTCTTGAGCTTGTCCCAATTCACCGCCATGCTCTCTGTGCTGCCGCCCGAATGGACGACCGAGACCGACGCTGGAAGCGTGATCGGTGCACCGAGCTGGCTGCGCAGGTAGACGGGCAGAACCCCGACGATGTCGGTCTTCGGGCCCTTCTTGGATGCGTCCAGCGAGAAGATCGTGGTCGTCGCAGGCTGGAGGCCGTCCGCCGTGGCGGTGAAGGTGATGGTCCCGGGGCTCGTCGTTGACTCGACGATCGCCAGGGCCTTGCCGTTGAAGGCGCTATGCGAGGGCAGCTTGTAACCCTCTGCGGAGTCCTCGTGGCCGTTGTCCGCGCCGGCGAAGATTCCGGCACCGGTCACGTTGAAGTTGAGCATGTTGTTGGCGTTGGGAACGAGCACGCCGTTCTTGTCCACCACGTCGACCGTGATGTACGAGAGCGACTTGCCATTGGCGGTGAGCGCCGACTTGTCCGGCGTCAGCCTGAGGGCGTAGGCGGGACCGGCGGTGTCAACCTCGTCGCGTGCGACGACGGTGCCGTTGTTGGATGCCACGGCCACGAGCTGACCGGGCGCGAACGGCACGTCCCATTGCAGATGGATCTTGCCCGAGCTCCCGTTGGGGCTCTCGTAGCTACCGGGGCACACGCCACCCGGGAAGGTGGCTGCCGTGTAGTTCTTGTCGTCGTTCGTGCACTCGGTGGTCTCGAGATACGAGATGCCGTCAGTGCTCGTCTTCTGGTCGAAGCTCTTGGCGCCCAGTGACACGCCGTTCAGGAACAGCTCGACCGTTGGGGCGTTCGAGTCGGCCCAGACCTGGACGATGTCGCCAGGCCTGTAGTTCGTCCAGTTCATCGGGACGATGTGGACCATCGGGTCAGTCGTCCACTGGCTCTGGAACGCGTAGTAGCCGTCCTTCGGGAAACCGGCGGTGTCGATCGCGCCGAAGAAGGAAGCCTTGACCGGGAAGACGTTGTACGGCGTCGGTTCGCCGATGTAGTCGAAGCCGGACCAGATGAACTGGCCCGCGAAGTACTGGCGGTCCCGATCCTTCTTGAGACCGTACTCATCGCTCATCGTCCACGACGCCAGGTTGTTGTCGTAGGACGACACCTGGTGCTGACCCGGCGTCTGGTCTTCACCCGTGTTCAGGAGGTTCGGGTCCTGGTAGTAGCCGCGCGTGGAGGTCTCGGACGACGACTCGGACTCGAAGAAGAACTGGTTCGGGTATCTGTCGTGGAGCTGATCCACCACCAGAGCCGGGTTGTAGTTCAGGCCCAGGCCGTCGAGCATGAGCAGGATCCGCTCGTTGCCCGAGCCGGTGGTGGGCAGGCTGCGGTACTGGTCGGAGCCGGCCACGATTGCCCGCGTCGGATCGAGCGACTTGATGTCGCTGATCAGGCGGGCGGCGACCGGGAGATTCGCGATCGAGGCGAAGCCGGGGATCTCGTTGCCGATGGACCACATGATCACGGCAGGAGCGTTCCGGGCCTCGTTGACCATCTCCTGGATGTCGACGTCGCCCCAGCGCAGTCCGGGTCCGGCGTCCGTCACGACGTCGGCGCCGGTCTGATGCGCCAGCGTCAACGGCGATGTGAAGGTGATGCCGGTCGGCACCCATGTGACCGGCGCGGCAATCGCGTGCGCGATGGTCAGCGCGGAGGCGAGGGTGAGCCCGATTCCGCTAGCGCCTGACGTCCCGACCGTGGCGATGAGCGCGGTCTCGAGGTTCACGCCCGTGTCGATGTTGATGGGCTGGCCGACGGCCAGGCCACTGATGCTGGCGACCTTGATGTTTGTTGCGCCAACGAGGGAA
>JADGOJ010000041.1 GCA_017883045.1 Acidimicrobiales bacterium
CTTCCCCCTGTCGGACTGGACCGAACTCGACATCTGGCAGTACATCGAGCGCGAGGAGATGGCGCTGCCGTCGATCTACTTCGCCCACGAGCGCGACGTTGTGATGCGCGACGGCATGTGGCTGGCGGTCGGCCCGTTCGTCGAGCCGCGCGCCGAGGAGCCGATAGAGCGGCTCACGGTGCGTTTTCGCACGGTGGGCGACGCCAACTGCACCGGCGCCGTGCTCTCCGGAGCGAACACCCTGAGCGCCATCATCGACGAGATCACGCTCGCGAACGTCTCGGAACGCGGCGCGACGCGAGCCGACGACAAGTTCTCCGAGACCGCCATGGAGGACCGCAAACGTGAGGGCTACTTCTAGATGAAGATCGCTGCCAAGGATCTCTTGCGCCTCGCGACGATCGGCTCGGTCGACGACGGCAAGTCGACGTTGATCGGGCGCCTGCTCGTCGACACCCGCCAACTCTTCGACGACCAGCTCGACGCCGTGGCCGCGGCCTCCGAGAAGCGCGGCGTCGGCGACCTCGACCTGAGCTTCGTGACTGACGGCCTGCGCGCCGAGCGCGAACAGGGCATCACCATCGACGTGGCGTACCGGTACGCGACAACTCCGACCCGCAAGTTCATCATCGCTGACTGCCCGGGCCACGTGCAGTACACGGGCAACATGGCGACCGGCGCGTCCACCGCGGACCTGGCGCTCGTGGTGCTCGACGTCGCGTCGGGCCTCAAGGAACAGACCCGCCGCCATCTCTGCATCGCGGCCCTGCTTGGGGTTCGATCGATCATCGTCGCCGTGAACAAGATGGACGCCGTCGACTGGTCGCAGCTTGCCTTCCAGCGCGTCGTCGACGAGATCGAGACCCTGTCGCGCGAACTCGGGTTCAAATCGGTGCACATCATCCCGATCTCCGCGCTGCTCGGCGACAACGTCGTGGAGTCCTCGGCCAACATCCCCTGGTACGAGGGGCCCTCGGTGCTCGAGGCCCTCGAGGACTCCGAGGCGGGCGCCTGGGAGCACACCACCACGCAGGGGGCTCGTCTGCCGGTCCAGTGGGTACTGCGCCAGCCCGGCGGAGGTCGCACCTACGCCGGCATGGTGTGCGGTGACACGCTGCACGTGGGCGACAAGGTCACCCTGCTGCCCGCCAACATCGAGACGACCATCACCGCCATCAACTTCGGCGGCGAGCCGATCGACGAGGCCACGGTGGGCCTCGCCGCCGACGTTGAGCTCGCCCACGAGACCAACGCCGGGCGCGGCGACCTCATCGCCACCGCCCCGCTGCCCAAGGTCGTCAACGAACTCGCCACGACCATCTGCTGGTTCGGTGAGAAGACCCTCGTCGTCGGCCAGCGACTGCGCATGAAGCACACCACCAAGGTCACGCCCGTGCGAGTCAAGACCATCAACGGCGTGATCGACATCGAGAAACTCGACATCGACGACTCGCACTTGCTCAGCACCAACGACATCGGCCTGGCCACACTTCAGACGGCCGATCTCGTGGTCGTCGACGACTACCGCGCGAATCGGGTCACCGGAAGCTTCGTGCTGATCGATGAGGCCACCAACGCCACCGTCGCGGCTGGCATGGTCGGCCACGCCTCGTTCCTCTAGATCTAGAACTGCACCAGCATCGCCACCAGCGCCACCGCGATCAGGCTCAACAACACGTCGAGCGACTTGACCAGTTTGCGCCCGCGCTCGGGTGACGCCACCCCGTCACGACCGATGGTCTCGGCGACGACCCGCTCGAGCGGCAGGGTCCTCGCTTCGAGGTGTCCCGCGGCCGCGAGGTAGCAGAGCAGGCCGACGCCGATCCAGGGCTTGGCGAGCGAGACCGAGCTGTCTCCGCTGAGCGACATCACGAGACCGGTGACCGGCAGCACGTGCATCAGTCGCGCCGCCCAGTTTCGACGCTGCGGGAAGCGGGCGTGCTGCACCGCGCTGTCGGCGCCGCGCACGATGGCGAGCGCGGAGTAGCGCATCGTGACGAGCACGATCAGCGTGGCGACGGCCGCGAGGATGTGGACCAGAAAGACGAGGTCGTAGGCGACCGAGGTGGCGATCACGACTCGGACAGCAACGTCTCGGCCGCGCGGTACGGGTCGGTCGTGCCACTGAGCAGCGCGTCGATCTGGTCCTCGTACGCGGCTCCGTGCGCGAGCGCGCCGATCCGCGAGCGCACCATCGCCGTGATCACCTTGTCGAGCTCCGCGCGCATGCGGGTGCGCCGATGTTCGTCGAGTCGTCCGTGCTCTATGAACGTGCGGTGTGCGACGATCGCCTCCCAGAGCTCCTCGGTGCCGGCGTTCGTGGTCGCGACCGTCTCGAGCACGAGCGGTCGCCACTCCTTCTCCCCACCCAGATCGAGCATCTGCTCGAGGTCGCGGCGAGTCTCGGCCACCCCGGCCCGGTCGGCCTTGTTGATGACGAAGATGTCGGCGACCTCGAGCAATCCGGCCTTGCTGGCCTGCATCGCGTCGCCCCAGCCCGGGTTCGTCACCACGATCGTGGTGTCCGCCGCCGAGGCGATCTCGACCTCCATCTGACCGACGCCGACGGTCTCGACGAGCACCAGCCGGAAGTTCGCCGCGCCGAGGACCCGCACCGCGTCGGGCACCGCTAGCGACAGCCCGCCGAGGTGGCCGCGGGTCGCCATCGAGCGGATGAAGACGTGCTCGTTGGTCGCGTGGTCCTGCATCCGGATGCGGTCGCCGAGGATCGCCCCACCCGTGAACGGCGAGCTCGGGTCGATGCAGAGCACGCCGACCTCGTCGAAGGCGTCCATCCCGTCGAACGATCCCTTGGCGAGCGCGGTCGTGATGAGTTGGTCGGTCAATGTCGACTTGCCCGCTCCCGGGGGGCCCGTGATCCCGATCACGTAGGGCGAAGGCGCCTGGTACGCCAGGGCCGCCGTGGCGAGTTGGGCCGACCCACCGGACTCGACGTAGGTGAGCAGCCGCGCCAACGCCGTGCGCGAGCCCTCGCGGGCCCGGGCGACGAGTTCTGCGGGTTCGCGAGGGATCATTGCGACCATTCGATGTTGGCGCCGAGCCGGCTCAGCCGTCCGACGAAGTCGTCGTAGCCCCGCTCGACGTGCTCGAACCCGGCGACGGTCGTCTCCCCCTCGGCGACCAGGCCGGCGAGGATCAGCGCCGCGGCGGCCCGGATGTCGGTCGCGCGCACCGTCGTGCCGACCAGCCCCTCGACCCCGCGGATCATGGCGTGGTGCCCCTCGGTCGTGATGCTCGCGCCGAGCCGGACGAGTTCGTCGACGTAACGGAAGCGCCCCACGAACAGGTTCTCGGTCACCACCGACACTCCTTCGGCCACGCTGAGCATCGTCGTGATCAGCGGCTTGTAGTCGGTCGCGACCCCCGGATAGGGCAGGGTGGCGACGTCACAGGCCCGCAGGCGCCGTGGGCCCTCGGCGACGATGCCCGGACCCGTGACGTCGACGACGCCGCCCATCGCCTCGATCTTTCGCAGGAGCATCTCCATGTGCCCGGGGTGGGCGTCCACGACCCGGACCCTCCCCCCGCTGATCAGCGCCGAGGCCAGGTACGTCGCCGACACCACCCGGTCGGTCACGACCTCGTGGGTGGCCGGCTCCAATCGCTCGACGCCGTCGATCGTGAGACGCGAGGTGCCGAGGCCCTCGATCCGGGCCCCCATCGCGAGCAGTTGCTTGCCCAGGTCCTCCACTTCGGGCTCTCTGGCGGCGTTGTCGATCACCGAGCGGCCGTCGGCGAGCACGCACGCCATCAGCAGGTTGTCGGTCGCGGTGTGGCTGGGGTACTCGAGCGTGATGCGTGTCGCACGCAGTCGCGGTCGGTCGGTCGTGGCGTGGATGGAGCATCGATCGTTGTGGAACGTGGCGCCCATCGCCGTGAGCCCGTCGGTGTGGAAGTTGATGGGGCGCTGGCCGAAGTCGTCGCCGCCGGGCAGGGCCATGTTCGCTCGCCCGCAGCGCGCGAGCAGCGGGCCGAGCACCACGATCGACGCGCGCATCGCCTGGAACAGGTGGGCCGGCGCGACCGGATTGATCTCATCGCACTGGGGCACGGTGATGCGCAACTCGTGTTCGCGCGGACGTTCGACCGAGCATCCCAGGGCCTCGAGCAACTCACCCATCACCTGCACGTCGGTGATGTGGGGGACGTTCGTGAGGTGGTGCTGGCCCGACGCGAGCAGGCAGGCCGCCATCTGCTTCAGCACCGCATTCTTCGCCCCGAAGGCCTGCACCTCACCGTCGAGTGCTCCGGCCGGCTTGACAACGAGAGAAGGCACCTCCCAAGTATTGCCGGTATCGCCGTCTGACCACGAAACCCGCAGGAGGAGGCGACCAGATACCCGACTACTCTTGACTTCGTGCAGCCACCATCCAGGCCCGACCGCAACATCGCTCTCGAGATGATCCGCGTCACCGAAGCCGCGGCCATCGCCGCAGCCCGATGGTCAGGTCGCGGCGACAAGATCGCCGCCGACGGCGCCGCGGTCGACGCCATGCGCTTCGTGCTCGGCGCGATCGCGATGGACGGCATCGTCGTGATCGGCGAGGGTGAGAAGGACGAGGCCCCCATGCTCTACAACGGCGAGCACATCGGCGACGGCCGCCCACCGCAGGTCGACATCGCCGTCGACCCGATCGACGGCACGGCCCTCACGGCCATGGGCCGCAACGGTGCGGTCTCGGTGATCGCGCTGTCCGAGCGCGGCACCATGTTCAATCCCGGCCCCTGCTTCTACATGAAGAAGGTGGCCGTCGGACCCCGGGGACGGGGTTCGGTCGACATCAACGCCTCGGCGACCGACAACCTCATCGAACTGTCCAAGCGACTGAAGAAGCCGGTCCAAGAGCTCGGCGTGGTCGTGCTCGACCGCCCGCGCCACGCCGAACTGATCGCCGAGGTGCGCGAGGCCGGGGCGCGGGTGATGTCGATCACCGACGGCGACGTCGCCGGAGCGATCGCCACGGGTTGGCCCAACTCGGGCGTCGACGTGCTCTTCGGCATCGGCGGCACGCCCGAGGGCGTCATCGCCGCGGCGGCGCTGAAGGGACTCGGTGGCGAGATCCAGGGCCTCTTGCACGCCCAGGACGAGGCCACGCGCATCGCGGCCGAGGCGATGGGCTACGACTTCAACCGGGTGCTCTCGACCGACGACCTCGTCGCGAGCGACAACTGCTTCTTCTCGGCCACCGCCATCACCGACGGCGATTTCCTGCGCGGCGTTCGCTTCCACGACTTCGGAGCGACCACGCAGTCGATGGTGGTGCGCTCGCGCTCGGGCACGGTGCGCACGATCGAGACCTTCCACCGACACAACAAGCTCGAAGAGTTCACTTCCGCCGGCTTCTAGATCCGCGCAGGGCTTTGGGGAACTACTGCGAAGTGCTCATGTCCACTTGTTCACATCCTGTTGCGCGCCCCTACCGCTGCGCCTAAGGTCCGCCTTAGAGTCCTTGGGGACTCTGGCGCTTCGGCGTTTGGACAAGGAGGCCACATGCGAGTCTCGAATCTTCTGGCCACCAAAGGTCGCGACGTGGCCACCATCTCTCAGGAGCGCACGGTCAGCGATGCGCTGCAGGTCCTGAAGGAGCGCTCGATCGGGGCGCTGGTCGTCACCGGCCCGACGCCGCCACTGGTCGGCATCTTCAGCGAGCGCGACGTCGTTCGAGCCCTCGCGACGCGTGGCGAGAGTGCCCTGCAGGCCAAGGTCGCCGAACTCATGTCGAGCGACGTGACGACGTGCGACGAGACCACGACGGTGATCGATCTGATGGGGCTGATGACCGAGCGGCGCATCCGCCACGTGCCCGTGGTCGTCGAGGGCCAACTGGTAGGCCTGGTCTCCATCGGCGACGTGGTGAAGGCTCGCTTCGACGAGCTCGAGCACGAGAAGAAGGACCTGCTGGACTACGTCTCGTCTTGGTAGCCGGTCACTTCGCCGCGGCGCGAAGCCGCAGTTCGGCGCGCTCGAGGGCCGCTTGCGCGAGCACGTGCGACGCAGTGTCGTGTTGCTCGTTCCTCGTCTCGGCGGCGATTTGCGCCTCGGCGGTCTCCTTGGCGATCTGAGCGCGCGCCACGTCGATGTCGGTGGTCTTCTCCGCGACGCCGGCGAGCACGGTGGCGAGGGTCACGCCCTCGACCTCGTCAGGACCGACCTGGAAGAAGCCGCCGTGCACCGCGAAGGCGACGTCGCCCTCGGTGGTCTCGACGCGCACGACGCCCGGTACGAGGTCGCCGACCGTGGCCGTGTGCTGGGGCAGGATCGTGAAGTCGCCGTCGGAGGAACGGGCGACCAGGGCCGTGGCCTCACCCACCCACAACGCCGCCTCGGGCGACACGATCTCGACTTTCAAGGTGGCCACGCCTAGTCCCTCTGGAGTTCAGCGGCCTTGCGCTCGACGTCCGACGCCCCGCCGACGTTCAAGAACGCCTGCTCGGGGTAGACGTCGAGGTCGCCCTTGACCAGGTGCTCAAAGGACTCGATGGTCTCCTGGACCGGGACGTTGATGCCGTCGATGCCGGTGAAGATCTTGGACACGAACATCGGCTGTGACAAGAAGCGCTGGATCTTTCGCGCCCGCGACACGGTGATGCGGTCCTCTTCGGAGAGCTCGTCCAGGCCGAGGATCGCGATGATGTCCTGAAGCTCCTTGTAGCGCTGGAGGATCTGCTGGGTCTGGCGTGCGACGGCGTAGTGGCGATCGCCGACGATCTCGGGCGCCAGGATGTTCGACGTCGACGTCAACGGGTCCACCGCGGGGTAGATGCCCAGGGCGGCGATCTGACGGCTCAACTCGGTCGTCGCGTCGAGGTGGGTGAAGGTCGTGAACGGCGCCGGGTCGGTGTAGTCGTCCGCCGGCACGTAGACCGCCTGCAGCGAGGTGATCGAGCGGCCGCGCGTCGAGGTGATGCGCTCCTGGAGCTCGCCCATCTCGTCGGCGAGTGTCGGCTGGTAGCCCACGGCGCTCGGCATGCGACCGAGCAGGGTCGACACCTCGGACCCGGCCTGCACGAAGCGGAAGATGTTGTCGACGAACAGCAGCACGTCCTGGTTCTTCACGTCGCGGAAGTACTCGGCCATGGTCAGCGCAGCGAGCGCGACGCGCAGGCGCACGCCCGGCGGCTCGTCCATCTGGCCGTAGACGAGGGCCGTCTTCTCGATAACGCCCGACTCGCGCATCTCGAGCAGCAGGTCGGTGCCCTCGCGGGTGCGCTCGCCGACGCCGGCGAAGACCGACACGCCCTCGTGCTGTTCGGCGACTCGGCGGATCATCTCCATGATCAACACGGTCTTGCCCACGCCGGCACCGCCGAAGAGGCCGATCTTGCCACCCTGCACGTAGGGGGCGAGCAGGTCGATGACCTTGATGCCGGTCTCGAACATGGTGGCGCGCGGCTCGAGTTGGTCGAAAGCCGGCGCGTTGCGGTGGATCTCCCAGTGGTCCTCGACCGGCCCGATGTCGTCGGTGTCGAGCGACTCGCCGATCACGTTGAACACGTGGCCGAGCACTGCGTCGCCGACGGGCACGGTGATGCCCCGGCCGGTCTGGCGCACGATGGCGCCGCGGACCAGTCCGTCGGTGGGCTTCATGCACACGCAGCGCACGCGACCCTCACCGATCTGCTGGGCGACCTCGCCGGTCACCGTCACGGTCACGCCGTCGATCACGATGTCGACCTCGACGGCGTGGTTGATCTCGGGCAACGAGTGCGGCGGGAACTCGACGTCCACCACCGGCCCGGCGATCGCGACGACGCGTCCGGTTTCGAGGGTGGTCTTGTCAGGTGCCATGGTCATTGGTATCTCACTTTCCCGAGCGGAGCGCTTCGGCGCCGCTCACGATTTCCATGATTTCGGTGGTGATCGAGTCCTGGCGGGCTCGGTTCATTATTCGACTGAGGGTCTGGCCGAGTTCGTCGGCGTTGTCGGTCGCGGCGGCCATCGCGCGCTGCTGACTGGTGTGGAACGACGCGGCTCCTTCGAGCAGTGCCGAGAAGATCTCGCTCTCGAGGGCCCGGGGCGCGAGCGAGGTCAGCAGCTTCTCCACCTCGGGCTCGAACTCCGTGTAGCCCTTCAGCTTCTTCGGGACGTCGGCGTGGGGGATCTCGGGCATCGACAGGGGCAGCAACCGCTCCACCTCGACGGCCTGGGTGGCGGCCGAGAGGAACCTGGTCGAGACCAGCAGCACCTCTTGGGCCCCGCCGTCGATGAACGGGGCGGCCACCGTGCTCGCCACGAGGCGAGCGTCGGCGAAGGTCGGACGGTCGGCGAAGCCGACGAAGCTCTGTTCGACCTCCATGCCGCGGAAGCGGAAGAAGGCGCCCGCCTTCTTGCCAATGCAGAAGAGGCGGACGTTCGCGCCCTCTGCGCGCAGCTTGCGCACCAGGCGCTCGCCCGCGCGCAGCGCCGACGAGTTGTAGGCACCCGAGAGCCCGCGGTCACCCGTGATCACGAGCACGATGGCCGTCTCGACGTTCTCGGGGGTGGCGAGCAGCTTGGCGGCACCGGCGGGGTCGCCCAGGGCGGCCTCGACGATGATGCGCTTCATCCCGTTGCGATAGGGCCGGTTCGCGACGATGCGAGCCTGGCTGCGAGCAATCTGGGATGCGGCGATCAACTCCATCGCCTTGGTGATCTTGCGTGTGGCCTGCACCGACTTGATACGTCGACGCAGGATCCTTTCCTGTCCACCGGCCATTGCTCCTCCTCTCTCGCTCGACTACTTCTGGCTGACTAGTTGCTCGTGGCGAAGCCGTCGACGAACGAGCGCAGGGCCGCGTCGAGCTTCTCGGTGTCGGGCAGCGTGCCGGCCGTGCGGATCTGCGCGAGCAGATCCTCGTGCTTGGCGCGGAACGCGGTCAGCAGCTCGGACTCGAAGCGGCGCACGTCCACCACCGGTATGGTGTCGAGCCAGCCCTTGGTGCCGGCGTAGATCACGATGCACTGCTCTTCGACCGGCACGGGGGCGTTCAGGCCCTGCTTCAAGAGCTCGGTCAGGCGGTAACCGCGGTCGAGCTGCTGCTGGGACGACTTGTCGAGCTCGGAGCCGAAGGTCGCGAACGACTCGAGGTCGCGGAACTGGGCGAGGTCGATCTTCAAGGTGCCGGCGACGGACTTCATGGCCTTGATCTGGGCGGCGCCACCCACGCGCGACACCGAGTTGCCGACGTTGATCGCGGGACGCACTCCCGAGTAGAAGAGGTCGGACTCGAGGAAGACCTGGCCGTCGGTGATCGAGATCACGTTGGTCGGGATGTAGGCCGAGATGTCGCCGGCCTTCGTCTCGATGATCGGCAGCGCGGTCAAGGAACCGCCGCCGCGCTCGTCGCTCAACTTGGCCGCGCGCTCGAGCAGGCGGCTGTGGAGGTAGAACACGTCGCCGGGGTACGCCTCGCGGCCCGGCGGGCGGCGCAGCAGCAGCGAGATCTGGCGGTAGGCCTCGGCCTGCTTGGACAGGTCATCGTAGACGACGAGGGCGTGCTCGCCCGAGTCCATCCACTCCTGGCCAATCGCGCAGCCGGCGTAGGGGGCGAGGAACTTGAACGGCGCGGGGTCACCGGCCGAGGCGACCACCACGACCGTGTACTCGAGCGCACCGTGGTCGTCCAGGGTCTTCACCGTCTGGGCGACCGAGGAGTTCTTCTGGCCGATGGCCACGTAGATGCACTTCACACCCTGGCCCTTCTGGTTCAAGATGGTGTCGACCGCGACGGTGGTCTTGCCAGTCTTGCGGTCGCCGATGATGAGCTCGCGTTGGCCGCGACCGATCGGGGTCATCGCGTCGATGGCCTTGATACCGGTCTGGAGCGGCTCGCCGACCGGCTGGCGTCCCGTGATGCCCGGGGCCTGGATCTCCATGCGGCGCTGCTTGGGGTTGACGAGCGGTCCCTTGCCGTCGATCGGCTCACCGAGGGCGTTCACGACGCGGCCCAGCAGGGCGTCACCGACCGGCATCGAGAGGATGCGTCCGGTGGCCCGCACGACCTGCTCCTCTTCGATGGTGTCGACCGCGCCGAGCACCACCGCGCCGATGGTGTCCTCGTCGAGGTTCATCGCGAGGCCCAGCGTGCCGTCCTCGAACTCGAGCAGCTCGTTGACCTTCGCCGAGGGCAGTCCCGAGACGCGCGCGATGCCGTCGCCGACCTCGACGATGCGTCCGACCTGCTCGGCGCCGACGGCCGGGTTGAACTCGGTCACGTGCTTTCGCAGCGCCTCGGTGATCTCGGTGGCACTAATGGTGAGCTCAGTCATCACAGTTTCCTTTACTTAGTCGTTTCGATTCAATGCGGATTCGTACAGTCGGCCCGACGCCACGGCGTCGCGCAGGGCCCCGAGCCGTCCACGTGTCGTGGCGTCGAGGCGCAGGTCCCCGACCTCCACGAGCACGCCGCCCAGCAGGGCCGGGTCCTCGGCGATCTGGAGCTCGACGTTCTTGCCGGTCAGCGTGGCGAGCGAAGCGACGAGTTGGGCCCGGCTGGCCTCGTCGAGGGGCCGTGCGGTGTGCACGCGCGCCACGCGCCAGTCACGCGCCTGGGCGACGTAGTCCACGAGGAAGTCGAGGGTCCCCACCACGTCGCGGGGCCGTCCGCCTTCGACGACGAAGCGGGCCAGCGACAGCGTGATGGGGTGGACCTTGCCGCCGAGCAGCTCCTCGAGCGTCGCGACGCGCGACTCCAGCGCGGCGTCGCGGTCGAGCAGCAGTCGACGAAGGGCGAGGTTGCCCTCGATGGTTCGGGCCCAGCGAAAGAGCTCCTCTTCGATTCGGGCGAAGTCCGAGGTGTCGAGGTCGTCGAGCAGGGCGTCGGCGTAACCACCGACGCGCTTTCGCGCCGCCAGCAGGCCAAGGTTCTTCAGTTCGAAGTTGCCGGTGTCGAGCAGCTGGTGCGCCGCGAAGGCCAGCTCGGCGACCGAGTGCGGGACCTCCTGGGCGGGCGCCGCGCCCGCGGCGAAGACCGCCACCGCGAAGGTCACCTCGTGCACCTTGCCCTTGAGCAGGTCACCCAGCACCTGCCCGCGCACGGCGCCGGCGAGAGAGGTGTCGGTCAGCATGCCGCGAAGGTCGGCCTGGCCCAGGATCGCCTGCTCGAGCGACGTCAGGTCGCCGGCGACCGTGGCGAGCACGGCCGGGTCCAGCGAGCCCAGACGGGCGGCGGCGTATCCTTCGAGCTTGGGCAGCATGATTAGCGGTTCGACCCCTTCGCGGCTTCGGCGTTCAGGGCCGTGACCGCTTCACGTATGAGGTCCTGGTGAGTGCTCTGGTCGACCTCGCGCCCGACGATCTTCGTGACGAGGTCGAAGACGATCTCGCCGATCCTGGCCGACGCCTCGTCGATCGCGCGTTGACGCGCGGTGGCGACCTCGGCGGTCGCGTTCGCAAGGATCCGCTCGTACTCGACCTGGGCGCGCCCAGCGGCTTCGGATTTCACCCGGTCTGAGGTCGCCTGGGCACCCTCGACGATCTCGCGGGCCTGGTCCCTCGCCTGGGTGAGGACCTTCGCGCGCTCGTCACCGGCGGCGGCGGCCTCGGTGCGAGCTTCGTCGGCGGCCTCCAGCGATGCGCGGATCTTCTCCTGGCGAGCCTCCATGGCCTTGTTGATGGGCGGCAGGAAGTACTTCGTCACGATGAACAGGATCGCGGCGAAGACCAGCAGTTCGACGAAGAACGTGCCGTTGGGGAGGAGGAAGACTGACGTGGCAATCATCTCGTTAGACCTTCTTTGCTAGTGGGCGAAACACGTTGCTGGGTCCTCGCGGGACCCAGCAACGTCAGAACTATTGCTTCTGGAATACGTAGACGAAGACGACCATGAACAGCAGGTTGATGAAGTACATCGCTTCGACCAGACCGACCGTCAAGAAGAAGTACTGACGCGCTTTGTTCTCGATCTCGGGCTGGCGGGCAATGGCGGCAATGGTCTGGCTACCGGCCAGACCGTCACCAATTGCCGCACCGATGGCGCCGCCGCCGAGGGCGAGACCGCCACCGACGAGAGCACCAGCGACGCGTACTGCTGAGCCGATGTCGTTTGGATTTGCCATTATTCCTATTCCTCCTGGGTTTGGTTAGTGAGAGGTCTCAAGTACTGCTTCGTGTTCCTCGTCGTGGCTCATGGCCATGCCGAAGTACAAGATCGTTAACAACATGAAGATGAAGGCCTGGATCGCGCCGAGGAGTCCGGCGTCGAAGAGCTTCCAGACGATCTCGAACGGCGGGGTGACGTAGATGGGCAGCAGCGTGAGCATCACGGTGATCATGAGCCCACCCGAGAAGAGGTTGCCGAAGAGACGGAAGGTCATCGTGATGGGCTTGGTGATCTCTTCGACGAGATTGATGGGCGCCAGCGCCGCGTAGGGCTGGGCGTAGTGCCTGAAGTAGCCCCTGAAGCCACGAGCCCGGAACGACTCGAAGTGCACCCAGACGATCACGAACAGCGCCATCGCCAGGGGCAGGTTCACGTCGCCGGTCGGTGCGGGGAAGATCGGCTCGGACGCCCCGGGGTGCATGGCCGTCGGAATGAAGTCGATCCAGTTGCAGATCAAGATGAAGAGGAAGACCGTGATGCCGATAGGCACGAAGCGTCGGCCCTTGGGCCCGATCGCCGAGGTCGCGAGGTCGCTGACCTGCTCGACCAGGATCTCCCAGAAGAGCTGCAGCTTCCCCGGCACCCCGTCGGTGACCTTGGAGCGCATTCGAAAGCCGAGGAACATGAGGATCGCGACGGCGAGCGCCGTGGACAGCACGATGTCGAGGTCGATCGTTTGGCCGAGGAGGTGGAAGACGGGGTGGACCCCGACCTTGATCTCCTTCGCTGCGTACAGCGTCCTCACTCAATTCCTCCTTGGCCGGCCACCACGCTCATGACGTTGATGACGAACACGATCTGATAAAGCACGAGCCCTGACACAATACCGATTCCCAGAGGGGCGTTCAGCCACACAACGAACAGGATGACGACGGTCATCAACGCGAGTCGACCCGTGGTCTTGCCACCAAGTTGGCGACGCACCGCCTTGGTGCTCTGCTCGCCCTTCAATTCGACTTTCGCTGCTTGACGATCGAGGAAGCGAAGGTTCAGTATCGCGAGCCCCACACCGATCACCACGCCCAGCGCGGCGAGCGCCGTCGCGACGAACAGCGCCACGACGAAGCCCGCGAAACCAGCGATGACCGCTGAAAGTGTGGTCCGGCGCAGCAGGCGCGGCAGTGTATCGACGGGGAGGTTTTCTAGCACGAGCAATGGGTTTCTAAAGGAAACGCCGGATTTGCTTCACAACGCTCACCACGGCGGCGACCGTCCCTAATGCTATCCCGATTATCAGACCCCAAGGAGCGGTGCCCCACGCCCGATCGGCCCAGAGCCCGAGGACGACCCCGAGAGCCACCAGGATCGCCACGGTGGAACCCATCGCGGCGAACGCGCCGATGCCAGGAAGATCGGTGACCGGTCGTTTCCCCTGTTCAGGCGTTATGGGTGTGACGGGCTCGTCGTCATCGTCGTAGTCACTCACCGTGAAACCTTTTCATCGGATCTTTCGATCTCCTCGCGCCGACTGTAGAGGCGGTTGACGAGCGGGCTGAACCAGGTGAAGAGGCCGATCAGCAGCAGTCCGACGCCCAGCGGAATGAAGACGTTCGCCTGGGTGTCGAACAGCGGGAAGAGCACGAATCCGCAGAGCAGCGCCGTCCACAGCCACAGGATGATGACGGTGCGTCGATGCCCGTGGCCGAGGCGCATCAGGCGGTGGTGGATGTGGTTCTTGTCAGGGGTGTGGAAGCCCTGGCCCGAGGCGGTGCGTCGGACGAACGCCCACACCGCGTCGATCAGGGGAACGCCCAGGATGAACACCGGGATGAGCAGCGGCGCGAAGAAGAAGAACGTCACGCCGCTCGCCGGCGGCGTGCGACCACCGATGACCATCGTCGACGCGCTCATCAGCAGCCCGAGCATCAGGGCGCCCGCGTCGCCCATGAACAACTTGGCCGGGTGGAAGTTGTCGCGAAGGAAGCCCAGGCAGATCCCGCACGTCAGCGCCGCGATGAGCGGTCCCACGTTGGTGACCGGCAACAGACCGAGGTCCTCGAGACGAAGTCCGTAGACGCAGAGCGTCCCCGACGCGATCGCGACGATGCCCCCCGCGAGTCCGTCGAGTCCGTCGATCAGGTTGACCGCGTTCGAGAGGGCGAAGACCCACACGGCCGTGATGATCGGCAGGATCGAGGGTCCGAGGACGATGAAGCCGGCGAACGGGAGCTTGAGTTGGTACATGGTGGCGCCACTGAAGTAGAGGATGGACGCCGCGAGGAACTGGCCGGCCACCTTGGCCGGCGCGCTCATCTCGCGAAAGTCGTCGAGTACGCCGACGACGAAGATGACGCCGGTCGCGAGCAGCACGCCCAGCATCTCGTGGCTGGACGTGATGACGTTGCGCAGGGTCGGGATCGCGAAGGCAGCCAGCAGCGCCACGCAGAATCCCACGAGCATCGCCCCGCCGCCGCCGTAGGGCGTCACGACCTGGTGCACCTTGCGCTCGTCGGGCTGGGCGGTGTAGCCCACGCGCACCGCGATCCTTCGCGCCGGAATGTTCGCCGCCAGCGTCACGACCACTCCCACGAGCAGGACCGCGACGTAGGCGACGATGTTGTGCATCGTCTACTTCGTGAAGGTGGCGTAAGGGTTGAAGCTGCTGCAGAGCGCGGCGACGTCGTTGCGCACCTGGATGATGGCCGCCTCGTCATCGCGTTGACGGAGGGCACAAGCCATCAGGGCCGCGATGGTGGCGAACTCGCCCTCCTTCATCCCCGCGGTCGTCTGCGCGGCGGTGCCCACGCGCAGCCCCGACGTGATGAACGGGCTGCGCGGGTCGTCTGGAATGGTGTTGCGGTTCGTCGTGATGCCCGCGCGGTCGAGGACCTCCTGGGCCACCTTGCCCGTCAACTCGGCGTCGAACTCGCGCAGGTCGACCAGCACCATGTGGTTCTCGGTCCCGCCCGAGACGTTGCGGAACCCCTCGCCGGCGAGCGCGGCGGCGAAGGCCTTGGAGTTGGCCACGATCTGCTCGGTGTACACGGAGAAACCCGGCAGCGACGCCTCCTTGAAGGAGACGGCCTTGGCGGCGATGGCGTGCTCGAGCGGGCCACCCTGCTGACCTGGGAAGACGGCCATGTCGATCTTCTTGGCGTACTCCTCGCGACAGAGGATGGCCCCGCCGCGGGGCCCGCGCAGGGTCTTGTGCGTGGTGAAGGCCACGACGTCGGAGTAAGGCACGGGGTTCGGGTGCGAACCCCCGGCGATCAATCCGGCCACGTGGGCCGAGTCGAACATCAGCAACGCTCCCACCTCATCGGCGATCTCGCGAAAGGACGCGGGGTCGATTCGACGGGCGTAGGCCGTGGCGCCCGCAACGATCATCTTCGGACGGTGCGCGAGCGCCTGCTCGCGCACGTTGTCGAAGTCGATCAGCTCGCCGGGATTGTCGGGGTCGTCGGAACGCGGCGTGACCCCGTAGGAGACGAAGTTCCACCACTTCGAAGTGATCGAGGCCGGTGAACCGTGGGTGAGGTGGCCACCCTGGTCGAGGCGCATCGCGAGGATGGTGTCGCCGGGCTCGAGCAGTGCCTGGTAGACCGCCACGTTCGCGTTCGCCCCGCTGTGGGGCTGGACGTTGGCGTGGTCGGCGCCGAACAGCGCCGTGAGCCGGCGCCGGGCCAGGTCCTCGACCTCGTCGACGACCTGGTTGCCGCCGTAGTAGCGCCGCCCCGGGTAGCCCTCGGCGTACTTGTTGGTGAGGACCGATCCGGTCGCGGCCATCACGGCCGGCGACGCGAAGTTTTCGCTGGCGATGAGTTGCAGCGTCGTGGTCTGGCGGTCCCACTCCTGAGCCAGCAGCGAAGTGACCTCGTCGTCGTTGGTGATCCAAGAGTCGAATGGGGAAGAACCCATGGGGCTACCTTTCTTCTTCACCGAGACGCTCGTGGAGCGCATCGAGTTTGGCGACTCGCCCGGCGTGGCGTCCGTCGCCCGGCGTGGCGTTGAGCCAGGCGTCGAGCGCGTCGATCGCCACCGCGGGCCCGACGAGACGTGAACCGAGACAGAGCACGTTGGCGTGGTTGTGCTCGCGAGCCAGACGAGCCGACGTGACGTCATGGACGAGGGCGGCTCGGATACCGGGGATCTTGTTGGCGGCGATGGAGATTCCGATGCCCGAACCGCAGACCGCCACGCCGAGTTCGGCACGACCGGACGCGACCGCACGTCCCACCGCGGCGCCGTATTCGGGATAATCCACCGATTCGTTGGCACCATTGGTGCCGACGTCGACGATCTCGTAGCCCCAGTCGGTCAGCGTCGTGACCAGCAGGGCCTTCAAGTCATAGCCGGCGTGATCTGAACCAAGGGCGAGGCGCATCGTCCCCACCCTACCCGTCGCACCCGCTCGCTCTCTGGCGTCGCGCCCGTCACCACCCCGTTGTCTGGATGGACTGACTCGGAGGAACCCGCGCGCTGCCTCGACGGAGGCGCATGCAGCGGTGACCTTGAGGATCGGCTCGTGGACCTACGACCAGAAGGAGTTCTCCTGGCCCACGTCGGACGGGTACATCTGGGTCTTGACAAACTTTCCGTCACGGATCTCGAACTCCAGCGCTTCGCGGGTGTCGAGCTTCTTGCCGTCGCGCGTGGCCGTGGAGTGCTGGATCACGACCGCCCGGTCGTCGTCGGCGAGGATGTCGACGACCTCGGCCTTGAACGTGCCGTTGCTGATGTCGAACAGCTTGACGAAGAACTCCGTGATCTGGTCGGCGCCCTTGTAGTTGCCGGCCGTGGGACTGGTGCCTGGCTCATGCCACACGGAGTCATCGGTCATCATCCCCTTCAGCGCCTCGAGATCGCCCGAGGCGAAGGCGTTGTAGGCCTTGCGCGTGAGTACGGCGTTTGGGTGTTCAG
>JADGOJ010000042.1 GCA_017883045.1 Acidimicrobiales bacterium
CAATGACCTGCTGGTGCGAATGTACCTACTCATTGAGGTGGCCCGCCAAGGCGAACTATGGGGAAGCCTTAAGCGGCGCAGTGACACGAGCGAGCGCCGCGAGCACTACTGCGATCAACATCGCGCGATCGTGACCGCACTGCGCAACCGAGACGGGCAACGCGCCCACGACGCTATGGCAGCGCACCTCGAGGCCGTCGCGGCGTCGCTGCAGATGGGCCCTCGTTCGTGAGTTGAACGCCGGTCGCGTTGACGATGGCGCTCCCATTGGCGCCACCACCCGTCACCGGGCGATGAGCAAGCGCATTGACGTCAGTGCGCATTGGGGCTGCGAGCGGTCAACCCTCATTTCGAATCTCAGACGAGCCCACCGACGCATTGAGGCTCTCGAACGCATCGCGCACGCCGCTGAGGTCTTGGCGTGCGCCGAGGAGCAGGCTGAGCAGGACGCGGGCCTTGGGTCCGTCGAGGAAACCGGCCGAAATGAGGCCCCGCGACAGGAGGTCGCGCTCGGAGCCGGGGAATCCGTAGGTCTCCTTGAACACCTCGCCACTGCCGGTACGTGAAGCGAACACGACAGGCAGCCGGGCTGCAAGGTCCTCGAGCGCGCCGACCACGCGGCCGGGCACGTGCCCGACGCCAAACGCTTCGAGCACGAGACCCGAGTATCCCAATGACTCGACTTGGGAGAGCAGGCGCAGATCGTCGCCGAGGGTGGCCGTGAGCAGGGCCACCGGAGGGACGGTGACGCCGGCGGGACCGGGAACACCCTTCAAGGTCGGGAGGCGATAGACGATGCGGGGCCGTCCCTCGTAGACCCAACCGATCGGGCCAGCGGTTGGCGATCGGAAGGCCGCCGTGCTCGAGGAGTGGGTCTTGCGCACGAAACGCGCCGCGTGGATCTCGTCATTGAAGACGACGAGCGTTCCGAGACCTGCGGACTGCGAGGACGCGGCGACCTGCACTGCGGCCAACAGGTTGGCCGGCCCGTCCGGCCCGGCCAACGTGGGGTTGCGCATGGCACCGGTGACGACGACTGGTCGATCGCCGCGCACGAGCAGGTCCAGAGCGAACGCCGTTTCCTCGATGGTGTCGGTGCCCTGGGTGACGACCACACCGGCCGCACCCTCCTCCATGCGCTTCTCGATCTCGCCAGCGAGTTCGACGAGGTCAGAGAACAGCAGGTCACCCGAAGGGACTTGACGGAACGAGACGGCCTCCAACTCTGCGACGTGGCGCAGCTGGGGAACCGCCTCGACGAGATCACGTGCCCCGAGTTCTGGCGCGACACCGCCGACCGAACCCGTCTCGCCCCCGTTGGTCGAGGCGATCGTTCCACCAAGCGAGAAGACGGTCACGCGGGGTCGAGGATCCTGGTCGTTCAAATGCGTCCTTCACTCTGAGGCGGTCCAACCAAGGATAGAGGCCGGTCTGCACGCGTCTACACCGTGGGACAATCACCGTGTGGCTAATTGACATTGACGGTTCATCGGACCGTTCGCGCGACGAGGGTGCGGATTCCTAGGCGCTGAGCGAGCCGTACACCGCGTCGATCAGCGCGCGATTCCTGGTGCTCTGCCAGCGCGGGATCACGTGGTTCATCACGTAGCCAAAGGCGACCCCGGCGTCAGGGTCGGCGAAGCCGAGGGCGCCGCCGGTCCCGAAGTGGCCGAAGCTGCGCGGGTTCGGCCCGAAGGGACGTCGCGGGTTGGTCGGCTGGAAGCCGAGACCGAACCTCGACTCCTCACCGAGCACCGGGCAGTAGCCCGCGGACTGCACTGAGGTGGCTTCGGCGAGCAAGTCGGGCGACAGCAGGCGACCCGGCTCGAGAAGCGCGTCGTAGAAGTGGGCCAATCCGCTCGCGGTGCCGTGGCCGTTGGTCGAGGGCACCTGCGCCATGCGCCACTGCGCCGAATTGACGACGCCGAAGGAGGAGTACCCCGGTGGATTGAAGTAGCCGCGAAGGATCATGGACGCCTCGTCGCTGCCGTCGTTGCTCGGCAGGGTCGCCGGCGAGGACGCACTGGCGAGGATCACGTCGGCGCATCGCGCCAGGTCGCCTTGTGCGACACCGAACCAGATGTCCGCTTCGAGCGGCTCCGCCAGTTCTCGCAGCCGCGTGCCGGGCATCTCGCCGGCGACTCGTCGGACTATCTCGCCCACGAGGTGGCCGTAGGTGTTGGTGTGGTACACGTGCCGGCGGCCGGGCTCGAACCACGGGGCCGTTGCGGCGAGCGCCGACGTCATCCGCTGCCAGTCCCAGAGGTCCTCGTTGGAGAGCTCCTCTCGGATCGCGGGCACGCCGGCGCGGTGACAGAGGGCGTGGCGCAGGGTGGCCAACTCCTTGCCGTGCTGGGCGAACTCCGGCCAGACCGAGGCGACCGGATCGTCGAGACCGGCGAGGCCGGAATCGACCAGTTGGAGCAGGAGCGTCGCGACGATCGGCTTGCCCGCCGAGTAGAAGTTGACCAGCGTGTCGAGCGCCCAGGGGCGACGGGTCTGCTCGTTGGCCCAGCCCCCGACCAGCTCGACCACCACACGCCCCTCGACCACGACCGTCACCGCGGCGCCGACCTCGCCCCGTTCGGCGAAGTTCGTGGCGAACTCCTCGCGCACCGCGCGGAAACGGTCGTCGCAACGGCCACTGACAGGGGCGTCCATGGCCGAAGTATTGCAGCCGCGGCTGAGCCCCTGTCGTCGCGCCACGACCAGGGGAGCGGACCCGACGTTCGCTAGAACTGATTCCTGGTGTCGGCCATCACGTGATGATGGCCGTCGCCCGGTAGGCGGTCGTGATGTACGGCAGTTCCACCTCGGACGGCAACCGTCGCACCACGTCGGCCACGTCGGCCATCAGGGCGTCGCGTTCTCCGTCCTCCATCACCGCGATGTAGCTGGTGGAGAGCACGCGCTGGAACAACAGGTCGTGACTGAGGACCTGGCGGAAGCGGAAGGTCCGTCGCTCCACCCCCTCGAAAGGGCCCGACTCGATCACCCGGGTGAAGTCCATGCCGACGTCGTAGGGCTGCATCTGCGGCCAGCGCATCGCCCTTCCCAGCTCTGCGACCCAGCCGATGGACTCGTCGCGCTCGTTCCAGATCAGTCCCAGTCCCCCGCCCTCGACGAGCACGCGATGAATCTCTCGCAGGGCACGCGGCGCGTCGAACCAGTGGAAGGCCTGGGCGACGACGACGCAGTCGGCCGACCCCGACACCAGCGGCATGTCGACGTCGCGGCCCTCGAGCACCTCGACCGACGGCAGGCGAGCGGCCAAGACCGCGCGCATGCCCGCGGCCGGTTCGACCGCGGTGATCCGCGGACCGTAGGGCACCAACTGACCGGTGAAGATCCCGGTCCCGGCGCCGAGATCGACGACGTGGGATTGCTCGGTGATGCGCAACGTCGCGACCAGGTAGGCCACCGCCTCGGATGGGTAGTCCGGTCGAGCCGACTGGTAGCGGCCCCCGTCGGAGAAGCCCGCAGCCCCCAGGTCCGAACCGTCGCGGGTCATCGCACTCCCCGATTGAACGCGAGTCCTCGCGCGGTCGCGACGACGCCTCGCACTGGCGTCCACGTCGAGGCACAGGGCACGACCACGGTGGTCAAACTACCGACCGACCCGCTCGAATGCGTCGACGCGTGTCCCACAGCACGACGTTCCACGGGAACTCTCGCAACGGTCGTGGCAAAACCCGGTTGGCCAGAGCGGCGCCGACCCGAACCGCATCGAAGAGGCGTTGGCGCCGACTGTTCCACTCGAGGCCGAGCGATTCGCGAAACGTGGCGGGCAAGAAACCCGTCGTGATCATCTTGTGCAGCGGCCCGAGGGTCCAGCGAAGGGGGAACGGAAGGAAATCGAGCGAGGCGATGCCGAGAAGGTACTCGCGAGTCGTCTCGTCGAAGCTCACGTGCGCCAACGAAGCGCGCCAGTAGTCGTCGAACGCCGAACGGTCGACGGGCCACATCGACTCGGGCACTTGGAGCGTGGTGGCGAAGCGCGCACTGCGTTGGTACAAGGCATCGAGTGTCGTGGCTGGCACCCCCTTGTGCAGGAACGTCACCGCGTCCTCGAGACCGCGGTACATGCACGCGGCGACCCAGAGCTGGAGCTCGGGATCGAAGGCGTCGTACTCGACCGGACTCTCGGCGTCGGAACGCACGGAGCGGTGTTGGCGATTGACTTCGCGTCGGATCTCGGCGCGCTCGGCATCGGTGCCGAACAGCGCAATCATGATGTAGCCGAGCGTTGTCCTCGTTCGCTTGATGGGGTGGGCGTGCAGCGAGCCACTCTCGACGGTGCTCTCGACGACTCCGCGACCGACCGGCAGCCGCGAGAGCTGCATGATCACGTTCGCCCCGCCCAGGGCGAGCGACACGCCGCTCATCAGCAGCGCTCGCGATTCGCCCACGGGTTCTTCGCCGGTCCGTCCTCGCACGGTCAGTGCCCGCGACGCGCGAGGACGAACGCCACCGCGAGTGCCATCATCGCCCACGACAACGCCCGCAGCGCCCGCTCCGAGGGACCCATCAACATCCTCCGGTCGATCCGTTCGACCCGACCGTCGGCGAAGGACATCTCGCCATCGACCGACGTGACCTGGCGGCGAAGCAGGCGCACGGGCGTCGAGAGGCTCCGCTGTGCGGCCGAGATCAAAGCGGCCGCGAAGGCCAGGACCAACGCCGAGGGTGACAGCGTCGACGACTGGGCGTACGCGGAGGTCAGCACCGGGAACGCCCCCCACGCCAGCGCGAAGACGAGGTCGGTGTGCACGCGTCCGCCGAAGAGCTCGAGGTTGTACGAGAACACCAGACCCGCGCCCACGACAATGAAGACGAGCAGTCCCGCGCCCACCCGGCTCGTGCCCACGACGCCGAGGGCGACGGACCCGACGAAGCCGATCACCGAGGCGACCCACAGGGCCCGCGAGGGGATCTGCGTGCCGAGCGGTCGGCCCCGCAGTTCGTCCAGCGCGTGGGCGCAGACCCCGACCGCCAGGAAGAACGCGACCAACGTGGCGAGCAGCGTCGTCCAGTTCACCCTTGCGGCGAGCATCGCGCCGAGCACCACGTAGGAGAGCAGCCACGCGGTGTACGGCGGATGCAGCACCGCGCGCAGGTCGCGCCAGGGACCCCGCGTGCCGGTCGCGTAGAACGCGGGCCCCTCGAGGTTCCTAGCCATTGCCCGCCTTGGTCCCCCACATGACGACGCCCCCGCCGAGGGACATGATCCGCACCCCGACGTCGGTCATCCCCGCCGCCCGCCAGGCCTCGACGGTCGAGGTGACCGGGTGGTGTCGGTAGTGCCCCGAGATGTTGGGCCCGAGGAAGCGACCGACGTCGTGCCATTCACGCCCTCCGGTCAGGCCGCCGGCGAGGGGCAGCACCCCGCGCGTGTAGCACCACCACATCGCGTGCCAGAACGCGTTGGGGGGCACGTGGAACTCGAGGCTCGCCAAGATGCCGCCGGGCTTCAGCACGCGCGCCAACTCGGCCACGGTCGCGCTCGGGTCACTGACGTAGCGCAGCAGATAGGTGAACGTCACGGCGTCAAAGGCCCCGTCGGGGAACGGCAGGCTCTCCGCCCGGCCCTGGACCAGGTGCACCCCGCGCTCGGATCGCTGCTCGAGTTTCCGTCGAGCGACGTCGAGCATGCGACCCGTCAGGTCGATCCCTACGATCTGGGCGCCGGTCGCGTCGCGAAGCGCGAGCGCTACGCCCGCGGTCCCGGTCGCCACGTCCAACACCGACTCGCCGGGCCCGGCCTTGACGTGGCCCACCATGGCGCTGCGCCAGCGACGATCCTGTCCGAGGGAGAGCAGCCCGCCGAGCTGGTCGTAGCGCGCCGGAAGTCCGTCGAACAGCTCGGTGGCGAATCGGTTGGGGTTGGGCCCGATACCTCGAGACATCGTCATCCTCCGCGGTTATCCGCAGGTTAGGCCCTCCGTTGGCGCCTCGAGGCGCTCAGGCCCTCGCGGTCGCGACCGCGACCAGCGCTCTCGTGAGCAGGCCGACGAAATGGCGCCCGAAGCGAGCTACCGGATCCGCACCGCGGAGACGACGAGTCGCGCGTCGTGGGAGTGGACGGCGTTGTCCCAGGTCCCGGCACACGTGATCAGCGAGAGATGAGCTCGTCCATCGCGCGAGGGCAATGGTCCGAGACCGCGGGGAGGGCCCGAGCCGTACATCAGGTTGAGCACGGCCCGGGTCTTGGTCTGGGCCAGGGTGTACATGTGCGTCGCGGTCACGACGAACGTCTCTCGCCGCCCCGCGCGGGTGTTGCGAATGTAGATCCGGTCCCCGCGCACGAGACTCGACAGGCGCCCGAAGACGGCGTAGCGGCCGTAGGCGTCATCGATGTGGCCGGCGATCGTCGCGGTGCCCACGGCTCCGGGCACCGAGCTGCCGCGGTACCAGAACGTGTCGGCCCAGTTGGGGCTGTTCGCTCCGCCCTCGGGCGCGGCCATGGCGCGCGCCTTGGTCATGCCGACGGCGAGCACGTGGCTCTGGACGTCGATGCGCGGGATCTCGATGACCAGGGGCACCGCCACCGCGGGGGCCGCGAGGCTCATCTTCGACGAGGTCAGCGCCGCGGGCTGCGGGAGCACCTGCTTGGCGGCGCCGGTCGTCGAGGTGATGTGGGTCGTTCTGGTCGTATCGGTGTAGATCGGTCCCGGCTGGTTGGCCGAGCGGGTCCAGAGGCCCGAGCCCCACAGCACTGCGGTCACCGCAAACAGCACGGTGACCGCAGTCCAGCGACGCCTACTTCGCGTGTCCATCAGTCAGACCTACGAGCGACGAACCATGACCCGACGGATGCCTTCGAAGGTCACGAGACCTCCGCCCAGCAGCATCGCCATGAATCCGACCCACGTCCAAGGTGAGCCCGAAGAGGCCGGGGCCAGCGGTCCACCACCGGTAACCGGCGCCGAGATGAGCGCTGGAACCGTCGTGGTGGTGTTCGGCGACGTCGGCGTGGTGGTCGGCGTGGTGGTCGGCGTGGTGGTCGGCGTGGTGGTCGACGTGGTGGTCGACGTGGTGGTCGACGTCGTTGACGTCGTCGTGGTCGGTGGGACCGCGTTGCAGGTCGGCGAGCTGATCACGTTGCCGTCGAGGGTGACGCCACCGTTACGTACCAGCGCGCGCCCTTGGAGCGACGCACCCGTCGCCATCGAGATGGACGTCAACGCCAGGATGTTGCCGACGAAGGAGGCCGTGGTCCCGAGCGTTGCGGAACTTCCCACCTGCCAGAACACGTTGCAGGCCTGCACTCCACCAGAGAGGACGACGTGGCTCGCCGGTGCGACGATAAGCGTGCTGACGCTCTGGAAGATGAAGACCGAACTCGCGTCACCGACGAGGGTCACGGTGCCAGTCAGCGCCAGGCCGGAACTCGCCGCGTAGACACCGGCGGTGAGCGACTGACCACCCAGGTCAGTGTTCATGGTCGCGGTCGCCGGAGCGGCCATCGCCTGCAGGTACGCAGCGGTCACGTCGTTCGAGGCGGTGTTCGCTGGACCGCCGACCGGTCCGCCCACGTTCTGGGTGCCTCCGACGATGCCGGGCGGGAAGCCGGTGACCGAGGTGCCCGGGTACAGGTCCAGGTTCCCGCTCAACGTCGTGGCACCGGTGTTGGTCACCGTGGTCGCCGCGACGACCGAAGCGGCGGCCGCCGAAGCGAGGTTGGGTGCGGTCACTGCGGACCACGCGGGTGACGAGCTGAAGGCCACCGTAAGGGCCCCGCCGGCGAACGCCACCGCTCCTAGATGGAGCAACTTCCTTGGACTCTTAGACATGTGGTGTTTCATACGGCTTCTCCTTTAGGTGATGCGATGTGGTGATTCGAAGGCGCCGGGTCAGGTCCCGTGGAGGCGAAGTGACCGATCGACCATGAAGCGATCCGGCCCTTGGCAGGTGGGATGTCGCTGGCGAGCGCGACACTCCGCTTGTTGGCCCTGGGGCGGTCGCCCATGAGCATCAGGCGGCGTGCGGACGTGTTGCCATCGGACGCTTCCGAGGACCGTGGCGCCGGCGGCGGCGCCAGGTCGTCCTGGGATCTCTCGTTCGACGAGGGGCTGGTCGCGTTGCCCCCCAATGTGAAAGTGACTGCCGGTTTGGCGATTCGCGCCTTGAGGGCGTTCAGTAAGGCGGACACAACGGCTCTCCCGAGCGCAAGGCGTCGTGCCCGAACGGGCGACAACCGTAATGGTCATCGAGCCCAAGTGCGGCGTCTCGCGTATTACATCGACGGCGAAATGGCGTCACTACACAACTTAGTAGGGCATATCTCAATTTTTACTGTCTCACCCACAACTTCTGGACTCAATCGTGCGATTTGGGCCGATTGTCATCCAACCGACACGCGATCGAGACCAGAACTCGACTTTCGACCTCTTCCCATCCGATTTGTATAGTCTTGCGACCGCGCAAGGAACTTCGTGTCGCGCGTGCGAGTGACCCTACGACTCGGGAAGTGCGCTGCGAGTCATCGAGGTCGTCACGTGCGACCGTGTCGTGCATGATTGACAAACTTCGATGGCGCGCCCGCTCGACGTCAGGCGACGGAGATGAATCCCGACGTGATGCAGAGGCCGAAGGCGTTGATGAGCAAGAAACCGGCGACCAGTCCCACGACCACGGCGCGCGGCCACCGCCCTGGGCGCGACGACGCGGGCGTCGGCATGTACCAGTCAGGTAGAAGGCCCGGCTGGTGAAGCAGCGCACCGTTCCACGCCACGGCATCGGGGTCGAGGGGTGCGGCCGGATCGGCCGCCAGGGCGAGCGCGGTCAATTCGTCGTCGCTCAACGGTTCCAGGGTTGACCGCGCAGACTCCGACTGGCTCGCGAATTCCTCCACTCATCCTCCTTCGGCTCTATTGCTGAGAGTAAGCGGCCACCGGACGATCTCGATCACTCCCGCCGGGCCATACGCTCTCTCGCAGCTTTCCAGCCCCCTGCACGATCAACTCAGGTCCTCACCCAGCACGCGGTCCACGAGCGACGTCGCGAAGGACGGGTCACGGTCGGCACCGAGGCGGGCGCTGGCGAACAGCGACGCCACCGCGCGCTTCTCGTCTCCCCCGCTCGACGTCTCGTGAAGAAGGGTCGTCGCCTGGATGACGCGGGCGAGGCGGTCGAGCTGTCGTCGCAGCCGTCCCCCGGCGCCTTCGCCGGCACCGATCGTCTCGCGCAGCTGCGTCGTGACCTCAGCCAGGGCCGACTCGACGGGCCCGGTCTCGGCATCAGTGACCGTCGAGAGCTCTTCGCCGATCCACGCGACGACGTCGTCGAGGAGGTTCAGTCGCGTACAGTCGCGCTGGACCTGGGCGCACAGCACGTTGTGGGTCCCCTCCCAGCTCTCGTACACGACGGCGTCGCGGTAGAGGCGCGGCAGCGGAGAGAAGTTCTCGATGGTCCCGTTGCCGCCGAGGATCTCGATGCCCTGGTGCACGACGTCGGTGGCGCTGAGCGACGTGCGGTACTTGTTGACGTTCACGAGCAGGCGATGGACCGCTCGCTCGCGCGGGTCCGCATCGTCGCGGTCGATCCGGTCCACGAGGCCGGTGAGGGCGAGCGTCGACGAGAGCGCGGCGTACTCTTCGGCCTTCATCAGCGCCAGTTGCTCGCGCACGATGGCGATCGTGGCGATCGTGCGACCGAAGGCCCGGCGGTGCCGGGCGAAGGAGACGGCCTCGAGGTACGAGCGTCGCATCAGGCCCGTCGAGCCGACCGCGTTCAGCCACCTCGAGGTGTTGAGCAGCTCCTCGACCGCCACGTGGAACCCTTCGTCGATCCCCCCGATGGGCCACCCGAGGGCGCCGTCGAAATCGATCTCGGCCGACGCCAGGCAGCGCGTGCCGAGCTTGTCCTTCAACTGGCGGATCCGAAAGCCGTTCGGCGTGGCCCCGTCGAGCGTGCGCGGCACGAGGAAGCAGCCGAGTCCCCGCGTACCCTCCGCAGCCGATTCGGGGCGCGCGGTCACCGCGAACAGGTCGGCGTCGGCGACCGAGCAGAACCACTTCTCCCCGGTGATCCGCCACGCACCCTCGATCTCTGCGTCGCGCCGCGCGCCCACCAGATTGGCGCCCACGTCGGATCCGCCCTGCACCTCGGTGAGGAACTGCGATCCGCGAAGCGATCCCGCGTATCGAGCGGAGCGCAGCCCGCCGAGGTAGCGGTCGCGCAACGCCGGCGATCCACGGCCCGCCACGGCGCGCCCGAGTCCGGCGGTGCAGACCGCGGGACAGGCGACTCCCCCTTCGCCGACGTGGCTGAGCAGGTAGAAGAGGGCGGCCTGCTCGAAGGCGCCACCGGCGCCGTCGTCGCACGCGAGCAGGCCCGAGTCCCACACCGCCGCCGAGGCCCTCTCGTACTCGGGATGGAACTCGATCCGGTCCACCCGCCGTCCCACCGCGTCGTAGGGGACGTGCGCCGGCAGCTCTCGACGATGCTCGAGGATCGTGACGGCCGGGTCGATCGTCGAGGCGACGACGCCGCCGAAACGGTGAAGTCGCGGCTCCATCTCGCGGCGCCGCTCGATGCCGGCCCGCGCGTCGAGGACGTCGCGCAGGTTCGCCGATTCCTCGTAGTAGTTGGTCGGCCGCGACTCGGCCCAGCGGACCAGATCCTCGCGCCCCGGAAGCTCCTCGTTCATCGTCCGCCCTCCCCGACCGCTCGTCGAGCCGGTCCGCGCCAGTGCCGCGTCGGCGCCCGAGCCCAGTCTGCACCCCTCGCCAGCGTCGGGCGAAATCCGGGCAGCAGAGCGCCGATGACGACGGGACTTTCGTCCCGTGCCGGCCCGGCGCGCGGCCATTACGGTCTTTCGAGAGGGGCCGATTCGAAGGAGCACGCACATGAAGGCACTGCAGTACCGGACCATCGGCGCACCACCCGAAATCGTCGAGGTCGAGACCCCCGTCCCGGGACCGGGTCAGATTCGCCTCAAGGTCACCGCCGCGGGCGTCTGCCACTCCGACGCCTTCATCATGGGCCTGCCCGCCGAGCAGTACACCTTCGGCCTCCCGCTCACGCTCGGTCACGAGGGCGTCGGCGTCATCGACATGGTCGGCGACGGCGTGGCCGGGGATCGACTCGGCGAGTCGGTCGCGGTGTACGGCCCCTGGGGATGTGGCGAGTGCTACACGTGCTCCCAGGGCATGGAGAACTACTGCGAACGGGCCGAGGCCCTGCACATCACGCCCCCCGGACTCGGGTCCCCGGGGTCCATGGCCGAGTACATAATCCTCGACAGCCCCCGCCACGCCATCCCCCTCGGCGGGCTCGACCCCGTGAAGTCGGTCAGCCTGACCGACGCCGGTCTCACGCCCTACCACGCGATCAAGGGCTCGTTGGCGAAGTTGGTCCCCGGCTCGAGCGCGGTCGTGATCGGGGTCGGCGGGCTCGGACACGTGGCGGTGCAGATGCTGCGCGCGCTCTCGCCCGCCAACGTCATCGCCGTCGACGTCGATGAAGAGAAACTGCGCCTCGCGAGCGACGTCGGGGCGCACCACGCGGTGCACTCGGGCCACGACGCCGCCGCCGCGATACGCGGGTTCACCGGAGACAAGGGGGCGACCGCGGTCTTCGACTTCGTCGCGGCGCAGGCCACGTTGGACCTGGGCAAGGCCGTCGTCCACACCAACGGCGACCAGGTCCTCGTCGGCGTGGGCGCCGGCGTGCTCGGCGTGGGGGTGCTGGCCGGACCCTACGACTCGACGATCCGCGCCCCGTACTGGGGGTCACGCTCCGAGCTCTTCGAAGTCCTCGAGTTGGCGCGCTGCGGGCTCGTGCACGTCGAGACCGAGGTGTTCTCCCTTGACGACGCCCCCACGGCGTACGAGCGGCTTCACGCGGGGACCCTGCGCGGCCGCGCGGTGATCGTTCCCTGATTTCGAGCGACGCGACCGATTCCCGGTCGAGCGCGAGGCTCGACCCCCTGCCCGAGGCCCGACGAATGACGTCTTTGGGACTTTGGGCCGCAATAGCTTGGAGAAGTGGGCTAGTACAGTGAGTCCGAGGCCCCCCTCGCGCAAGTGCTGACGCGTCGCGGGACCACACCGAGTGTCATAAGGAGGACTCTGCGTGGAGCCCACGAACGATCAGGATCCGAGCTACTACCACCAGGTCGTCGACTGCCAGTGGGCCTGTCCCGCGCACACCAACGTCCCGGGCTACATCCGCCTGATCGCCCAGGGCCAGTTCGACGACGCGTACATGCTCAACCGCGAATCCAACGTCTTTCCGGGGATCCTCGGGCGCACCTGCGACCGCCCGTGCGAGCCGGCCTGCCGGCGCGACCGCGTCGACGGCAACCCCGTGGCGATCTGTCGCCTGAAGCGCGTCGCGGCGGACCTGAAGGGTGACATCACCGACCGTCTCCCGGCCATTCCCGCCGAGAAGAACGGCAAGCGCGTCGCGTGCGTCGGCGCCGGGCCCTCGTCGCTGACCGTCGCCAACGACCTCATGCCGCACGGCTACAACGTCGTGATGTTCGAGCAGTTCGACCGTCCCGGCGGACTGATGCGCACCAACATCCCGGAGTTCCGCCTCCCGGACAAGGTCCTCGACTCCGAGACCCAGGTCATCCTCGACATGGGCGTGGAGGTCCGCTACAACTCTCCGGTCACCAGCTTGAGGGCCCTGCTCGACGAGGGCTTCGACGCCGTGTTCGTCGGCGTCGGCGCACCGCGCGGCAAGGAGCTCGACCTGCCCGGACGCCGCGACGAGGTCGAGTCGCACATCCACATCGGCATCGACTGGCTCGAATCGGTCGCCTTCGGTCACGTGACCGAGATCGGCAAGCGGGTCCTGATCATCGGGGTCGGCAACACCGCCATGGACTGCTGTCGCTCGTCTCGTCGCCTCGGCGGCACCGACATCAAGGTCATGGCCCGACGTCCCCGCGAGTTCTTCAAGGCCTCGGCCTGGGAGCTCGACGACGCCGAGGAGGAGGGCGTCGAGATCGTCGTCAACCACGCGCCCAAGCGCTTCGTCATCGAAGACGGGAAGCTGGTCGGCATGGAGTTCGACGTCCTCGAGTGGGACGAGGGCGCCAAGCGCTCGACGACGCTCAGCACCGTCACGGTCCCCTGTGACGACGTCATCCTCGCCATTGGCCAGGAGAACGCCTTCCCCTGGATCGAGCGCGACCTCGGCCTGGAGTTCGGCGAGTGGGACATGCCGGTCGTCGACCAGCTCACCCACCAGTCGAGCCTGCCGGGCGTCTTCTTCGGCGGCGACGCGGCGTGGGGGCCCAAGAACATCATCTGGGCCGTCGCCCACGGCCACGCGGCCGCGATCTCGATCCACAACCACTGCACCGGCGTCGCGCTCGAGGATCGTCCGCCGGTCGGCATGACCCTCGTCAGCCAGAAGATGGGCATGAGTGAGTGGAGCTACCACAACGACTACAACCCGTCGCCGCGCCAGAAGATGACCCACATCGAGCTGACCAAGCGCTTCGAGTCGCTCGACCTCGAGGTCGAGCTCGGCTTCAGCGCCGAGCAGACCGCGCGCGAGGTCCAACGGTGCCTGAACTGCGACGTGCAGACCGCATTCGAGGCGCCGCTGTGCATCGAGTGCGACGCCTGCATCGACATCTGCCCGGTCCAGTGCCTGACCATCACCAGCAACGGAAGCGAGGCGGACCTGCGCGGACGGCTCTCGGCGCCGTCGGTCAACCTCCACCAGGCCCTCTTCGTCTCCGACGCCCTGCCCCAGACCGGGCGGGTCATGGTCAAGGACGAGAACGTCTGCGTGCACTGCGGACTCTGCGCCGAGCGCTGCCCCACCTCGGCCTGGGACATGGCGCTGTTCGACCTGCAGATCCCGTACGCCGCCAGCGCCAACTTCATCCCCGTGCCGCAGCGGGTCGCCAGCGGTGCCACCGCACAGGCCAGGAGATAGCCATGGCGATTGACAACGCACTCGACGTCGGCACGAGGGTCAACGACTTCTCGATCAAGCTCGCCAACGTCAACGGCACCGGCTCGGCCAGCGCCAACAGCCTGTTGATGCAGGCGATCTTCCGGATGGGGATCCCGGTCTCGGGCAAGAACCTCTTCCCGTCGAACATCCAGGGCCTGCCCACCTGGTACGAGATCCGGGTCAACAAGTCCGGCTACACCGCGCGCGCGCTCGACTACGACCTCATGGTCGCCATGAACGCCCAGACCTACGCCGAGGACATCATCGACGTGCGCCACGGCGGCTACGTGATGTACGACTCGTCGTGGCCCCTCGACCCCGACATGCAGCGCGACGACGTCACCTTCCTCGGCGTGCCGCTCGCCAAGATGTGCCTCGAGAACTTCAAGGCGCCCCGCGAGCGGATCCTGATGAAGAACATCGCCTACGCCGGCGCCGTCGTCGCGGCGCTCGGCATCGACGTCGAGCTGGTCTCGGGGCTCTTGGCCGAGACCTTCGCGCGCAACGAGCGCCTGGCGGCGTCGAACCAGACCGCGCTTCGCCTCGGCTACGACTACGCGACCGAGCACTACGCGTGCCCGTTGCCGTTCCACGTCGAGCCCATGGACGCCAACGGCAGCGCGATCCTGGTCAACGGCAACGAGGCGACCGCGCTGGGCTGTCTCTACGCCGGTGCCACGGTCGCCGGGTGGTACCCCATCACCCCCGCGACCGCGGTGATGGACAACTTCACCCGGCTCTGCGCGCGCTACCGGCGCGAGCCGGTCGAGGGGGCCGATCCCAGCTCTCCCGAGTCGCATCGCAACAACTACCTGATCCTGCAGGCCGAGGACGAGATCGCCGCGATCGGCATGGTGCTCGGTGCCGGCTGGAGCGGCGCCCGGGCGTTCACCTCGACCTCGGGCCCGGGGATCTCGCTGATGAACGAGCTGCTGGGCCTCGCGTACTACACCGAGATCCCCGCGGTGATCATCGACGTCCAGCGCACCGGCCCCTCGACGGGCATGCCGACGCGCACCCAGCAGGCCGATCTCATGCTCTGCGCCTACGCCAGCCACGGCGACACCAAGCACATCCTGCTGTTCCCGGCGAACCCCCACGAGTGCTTCGAGTTCGCCGTCCAGTCCTTCGACCTCGCCGAGCGCTTCCAGACGCCGGTGTTCATGCTGAGTGACCTCGACATCGGGATGAACGACTGGGTGGTGCCCGAGCTGCAGTGGGACGACGCCTACGTCCCCGAGCGCGGGCCGGTCCTCGACGACGAGGACCTGCGGGGCATGGCCGAGTTCTTCCGCTACAACGACGTCAACGCCGACCACGTGGCCCAGCGCACCCTGCCGGGCTCGGACGAGAAGGGTGCCTACTTCATCCGCGGCTCGGGCCACGACGCGTACGGCCACTACACCGAGAGCCCCGAGGAGTACCAGCAGGTCGTCGACCGGCTGAAGCTCAAGCACGCCGCCTCGGCCGCCTACGTGCCCTCCCCGGTCGTCGAGCGCCGCGAGGGGGCCCGGGTCGGCGTCATCACCCTCGGCAGTTGCGACCTCGCGGTGCGCGAGGCGCTCGACGTGCTGAGCGAGGCGGGCATCCCCGCGGACTTCATGCGCGTGCGCGGCTTCCCCTTCGTCGAGGACGTCCGCCGCTTCGTCGAAGAGCACGACGACTGCTTCGTCGTCGAGCAGAACCGCGACGCCCAGTTGCGCTCGCTCATCGCCATCGAGACCGGGGTCGGGCCCGAGGAAATGCACCCGGTCCTCGCCTACGGGGGGTTCCCCCTCAGCGCCAAGCACGTCGTCGACGCCGTCCTAAGCCAGTTGGAGAACTAACGATGCCATCGATCACCAAGCCGCTCATCCCGCTCGCGCCGCTGGCGAAGAACGAGCTGGGCCTGACCATCCGCGACTACGAGGGCGCGATGTCGACGCTGTGCGCGGGCTGCGGCCACGACTCGGTCACCGCCGCGATCGTGCACACGTTCTGGGAGCTCTCGACCCCGCCGCACATGATCGCCAAGCTGAGCGGCATCGGCTGCTCCTCCAAGACCCCGACGTACTTCGTGCGCGGCGCCCACGGCTTCAACTCGGCCCACGGGCGCATGGCGACCATCGCCACGGGCGCCAACGCCGCGAACCGCGAACTGACCTACATCGGCATCTCGGGCGACGGCGACTCGCTCTCGATCGGCCTGGGCCACCTGATGCACGCGATCCGGCGCAACGTGAACATGGTCTACGTCATCGAGAACAACGGCGTCTACGGGCTCACCAAGGGCCAGATGTCGGCCTCGGCGGACATCGGGTCGCGCCCGAAGAAGGGCGAGGCGAACCTGCTCGCGCCCATCGACCCGATCACCCTGGGCCTCAGCCTCGGCGCCACCTTCCTGGCGCGCAGCTTCTCGGGCGACAAGGAGCAGCTGGTGCCGATCCTGAAGGCCGCGGTCGCCCACAACGGCTTCGCGCTGATCGACGTCATCTCGCCGTGCGTGACCTTCAACGACCACGAGGGCTCGACCAAGAGCTACAAGTTCATGCGCGAGCACGAGGTCAAGGAGGTCCAGACGGACTTCGTGCCCGTGAGGACCGAAATCCGCGCGAAGATCCCCAACGACGGCGCGACCGAGGTCGTGATGCACGACGGCAGCGTCGTGCGGTTCCGGTCGGTCCCCACTGGCTACGACCCGCACGACCGGCTGAAGGTCGAGGAGTACATCCGCGACCGCCAGAGCCGCGGCGAGATCGTCACCGGCCTGCTCTACGTCGACGAATCGGCGAAGGAGATCCACGAACTGAACGACACCCCGGCCCAGGGGCTCGCGAAGATCCCCTTCGCCAAGCTCTGCCCCGGAAGCGCGGAACTGGCCGCCATGCAGAAGGACTTCCGTTAGCACGTTGGGCCAACGAACGTCGACTCCGAGGCCGTGGCGAAAGTGAGGATCTGATGACCGAACGCGAACCAATGGATCGCGATGACGAGGGCGGCGAGAGCGCCTGCTTCGCGCACCTGCTCTGCCCGGACTGTGGCGTGGTTCTC
>JADGOJ010000043.1 GCA_017883045.1 Acidimicrobiales bacterium
CAGGTAATCGCGATTGCGCAGCGACAGCGCCTGGACCCGCAGTTGTCGCGCCCCATAGGACCAACCGGTGAACACCAGCACGAAGACCATCAGCCAGAAGCCGGCGTTCTTCACGTACGCGGTGATCACGATGATGAGCGGGAAGGTCGGGATGACGAGGATGACGTCGGTCATCAACGACAGCGCGTCGTCGACGAACCCGCCGATATAGGCGGCGGAGATGCCGATGACGACCGAGAGCACCGTGCACAGCAGTCCCACGATCATGGCGATCATGAATGACTGGCGGGTCCCGGCAATCACCTGGGAGAAGACGTCCTGGCCGAAGGAGGTCGTGCCGAGAATGTGCGACCACGACAGTCCGGCGCCCGGGGTGTAGATCTCGGCCGCCGGGTCGTGCGGCGTGAACCACTTGGGGAACGCCGTGATAACGGCGAGCACGAACAAGATGATCGCGCCGGCCAGCGCCTTCTTGTCGCGGCGCAGAAACTTCGACGCTCGTCCCAATCGGTCGAGAATCCAACGCAGTTGCTTCATACATTGCTCCTGGTGCGCGGGTCGAGCAGCGCGGTGGCGATGTCGGCGAGGAAGATCGCGATCAGCACCGCCAAGGTGATGAGCAGGAACAGCGCCTGCATCAACGGGTAGTCCTCACTTTCCACGGCCTGTAGCAGCATGAACCCAATGCCCGGATAGTTGAAGACGTACTCGACGAGGATCGCGCCCGAGATGACGAAGCCGAGCGACATCGCGAAGCCGGTCAGGTTCGGCAGCAGCGCGTTGCGCCCGGCGTACTGCCACAGGATCCGTCGGGGCTTCAACCCCTTGGCCCTGGCCATCTTGACGTAGTCCTCGGCGACGACCGTGATCATGTTGTTGCGCATCGTGAGGATCCAGCCGCCGATCGAGGTGATCAGGATCGTGAAGGAGGGCAGCACCGCGTGGTCGAGGATGTCGAGGATGAACGACCAGGTGAACGTCGGCGTGACGGTCTCGGAGTAGCCGCCGAGCAGAGGGAACCAGCCGAGGGTCAGCGCGAAGAACCAGATCGAGAGCAGGCCGATCCAGAAGTACGGGAAGGCCGAGATGACGACGAAGACCGGAGGCATGACGCTGTCGAGCAGCCCCCCGCGGCGCCACGCGGCGACGGCGCCGAGCGCCGTGCCGATCACGAAGCCCAGGATCGTGCTGACGCCGACGAGCCCGAGCGACCAGGGCAGCGCGCGCATGATCACGGTGCTCACCGGGAGCGGGAAGTTGAGCAGCGACACCCCGAGGTTCCCCTGCAGGGTGTCGCCGAGGTACTGCCAGTAGGCGGTGACGAGACTCTCGTGGGTGTTGATCCCGAAGGCCACTTCGAGCGCGTGCATGGCGCTCGGGTTCACGTGACCGTGGAACCTCGCCATCATCGCTTCGGCGGGATTGCCGGGCATGAGTCGGGGGATGAAGAAGTTCACCGTAAGGGCCGCCCATAGTGCTACGAGCAAGAACCCGATACGGCGAGCTAGATACCTCATCTCCCCGACTCAGACTGACAACTGATTACTTGAGAGGCTTCAGGTGCAACAGGACGATGCCCCAGTCGGGAATGTTGTACAGGCCCGGCTGCGCGTACGGGTTGGCCGCCGTCGAGAAGCCGGAGTAGGCCTTCGAGTTGTACTGGAACCAGTCGACTTCCTCGAGGATCGGGATCACCGGCAGCTGCTTGACCATGACCGTCTGGAGCTGGTTGACGATCGAGTGCTGCAGCGAGGGGCTGGTGGTCTTGCCGTACTCGGCGAACAGCGCGTCGACCGCCGGGCTCGAGAAGCGCTCCCAGTTCGAGGACGCGGCCGTGCCGATGGGCGCCGAGTTCTTCGAGTACATCCACTGGCGCATCTCGTAGAACGGAGCCGGTCCGCCACTCTCGGCGTTGTAGGCCAACTGGTACTTGCCTTCGTAGACGTCAGAGTAGAAGTTGGTCGCCGCGACGCCGCTCACCGTGAGCTTGATGCCGACCTGCTTGAGCTCGCTGCTCACCACCTGCATCGTGGCGATCCAGTCCGAATAGCCACCGTTCGTGATGACCGTCAGGGCCAGCTCCTTACCCTTCTTGGCGAAGAAGCCGTCGCTGCCCAGCTTGTAGCCGTCGGCCTTCAGGATCGACTTGGCCTTGGCGGGGTTGTAGCCCTTGCCCCAGCCGCTGGCGGCGGCAGTGCTCGACCACGACGAGAAGGTCGGGGCGACGATGCCCGTCTGGCTCGCGGGCGGCTCGTAGCCGTACTCGCCGATCTTGGAGACCGTGGCGCGGTTGATCCCGTAGCTGATCGCCTGGCGAACCGCCACGTCATTGAGTGGCGCGACCGTGAGGTTCGGGAACAGCACGACGTTGGCCACCGGCGGGAACCAGTAGCTGTTGCCGGGCTTCTTCGCCACGTAGTAGCTCTGGATGTTCGGGATGAACTGCGAGCCCCACGCCGACTGACCAGTTGCGAGGTACTGGTTGCAGGTGTTGTTCGACAGGAACGCGGGCATGTTGACGACCTTCACCTGGGCGAGGCCCTTCTGCCAGTAACTCTTGCTCGCCGTCCACTGGATGTTCTGCCCCGAGCACTTGGACATGAGGTAGCCACCCGAGCCGATCGGCTGGCTGATCGGGTCGGTCACTGGGTTGGCGATCTTGCTCCAGATGTGCTGGGGAACGATCGGCGTCTGACCGGCGACGTAGAAGAAGTAGGGAACCGCCGCAGCCGTGAAGTTGAACACGACCTGGTTGGTGCCTTTCTGGGCGACGCTCGAAAGGACGGACCATACGGCGTTGACGTCCAGCGCGGGATACTTCTTGATCAGGTTGAAGGTGTAGGCGACGTCCGCCGCGGTGAGGGGCTGGCCGTCGGTCCACTTCACGCCGGAGCGGATGGTGAAGGTCAGGGTCTTGTTGGCGTTGCTCCACGCGTAGGAGGACGCGAGCCACGGCGTGACCTTGGCGTTCTGCAGCGCGTTGACGAAGTCGAGCGTCTCGTAGGTGACGCCAACGGAGTAGGCGGCGTCCGAAGGGTTGAACGGATTGAACGAGCAGGGCCAGTTCATGCCTTGCTCGTTGGCCAGGTTCAGCGGAGCCTGGCCGGCGGCGCTGGCGACTCCCGGCGCCATCATCACGAACGTGCTCGCGACGAGGGCGAGCGTCGAAGCGACGAGGCCCGCTTTGGACTTACTTCTCATAATGCAACTCCTCCATTGAAGAACCCGTGGGTTCACTGTTCATTGAGCAACCGACCAATGAAATTGCAGGGATCGATCCGAGAGGGAATCGTCAGCCCGACGATCATGACCGAAACGCGACGACGAGCCTGGCCAACGTTGTTGACGCTTAAACCCATGCGTTTCGCCTCCCCCGAGAATGAACCTGCCTGAGAACCTAGTACAAGCAATAACCAGGTTCAGTCGGAATTACGCGGTCAGCGTGACCTTGCTCAGGCCCGGCGCCGTGTCGATCGGGCGATGGCGCAGTTCGCCGATGCGCAACGCGAGGACCTGGCCCACCAGCACCTGCGCGAGGCCCAGCGACCAGTTCGCCACGGTCTCTTCGATGACGATCTCCGCGTCGCACTCGAGCGGCGCTCGACCTATTGGACGCAACACCACGATCTGCATGCCCATTTGTCGCGCGGAGTCGAGCACGCCCGCGGCGATGTCGTCTGCCATCTCGTCGGTCACCACGAGCAGGAGCGTGCTCTGCCCTCCGTCGGCACCGCTCGGGCCGTGCAGGTAGTCCGCCGCGGCGAACGCCTCGGACCGGATGCCCGTGACCTCCCTGATCTTGAGGGCGATCTCCGAGGCGACGGCGAAGCCCACACCACGGCCCACGACGGTCAGACCGCCGGTGGCGTTGAGGATCGACGAAGGCAGTTGCGCCGAGAGCGCCCAGGTGGCGACCCGCTCGACCACGTCGGGCAGCGTTACCAGCCCCTCGAGGGGCTCCCCCTTCAGGGCGGCGACGAACTGGGCCAGCGCGTGCCACGTCGTGGAGAAGGTCTTGCTCGAAGCGATTGCCCGCTCCGGCCCGGCGTCCAGGTCGATGACGTTCTCGCTCGCCACCGCGAGTGGCGAGGTCACGTCATTGGTGATCACGATCGCCGGGCGATGCTGCGCGCGGGCCTGGGAGAGGACCTCGGTCATGCCCGGCGAACGGCCCGACTGGGAGACGATGAGCACCCCAGCGCCGTCGAGCCCGATCGGCTCCTCCCCCTCGTACAGCGAGGTCGCGGCGAGCGCGACGAGGAGGCCGAGCTCTTGGCCGGCGAGGTACTGGAAGAAGATCGCGGCGTTGTCCGACGACCCCCGACCCGCCACGACCGCGTGCGTGATGCGCCGCCACCTCGACGCGGCGTGCAGCGCCTGTTCCATGCCCGGTTCGGCGCGTCGGCGAAGGATGTCCGCCTGGGAACTGATCTCCTGTTCGAAGATGGTGGTCATTCGTCCTCGTTCTCAATCGGGCTCGGACTTCGACAATCAGCGTAGCGGCGGCTGTCAGGGCGCTGAATGGTCACGACCGCGAGGGTGTCGACACAACGATGGCGCGTGCGCCATCGGCTTGGCACGTCAATGCTGGAACAGCTTGGCCGCTCCCTGCAGCGTCGCGTCATTGTCGTTGATCACGATCTGCTGGTGTAGGTCGTCCAAGAGTCCAGACGCCACACGACGAGCGTTGCCTCCTCCAAGATGGACCGTGTCCGCCGCGAACTCGACGGCGACGTGGCTCACCGCCAGGTGAACCAGTTCATTCCACCGCACTTCGTCACGCAGCCGTGACGGTTCACCGAGCAATTGGTCGTAGGTTTGGGCGTCGAGGAAGGCCTCCCCGCCGACGTCGCGGATCCTCTCGGGTTCGCCATTCACCACCAGGGCGATTCCGGCCCCGGTGCCCAGCGTCACCACGAGTTCACGGCCCACGCCCTCACAGCACCCCAGTGCCGCCAGCGTGGCGTCGTTCACGACGCGGACGTCGCGATGGGAGGCGTCGCGAAGCGCCCGCTGCAGGTCGAAGTTCAGCCACTCGTCGTGGATCACGGGGTCGATGTCGGTGGCGATGCCGCCCGCGCGAGAGAGGTTGCCCGGCTCGACGACGACGCCGTCGCGGAATTCGCCGGGAAAGCCCACACCGACCTGCCCACACTCGCGCTCGGCGATGTGCGCGGCCAGGGTCTCGACGAGCCGGCCCGGCGCGCACGGGTACGGGGTCTCGAAACGGCGCACGCTCTCGAGCAGCTCGCCCGTCGGGCTGACCAGCGCTGACTTGATGTAGGTAGCACCCACGTCGATCGCGAGGATCGCCGCGCCCGTCGTCTCGCTGGTCGATGTCATGTGCGAATGGTAGTGAAGGCTGGCCCGTGGAGCCTGCGACCGCCTGCGGCGAACGGCTGTAGATTGAGGCAACGAGCAAGGGAGGGCCATGTCCTTTGACCTAGCGGAGTTGATGCGGCAACGGCACGGTGAGAACTTCGAGCTCCACGCGAAGTACATGAACTCCAAGTTGACCAAGGTCATCACCACCCTCGGCTTCGACCGCTTCTACGAGCGCGCAGAAGGCTGCTACCTCTACGACGACGAGGGCAGGCGCTACCTCGACATGCTGAGCGGCTTCGGCGTCTTCGCCCTCGGTCGCAGCCACCCGGTGATCAAGTCGGCCCTGCGTCAGGCAATCAACGCCGACCTGCCCAACATGGTCCAGATGGACTGCGCCCTATTGCCGGGGCTGCTGGCCGAGCAGCTGGTCACCCGCTGCCACGAAGGGATTGAGCGGGTCTCCTTCTGCAACTCGGGAGCCGAGGCCGTCGAGTCCGCGATCAAGTTCGCGCGCGCGAGCACGAAGCGCAACCGCATCCTCTACCTCGCCCACGCCTACCACGGCCTCACCATGGGGGCACTGGCGCTCAACGGTTCGGCGGAGTTCCGCACCGGCTTCGGGCCCCTGATGCCGGACACCACCGAGATACCCTTCGGCGACCTCGACGCCTTGCAGAAGGAGCTACGCCGCGGTGACGTGGCCGCCTTCATCGTCGAACCGATCCAGGGCAAGGGCGTCTTCGAGCTCGACTCCGAGCGGTGGCGCGAGCTCGAGGCCGCGGTGCACGAGGCCGGCGCGCTGTTCATCTGTGACGAGGTGCAGACCGGCCTCGGTCGCACGGGCCGGTTCTTCGCGTTCGAGCACTACGGCCTGACTCCCGACATCATCACCGTCTCCAAGGCCCTGTCCGGTGGCTACGTCCCAGTGGGGGCAATGCTCGCGAGCGACAAGATCTTCCGCAGCGTCTACAGCTCGATGGACCGCGCGATGGTCCACTCGACGACCTTCAAGGGCAATCAGCTGGCCATGGTGGCCGGGCTCGCGACGTTGTCGGTCTTCGATGACGAGCGCGTGGTCGAGCACTCCGCCGCGATGGGCGCCATCTGGCGAACGAAGCTCGAGGAGCTGACATCCCGTCACGAGTTCCTCCACCAGGTGCGTGGGAAGGGGCAGATGGTCGGCATCGTCTTCGGTCCCCCGACCTCGTCGGGGTTGAAGCGCCGTTGGCGGGTCATCGAGGCGAGCCGCAAGGCCATGTTCTCCCAGACCCTCGTCGTCCCGCTCTTCCAGCGCTACGGGATCCTCACGCAGGTGGCGGCCGACAACATCAACGTAATCAAGCTCCTGCCGCCGCTGATCGCCGGCGAGGAGGAGATCGACTACTTCGTCGCATCCCTCGACGAACTGCTCGGCGAGGCCGAACGCAAGAGCCGTTGGCTCGTCGAGTTCGCCGTGACCATGGCCAAGGGTGCGCTGCGGCGCACGCCGTCGCCACCGGTCGCGCCGAGGGTCCCTTCGTGAGCCACGAACTGGCCCGCGGCGACCGCGTCGTCGTGACCGGGGCCGCGGGGTTCATCGGATCGGCCGTCACCAGAGCCCTGCTCGAAAGCGGCGCGGACGTCCTGGCGCTGCTCGAGCCCGACGCCCCGTCAACGAACCTCGACGGCCTCGAGGTCGAGCGCCGTAAGGTCGACATCACCAATGCCAGCGATCTCGACAGCGTCTTTGACGGCGCGCGATTCTGCTTCCACCTCGCCGCCAAGTTCGGCTTCTGGCCGAAGGACCCCTCGACCTTCTACGCCGTAAACGTCCGAGGCAGCCGCAACGTCGTCAGTGCCGCTGCCGAGGCCGGGGTGGAGCGCATCGTGTACACGTCGACCGTCGGGACGCTGGGACTGTGGAAGACGAAGTCCGGGCAGCCGTCGAACGAGGGCGACGTCGCCGACCTGGCGCAATTGCACGGCAACTACAAGCGGACCAAGTACGTGGCCGAGCACGAGGTCCTGCGCCTCGCCGCCCAAGGCGCCCCCGTCGTGCTGGTGCTACCGACCATGCCCCACGGTCCCGACGATCGCCGGCCGACGCCGTCGGGCAAGGTGGTCCTCGACTACCTCAACGGTCGGATGCCCGGCTACGTCGACACGATGATGAACGTGGCCCACGTGGACGACGTGGCATCGGGCCACCTGCTCGCCCTCGAACTCGGAAGGCAGGGGCATAGCTACATCTGTGGCGGCGACAACATCACCATGGGCGAGTTGCTCAGGGTCCTCTCGGACGTGACCGGACTGCCCCCGGCCGGCCGCCACTTCCCTACGATGCTCGGGCTGCTGGCGGGCCGCGCGTCACAGTTCGTGGAGGGCGACCTGCTCGGCCGCGTGCCGAGGGTCCCGTTGGAAGCCGCGCAGATGGCCCAGACCACCATGACCTTCGACGACGCCAAGGCTCGGACCGAGCTCGGCTACCGCTCGCGCCCGGCGGCCCACGCCCTCTACGAATCGGCCCGGTGGTTCGCCGACCACGGCTACGTCAATGCTGAGCGGTTGGCGGAATTTCGCTGGAATCCACCTTCGATGCGTTAAGCATTTGTCATTTGCACACACGATGGCGATGGTGTGCGGGTTCACGTCGGGCCGACGACAAGTGTCAAGCTGCAACTCGGAGACCAAGCCCTTGTTACTTGTTGTCGCTGCTGATTATGGTGGCGTCGGATCCTGGGAAGTAGAGTTCGTGGTGGTCGCTGTCGTCCCATTGGACGACATAGGGCGGCTCCCCATGTTCATGTTCAACCTCGAGAACGACACAATGACGATCAGGCTGGCCCACTCGATTTCCCCGGACCAAGATTCGGTCACCAACTTTTGCGAACATGACGTCTCCGATCGACTAACTCATTAGCAACTGTCTATGCCGCTAGTTTGGCCGACACCAGGGGCGGAAGTCCCGACTCGACGACACCAACATTCTTCTCACAACCAGTGCAAGGTCGTAGAGTCACGTCGGGCCTTCGACACCAAACAAGCCGAGCCCGACAGGCTCCAGTGCGAGGATGCACGCCTGTTGCGTCGGGCCGCGGCCCGGCCCCTCGTTCGGAAATAAGCCATTTCCCAGGTCTCACACACTCATTTCACAAATTATGGCGAGAGACTTGAAGTACGTACATGGTGATCCCTAAAGCCCTTGTTTTAAAGGGATTACCATGTACGGTTTCAAGACGAGGACTTAAGGACAGGTCGCTGTAGTTGCCGTTCTGAGCATGGATCTTGACCTATTGAGGGCGAATATTCCCAAGAAGGATAACCGACACTGTCCGTCTTCGAGACTGTCCAGTCGTAGATCCTGCATTGCTCTATTCAGCGCCCACCTTCTGGGTTCAGGTCCTTTCTCTTTGGCAAAGCAACCTGAATGTACGTGCCACGCAGACCGTGGTTGTTGTTGGCCAGAAATAAGCCGATTATAGGCAGGAGCGTGCCCGTAACGAAACAGAACACTGGCCCTGCGTGCCCGCTGATGCCAACAACTGTTTCATCAAGATTCAGGTTGCCCACGGGCCAAGTCTCCAGTCGGAGATTGTTGACGTCGGCCCTCCAACATCGCCTCTGACACATGCCAGACCAGGGGTCCGTTGCTAAGAACCAAGTGCTGGCTCTGGGAGTCTTCCTCCAACACGGATTTCGACAATCACGTCATTTCACGTCAACAAGGTCGATGCTCCTCCACCGGTGAAGCCACCAAGGCTGAGCTGTTCCATGCGCAAAAGGAAACAATCCAAATGTAGGTTCTACCTATTGACATAGGAACAATTGGTCATTAGGTTCAGGCCAAGGTGCCAGCGCGCAAGTTGCGAGTCGCTGACAGCGTGGGGGAACAATGACCAAGCCAGTATTGCGAAGATGGAATTGGGCGACCGGAGTGACGAAGCGGCTTGTACGCGTCGTGTCGGTCATAGGGTTGCTTGCAACATTTGGGGGGCTCGCCATCCCGGTGATGAGTTCAGCAAGCAGCACGCCGAGCGGCCAGGTGACGATCGGCAACACTGTCCTGACGTGTTGCAACGGTGGTTATCCATTCTTCACCGGCGGAGGTGGCGCGATCGAGCCAGCGTACAACGACGCCAACGGGTCGCTGATCTATCTCCTCACCCCGACGAAGTCGAATGTCCAGCTGAGCAACAAGATCGTCCAAGATCCCACTGACGTGGCATTCCCCTTCGCGCACCCGGTCAACGTTGCGCCGCTCTTCCTGCCGGTCTATCCCACGAGTTCGGGCATCATCCCAGCGACGCTCAACTGCGCGCACGTCCCGGCGGACAACTGTCCGGACCACGGTCCTGCGGTCTCCGATGCCGTCCAGTTCGGCATCGATCCGGCCGTTTACGGTGCGGGCGTGATCGGTCACGACCACCTGATCGGGGTCGCGGCGACGAAGGGTGATTTCAACATCATCTGGGAGCCCGTGCTGGTCCTGTTCGCGCCGACGGAGGCCGGTGCCGCCGCGGCGGCGTCCCAGCACATCACGACGCTCCAGCAGCTCACCGATGACCTGAACGCCGGACTGGTCTTCGAGGTGCCGCTTCCCGCGCTCGACTTCCGCTGCGCGATCGTCTCGGCGTCCCTCTACGCACACGGGACTCCGGCCCCGACCTTCTGACCGGTCGGGCTCTTTACGAGTTGGACATCGGCGCCGGACCAGCTCTCGGAAGGGAGAGCTGGTCCGGCGCGGTGTCCAACCGCGACGTGCGGGGGAGTTCCACGTCGCCCCTCCCACACCAACAATGTCCGACCGCTTCAGTCCCACCTCCCCGTAAAGGACGTTGAGAGCAGGAGCGCCAGCCACAGTGACCTCCAGGTGGTCTGGGAACACGGTGATCCGCTCAACCAACTCTTCGAGACCAGGACTCCGACACCAGAAGATTTTCGAGTCATTTGTTGACTTCAAACATCCACTTTCGAAGCGGGAACCATCGATGCGTTTTGGGGCACAGTCCAACGATTCGTAAGTGCATAGGGGCAGCACCGACCTCTCGTCACTGAAGGCGCTGATCATCGATGCTCGCCGTAAGAAGACAGAACCCCCGGCGTGAACCGGGGACTCTGTCTTCATACTGAACGACTGCAGGTTCACTTACCCAAGCGTCAATGACCCACCGCTGAGGGTGAACTTCGACAGGTGATTGGTCCCGCCGGAGCAGGCCTTCGTGAAGGACACCAGAGTGTCCTTGAAAGATGCCGTGAAGGTGCTCAAGGCACCTTTGTCGGCGCCGGCGAACGAGCCGGTTACTGTTGCGGTGCCCGCGCCGGGAAGGCTAAAGCCCAACGGGTTGGCAGTGACCGACCAGGCCACGCCGGTCGTCTTGAGGGTGCTCCCCTTCACAACGGTGCCGCCGGTCGACTTCCACGTGAGCGCCGAGCTCGTTGCCAGGGTGCCGGTATTCAGCGACGCGCAGGCGTTCGCCACCTTTGTCTTGGTCGACTTGTGGATCGTCACGGTGAGCGTTCCGCTCACGATCTTCGCGACGTTCGACCCGGTGGTCGTGCATCCCGAGAGCGCGACATTGAATTTCGTGGTCTCGGTGTTGGAATTACCCTTCTTCGTCAGCGCTGGGGCGAACTGAACCGTCCCAGTCGCCTTGGTGCACGTAACGCCGCCGGTGGCGACAACAGGCCCTTTCGTTGAACTCGCGCCGGCGACTCCGGTTCCAAAGCCCCCAACAACGAGCACTGGCAGAACCATCGCAGCAAACAGGCGCTTCATTGATATTCTCATGAGCTTTACCTCTTCTTGGGGCACGGCCCTGGCACAGAAGTTGTTGCCACGATGCACCCTCTTCTACTCACAATTTTACCGGCGTGGCAATGGAAAGAATGGTCGCCCCTTGCGGGGGGAGACAACTTTTACCCAACTGGGGCGAGTCAGTCGCAAATCTCCGACAACCGTTGTCGGCCGGGACCAATCACCTTCAGCAGTTCCACAGGTTATGGAAGCCAGCAAGCAGCGAGCAATTTGGGTTTCCCAGTGGTCTGACCTTGATTCAATCCGCATTCTCAGGCCCAGTGAGCGATGCGCCAGTCGGAGAATGTGGACGTCGGCCCGGTGAGTTGCCGTCGGAGGGCCAACCTTGACGAAAGACAATCTCGTGCTGAACTCGCTCACGGAACGACGCAACTGGGACTCCTTCCAATCATCGAATGTGGAGACTGACACCCACCAGCAGGAGAGGCCACAAGACGACGGCAAGTACCGCCGAGACCACCGCCCTGAAGCTTGCAAGGTGCGCAAAATAATGGTGGGAATTGGCCACAATGAGACCAATGACCACATAGACCACAATCACGATTGAACGAATGCGACTTCGACCCATGGGAGCCCTCTCCTCTGACGTTGATGCTGAATCCAAAAGTACTCTTCTGAGGCGCCGAGGTCGTCAGTCGCTCGACGACTTAGGTCCAGGGCAGCGAATTGAGGATGACTTCAACAAGGTTCGACAGTAACGTGCGTATTGATTTCAAGAACGACTTCATTGTGAGTGTTTCGGACATTGGCAATGGAACTAGTTCAATTCTAAGGCTGGCAGTCGCCAGTGCCTGGCCGCAGATCTGTTGCGTCGGGCCTCCGAGTTCCGACCCCAGTGGCACGACTAAGGGTCTTTTGGCCCGTGATTACCCACTCATTGATCTATAGGGTTTTGAATTAGCTAGAGAGGTGGGTCCACATGTACATCGGAATGGGAACAGTTGTGCTTATCTTGGTCATCGTTGTCATTGTTTGGTTTGTCCGGCGAAGCTGAGCCCTCCCTGCTCAACTCCACGGTTGCAATCGCCAGTCGGACACCATTAGATTGTTGACGTCGGCCCGTCGACGCCAGCGATCTTTGACAGGAGGGTCAATTCCGGATGCGGTAGCGAAGGTTCACGACACCGTTTTCGAACCGGCGCTCATCCAGCAGGTCCAATTGAACTCGAGCATCGCTAAAGAATACAGGCTTTCCTTCACCGACGATGACCGGGTAAATCAAGAGCTGGCACTCATCAACCAGCCCGGCGTCGAAGGCGTGAGCCGCGAGAATCGAGCCGCCGACGGTCAGATCGCTCGGGGCAGACGACTTCAACTCACGGACCGATTCGGGATTGAAGTAGCGCTCGATCCGCGTGTTGGTGGTCGAGATGTCTTGCAGCGTCGTGGAATAGACGATCTTGTCGGCCGCTTGCCAGACGTTCGCGAAGTCGGCTCTGATCTTCGACTGGGTCGCCAGGGTGGGGTCGACCTCCCAAGATGCCATTGTCTCGTACATGTGCCGCCCATACAGGTAGGTGCCGACAGGGCGCACAAGGTCGGTGATGAAGGTGAAGACCTCGTCGACGGGCTCGGTCCAATCGAACCTGCCGTGCGCGTCCTCGACGAAGCCGTCAAGGGACACATTCGCCACGTAGATCAACTTGGCCATGTCGCTCCTCAGTCGCCAGCGTGACTGTACCCGAGGGCAGGGATGAATGCGACGCACCGAGGGTCGCGATTCCCGAACGGCGGGGGCTCTGGGATCGCGCTACGTCAAGATGGCCAAAGACTGCCAGTGACGAACAGCCTCTGGCCTCGGATAGGTTGTCAGTCCGACAACGCGGTGGGCGCTGCGAGACTCGAAACCTGGTGTTGCTCCACCAAGAGGGAGCAGGTTCTCAAGAGCGAGACCATCGCCTCACCCTTCAGTCGGACACCATCAGATTGCTGACGTCGGCCCTCGCAATTCTGCGTGCGATCAGTAACTCACCGAGACTGCCCATGGTGGAGGCGCCGCCGACCGATCAGCGGTCACCTCCTTCGAACAAGGTCGCGTGGACCTTCATCCCTCGAGCAGTTGGCGCGTCGTGATGTCGATGAGCGGGTGCAGCGAGGGCTTAAGCAGTCGAAGGACCTTGACGAGGTTGACCTTGGCGATGCTGACGCACCCCGTGGTTGGATTGCCCTTCGAGACGTGCAGGAAGATCCCCGAACCCCGCCCGGGCACGGTCGGCGACGTGTTGAACGCCACGGCGGCGAAGTAGTCGTACTGGGGCACGTGCAGCCAGAGTGCCTCGGAGTTGCCACCGAACGATGGCGTGGTTCCACAGTCGGCGTGCACGAACCGGTTGTACGAAGCCGAACGCGGGTCCTCGTTCCACCAGTCGCCACAGGCCAACCGGTGGTAGCGGTAGCTCACGCCGGGATTCGCCATGACGCCGTACATCGTGGCCTCGATCCCGAAGAGGCCGATCGGCGTCGTCAGGTCGCCCTCGTGGCGATGCGAGGAGAGCCCGTTGATGCCGACGAACGCCGCGTAGGGGCCGGCGATGGAGCGGAAGCACGCCCCTTCACGGCGATAGAGCTCGACCACGGCGACCTGCGAACGTGGCGACGGAGCGATGACCATGATCAACTCGTCGGCCGAAGAGGTGCCAGCAACCGAGTCGGCGACCGCACTGCACGGTGGCCCGAGCGCCACGAGGTTCGCCGGCGTCGCTCCTTCCGCTCGCACGACGCCCGTCGAGAACCACAGCACCGAGAGGCTGAGGGCGGTGGCGAGGACTAGCCGCCGGTGGCGGAGAAGTGCTGATAGTCCGGCGACGCGCTCCATCGTCCTCCCCAGTGCCATCCTACGGACGTGAACGCACCGACGAGCGTGCCGCCGCGCACCGCCATCCCCGCACGGACGTCGCTGCGGTTCTCGAACGCCTTGCCCGCTGCTGGCTCTGCCGCTCCATCGAAGACGTAGGGGTTCTGCACCGGATTGACGTCGATGGCCTCACCGTACGCGTGCACCGACCACTGGTGCGGGCCCGACGCGACCGCGTAGCGGCAGTTGAATCCCGAGGTGTTGTCCGCGGCCATCGAGGCCGGATCGGATCCGGCGAACCTCGACTCGGGGACCATCAGGTGGATCGGGAAGCGTCGCGCGTAGAGCGTGGCGAAGACGCGGATCACCGCGCTGGTCACGCGCTCGTTCACGATCATGGTGCCGTCGTGCGACAGGCCGTCGAAACCGACGTAGCGCAGGTGGACCAGTCGAAGCTGGGACGGTCCGAGCGGGCAACCAGGGTGCCAGGTTCGCCCGAGTTGGGCGACGCTGACGTCGGCGACACTTGACGCGAACGGCGGAAGGTTGTCGCCGGTGGCGGCGCCGACCGGTGCGCCCGAGATCAGCGCCCCCCCGGCCAGTGCGGCCACGAGCATGAGTCGGGCGATGGTCGGTGCGCGCCGCGCACGGGGCTTGGCGCCCAGAAGGAAGTCCAACACTGGCTTCGAGCGTAGTTCCACGGGTGTCGATCGACTGGTCGCCGGACCTCTGCCGAAGAGCCCGTTCGCAGTGAACGGGCTCGTCGGCAGAGGGGACGGGCTGATTAGAAGCGGTAGTACTCGGGCATGAAGTTGGCCAACGGGTTCGGCGTGAAGCCGATGTCGCTCTTCAACGTCTTGATGATCTCTCCCGGACTGAACGACTGCGGCTGGTACAGCACCGGCAACTGCTGGGCGGCGTACGAGGCGTAGGCGGTCAGCTTGGCCGTGCCGAAGGTCGTGTCGTTGATGAGCGTGGTCATCTTGGGGTCGGCGTACATGCCGGGGTTGAAACCACCCTTAGGCGTGAACAGGGTCTCGCCCGACGGGTAGTAGTCGGGCGCGTACGTCCATCCGCCGCCCCACGAGCAGATCTCGTAGCCGGCTCCACCGTTGCAGTCGCCGATGACGTTGTTGAACGTCGCGGTCGAGTGCGTGAACTGGATGCCGATCTGGGACCAGTCCGAGATCTCCGCATTGAAGGTCTGGTCCAGTGACGGTGAGCCACTGGCCCAGATGATCTTGAGGTTGAGCGTGTAGCCCTGGGTGATGCCCTTGCCACACTGCGTGGCGCCGGTGCCTGGACTGGTGCAGGTCATGAGGCCGCTCTTCTCGGTCCAGCCATGCGAGGTCAGCAGGGCCCTGGCCTTCTTCAGGTTGAAGGCGTACGGGTTCGTGACGGGACCACTGATGGAGGGCGCGGTGTTGGGCGGCAGCGGGCTCGAGATCGGAAAGCCGTAGCCCTTGTCGACGTTCCTGATGATGCCGACCTGGTCGACCGCCATCTGCAGGGCCTGGCGGATGTACAGCTGGGCGATCGCGGCGTGCTTGGGGTTGGCCGCACTGAAGTTGAACGGCGCGTAGTTGAAGTTCCACTGGGGACCGGTGACGATGTTGTAGCGCGCCGCCAACTGGCTCCAGTTGGGGCCGACCTGACCCGGAGCGGTCGCGGGCTGGGAGAGCACCGAGGTGTCGATGTAGCCGAGGTCGACCTTGCCGGCCTGGAGGTCGTTCATCTCGGCCTGGGCCGCGGTGTAGGCCAGCAGCTTCACGGTCGCGACCTGGGCCTTCTGGGGGCCCGAGTACTTGGCGTTCGCCCCGAAGGTCGCGTTGCCGAGGCTGTCGAGGCTGTCGAGCTTCCAGGGACCGTCCACACCGCTCTGCCACATGGCGTCGGCGTAGGTGCTGGACTTCGTCGACTGGGCGTTCAGGTACGTCTCGACGGCCTTGCACGCGACGTTCGTCGCGACAGCGCCGTAGGCGCCCGTCGAGCACGTGGACTTCGTGCTCGCCGCGGTGCGGTCCCAGGCATTGGGCATGGGGGTGATCTCAGAGAGGTAGTTGTAGAGGATCCATCCCGGGTTCACGGACTTGGTGAAGTTGATGGTGACGGTGTTGCCCGACGACGTGGCGCTCTTCACCTGGTCGGGGATGCCGAAACCACCGTTGTAGCCGCAGAACGACGTGGGGTCCGCCTTGTACATGTTGAGAAAGAACATGACCGACTGGCCGTCCACGGTCTGGCCGTCAGCGAACTTCCAGCCCTTCATGGCGATGGTGACCGTCTTGTCTCCGTTGGTGAAGGCGGGCGCGCTGCCCAGCGAGAGCTTCGGGACGTAGGCGCTCGAAGCGGCGACGCCGAACCAGTAGAGGGGTCGGAACATCAACTCTTGGAACTGGTTGATGTTGGCGACCGAGAAGTACTTGCAGCCCATGTAGGGGAATATGTAGTTGGGCGCTGCGCCTGGAGCCTCGGCGAAGGTGATGGTCCCGCTGGGCGCGCCGTTGTTGCTGGAAGGCGTCGAGGACTTCTTGCCTCCAATGACGCTGAAGGCGATCACCACGAGCGCCACGATTACTAAAACCGAAACTAATTGCGTGATTCGTCGTTTATTTAACATAAGACCACCCTAAGGAGACCACCTGTCGCTCAATCACGAATTGCATCGTCATACAGGGCCGCGTTCTCACGAGCCAACCAGATTAAAGGTAGGGAAACGCACACTGGATATTTCATCCGCGCGTCCGAATCGCGGCGTGGCTCAACTCGATCCGAGTGTCCGCTCGCGACCGGAGGCAAGTGAGGCAGCGATCGACTGCGGCCAGCGCAGCACACGACCCCGCGGCGAGAGAGTGCCGGGGGACGTCGCGGTGGCCCCGCCCGCCACTTCGGAGACCCCAGCTCGACGTCGTCGCTGGTCCCTCACGCGCAATCACCGGGCGCCGCACGCTCTGGTCATTTCGGGCGGTAAGTTTC
>JADGOJ010000044.1 GCA_017883045.1 Acidimicrobiales bacterium
CGGGCGCGTGGCACTGATTCACCGGATCCATCCCAACATGCAGCTCGCCGTCTTCGACAGCCTCGATCATCTCTGGAACGCGAACCACGTGTACTGGGACGACTATTTGTCCGCGCTCGCCACCCACACGCTGCTGACACCGTCGCCGGGAGCGCTCGGGATCGGTGCCGGGGCCCCGCCGGTGCGCACCGAGGACGGCTTCCTGCTCTTCTTCCACGAACGTCGCGCCGACGGCTCCTACACCATGAACGTGGCGTTGCTCGATGAAGACTCCGGACGGCTCGTCAGCCGGCTTCCCGAGCCGGTGCTGGAACCGGAGCTCGAGTGGGAGCGGGTCGGGGACGTCAACGAGGTCGTGTTCGTTCAGGGGGCTCACCTCGAGGGAGACTCCGTCTACCTCACGTACGGTGCCGCCGACCGCTGCGTCGGAGCGGCCGTCGCCTCGGTGTCGAGTCTGCTCGAGGCACTGGGGCGAGCCCGCCGCGACGTGGCCGCCTGAGCCCGACGGTCGCTCGAACGAGCCCGCGAACCACCGGGCGGCGACGGGGGCCGGGGTGGATCGGGCATCCCGGGTGCCCTTCACGCCCCTGGGAGCCGAGTGGTCGAAGCCTCCGGGCCCCTGGGAATCGACCATCACCGCCCCGACGTCATTCCGTGCGACGAGCCTGGCTGGCGACGGGAGTACGCGGCGGCTTCATCGGTCACGGCCACTCCCCCATGGGCCGCGCGCCTGACGACCGAGCTGTCCGGACGTCCGGCCCACCAGGGTCCTCCGACGGACGCCTCTCGGTGCCGCGCTCGGCGGACCCCTGCTCGACGGGGAGTTCTTGCGCACCAATGGCGAAGTCCTCGAGCCGGGAGGACCAGCGCGTCAAGCGGTCACTTGACCTGAAGGAAGAGAACGCATCGGCACCGAGCTCGTAGGGGTGGTGGACAAGGTTCACGGTTCGCTCCGATCAGACAGTGGACACTCAAGCCGGTACTCGCCGCTAACTATCGTCGCTCTCTGCACACGGCGGTAGGGCCATTAGTAACAAGTTGACGCGAGGGTGTCAAGCGGCTGCCCTAGGGGCCCGCGTCAGTCGTGGGGCCCGCCATCGGTCGCCGCGGCGGTCGAGTCGAGTCCCGGGACCTCGCCAGTGGGGTGGGACGTGCGAGATCCTGAGCGTGCCCTCCTCGCGCGACACTCGACCGCTCTTCGCGTCGCCCTAGGCGCCCGCTCGTGGCGTGAGGTCATAGACGGCCGCCTCGCCCGGCTGCAGGACACCATGGCTTCGTCGAACGCAGTTGGAGAGGAGCAGCTCGCCCTGCGCCAACGGGACCGCTCGCTCTTCGTCTGCGAAGTTCACCAGCACCCGCAGGCGCTGATCGCCCAGGACGCGGTCGAAGGCCAAGACGTCGTCAGCGCAACGCACGTTCGCCATTTCTCCTCGGCGCATCGTCGCGCTCGAGCGTCGAAGCGCCAAGGTGCGCCGCGCGAATTGCAGCATCGAATCCGCGTCGCCCCGCTGGGCCTCGACCGAGACTGCGCCGGCCCGCTCGACGAAGGGCAACCACGGTTCCGCGGGCCACCCGTGATCCCCGGCCGTGTTCCACGGTAGTGGTGCTCGACATCCGTCACGCCCCCCGGGGTCCACGACCCGATCTGGCGGGATCACGGCGTCTTCGAGGCCCAGCTCCTCGCCGGCGAAGAGGAACGGGGTCCCGCGCAGCGTCAACAAGAGGACGAGGGCCGCGCGGGTGCGTCGCGGGTCGCCGCCCAGCCTCGTCGCGATGCGGGCGTTGTCGTGGTTGCTCAAGACCCAGGTCGGCCACGCCCCCTTCGCCTCGAGTGACGAATACGTCGTCTCGATGACCTCGAACCACGCGTCAGCCCGCCACGCGATGTAGAGCGGGGCGAAGTTGAACGACAGGTGCAGCTCATCGCCCTCGCCGTAGTAGTTGGCGACGCGACGGGGATCGAGGAGGAAGACCTCGCCGATGGCGACCCGATCGCCCTCGTACTCGTCGAGCACGGCGCGGATCTCGCGCAGGTACCCGTGAGTGGCGGGCACGTCGTTGAGCGGCACGTGGCTCAGCGCTCGCAACTCCTCGGGATCGTCCGCCGCGAGGTCCTTGCCCAGGAGGTGCACGACGTCCATTCGAAAGCCGTCGACACCGCGATCGAGCCAGAACCGCAGTGTCTCGTGCATCGCCTCTCGAACCTTGACGTTCTCCCAGTTGAGGTCGGGTTGGCTCGGGAGGAAGCAGTGGAGGTAGTACTGCTCGGTGTCGCCGTCCCAGGTCCACACCGGCTGATCGCTCCAGGCGCGCACCCAGTTGTTCGCCGGCGAGCCGTCCGGTTCGGCGCCGCGCCAGACGTACCAGTCCCGGTGGGCGCTGACCCTCGAAGCCCGCGAGTCGACGAACCACGGGTGGTCGCTCGAGGTGTGGTTGGGCACCCAGTCGAGGATGACCCGCAGGCCCAAGTCGTGGGCCTCGCGCACCAGGTCGTCGAAGTCGTTCAGCGTGCCAAAGACCGGGTCGACACCGACGTAGTCGGCCACGTCGTAGCCGAAGTCGCGCATCGGCGACGGATAGATAGGCGACAACCAGAGCGCGTCGACGCCGAGCCACGCCACGTAGGCCAACTCCTCGCGGACCCCGTTGAGGTCCCCGATCCCGTCACCGTTGGAGTCACGGAACGAACGCGGATAGATCTGATAGACGACCGCGTCGCGCCACCACGTCACGCCCGAACACTAGCGAGCAGACGACGGCCGAGTCGACCCGCGTCGACGAACGGGTCGGGATCGCCGGGGCGCCGGAGCGCAATCCGCGCAGGTTCGAACTAGGTAACCTGAGGTCATGAGCAGAACATCGATCGTCGTGTGCGAGGGAGACCAGACCGGTCAGGAGCTACTCGAGGAGTCGCTGCGGGTGCTCGAGCCCAGTGTGCTGGGCTTCGACGTCGACCTGGTGCGATTCGACCTCTCGTTGGAGAATCGACGAAAGACCAACAACGGCATCGTCCACGAAGCCGCAAACGCGATCGTCGAGACCGGGCTCGGGCTGAAGGCCGCGACAATCACCCCGACCGAGAGGGGCGGCGTCGGCTCGCCCAACCGGATCCTTCGCGAGGGGATCGGTGGCAAGGTCATCGTGCGCACGGGTCGTCGCATCCCCGGGGTGTCGCCGATCGTCCCGCTCCAGCACCCCGTCGTGGTGGTTCGCATGGCCGTCGGCGACGCCTACGGCGCGGCCGAGGGACGCGACGGCGAGCCCGGGTCGGTGGGCGAGTCCGCCTGGCGCACCGAGCGGATCGACCGACACACCTGCCGCTCGGTGGCGGAGTTCGCCTTTCGCACCGCCGCGTCGATGGGCGGGCTCGTCTACGGGGGACCCAAGTGGACGGTGTCGGCCACCTACGAGGGAATGCTGAAAGAGGAGATGGACCAGGCGGCCCTACGCCACCCCGACATCCTGTACCGCCCGATGCTCATTGACGCCGCCTACGCCGGGCTGATGACCGAGCAATGGGAGCAGACCGCGGTGATCCCCGCTCTGAACCGCGACGGCGACTGCCTGAGCGACCTCGTCCTCGCGATGTTCGGATCGATCGCTGGAGCCGAGTCGATCCTCCTGGCCCTCGACGACGACCTGAAGCCGACCGCCGCCATGGCCGAGGCTCCGCACGGCACCGCCCCCTCGCTCGAGGGCAAGAACGTGGCGAACCCGATGGCGATGCTGCTCGCCTGTGCCGCGGTGCTCGAGCACGCGGGCAACCACGGCGACGAGCACTGCGTCGAAGTGTCCAAGGCGCTGCGCAGCGCCACCCTGGGCGCCGCGTTGGACGGGACTCGCTGCTTCGACCTCGGCGGACAGGCCACGACCTCTGAAGTGGTCGATGAAGTGATTGCTCGAATGCGCGCCCGCTAGGGCATCGCTGGAGCATCGCGACGAGCGATGGAGTGACTGATGGCGATCATCCCCACGGACTCGTCAGTTGACGTTCTGGCCGATCTCTCGGTGGTGAAGGCGCTCGCGTTGATCGAGGAGGCCGATGCCACGCGCAGTCGATCCGAGCGGGCCAACCGGACCCGGTTCTCGCGGCTCTTCAAGGACCCGCGCTCGATCGAGGTGACGATCACGCTGACCGACGAGGTCATGCGCATCCGCTCGGTTCACAGTTCCGTCAGAATCTTGCGGCGCACCGCCAGGAAGTCGTCGGTCACGGGATTCGGCGTGCTGAACGCCGCTGGACTGCGCGGTCTCGCCGTGCTGTCGCGGGTGGCCCCGGCGCCGGTCGTCGGTCTCGTCCATCGACGCATCCGGCGCCTTTCGAAGGACCTGATCCTGCCCGCCGAGGCGGCGCCGCTGCGCCGCCATCTGCAGCGGCGCCGCCGCGAATCCATAGCGCTCAACGTCAACGTGCTGGGCGAGGCGGTGCTGGGCGAGCGAGAGGCGGACGAGCGGCTTCGCCGGGTTCTCGAGATGATCCGACGACCCGAAGTGGACTACGTCTCGGTGAAGCTGTCGGCAGTCGTCAGCCAGATCACCACCATCGACCGGGAGGGCTCGACCCGACGGGTCGCCGACAAGATGCGGCTGATCTACCGCGAGGCCGAGGCGCACGGGACCTTCGTCAATCTCGACATGGAGGAGTACCGCGACCTCGAACTGACCGTCACGGCGTTCAAGCACGTGCTGGGTGAGGCCGAGTTCGGCGCCGTCCGCGCCGGGATCGTCTTGCAGGCGTACCTCCCCGAGTCCCATCGCGTGTTCGCGGACCTGGTCGCCTGGTCCCAGGAGCGCCACCAGCGTACGGGCAGTTCGATCAAGGTCCGCCTCGTCAAGGGGGCCAACCTGGCGATGGAGTCGGCCGAGGCCGAGCTGCACGGCTGGACCCCTGCGCCCTACGCGACCAAGGCGGACGTGGACGCCAGCTACGCGAGATTGATTGACGAGGCACTTCGCCCCGAGCACGCCCAGGCGGTGCGCATCGGCGTCGCCAGCCACAACCTCTTCCACCTCACTTGGGCGCTCGAGGTCGCTCGCGCGCGCGGTGTCCTGGACCAGATCGACGTCGAGATGCTCGAGGGCATGGCCAACGCCGAGTCCCTCGCCATCGCGCGCACGGGCCAGAAGGTCCTGCTGTACGCGCCGGTGACGAGACGCGACGACTTCGCGTCGGCGGTCGCCTACCTGGTCCGTCGCCTCGACGAGAACACGTCGGACGAGAACTACCTGAAGGCGGCCTTCGACATCGGGTCCGACCCCGCGAAGTTCGCCGAGCAGCGTGAGCGGTTCACCCGTTCGGTGCGAGAGCGCCACGAGGTGTCGACCCGGTCACTGCGCCACGCCGTCCGGGCGCCCGACGCGTCGACCTTCGAGAACAGCTCGAACATCGATCCGACCTCGTCGTCGGTGTACACCGAGATCGCCGACGCCCTGCACGACATCCGTCACGTGGGCCACGCCCGGATCCCCCTCGTCATCGGCGCCAAGGAGATCGTGACGGTCGAGTGCGAGTTCGGTCGCGATCCCAGTTCGAATGGAGAACCCTGGTACGACTACTCGGTCGCCGATCCCACGCACGTCGAGCACGCCGTGCACGTCGCCGGGCTCGCGAGCACGTCGTGGTCCAAGCTCGTTTCGCATGAGCGTCAGTCCATCCTGCTTCGAGCGGCTGCGGTGATGGAGGGTCAACGCGTGCAGACCATCGCGGTCATGGCCCGCGACGCCGGCAAGACCGTCGCCGAGGCCGATCCCGAGGTCAGCGAGGCAATCGACTTCGCGCGCTTCTACGCGACCTACGCCGGTGCCCTCGGCGACTCGCGACCGCTCGGCACCGTCGTGGTCGTGCCGCCCTGGAACTTCCCCTACGCCATTCCAGCGGGGGGCGTGTGCGCCGCGCTCGCAGCCGGCAACTGCGTCATCTTGAAGCCGGCGCCCGAAGCCGTGGCGACCGCCTGGCACCTGGTCCAGCAGCTCTGGGCCAGTGGTGTGCCCAAGGACGTCCTGCAGTTCGTCCCCACTCGTGACGACGAGAGCGGAAGGCGCCTGATCACCCACGAAGGGGTCGACGCGGTAATCCTCACCGGCTCGTTCGACACCGCCCGGCTGTTCACGAAGTGGCGTCCCGACATCAACCTGCTCGCCGAGACGAGTGGGAAGAACTCGATCCTGATCAGCGCGTGCGCCGACGTCGACGCCGCCGTGAAGGACCTCGTGCAGTCGGCCTTCGGACACGCGGGCCAGAAGTGCAGCGCAGCGAGCCTGGCCATCGTCGTCCGTGACATCTACGACGACCCGGCGTTCCTGCGCCAGTTGCGCGACGCCGTCACCAGCCTGGTGGCGGGACCGAGCTGGGACCTCTCCACCTCGGTCGGCCCCATCATCCGACCGGCCGAACCGGCTCTTGATCGGGCCCTGCACCGACTCGAGCCCGGCGAGTCGTGGCTCGTCGAACCGATCCGACTCGACGAGGCCGCTCTCCAGTGGCGTCCCGGAGTGAAGCTGGGCGTGCAGCCCGGGTCCTGGAGCCACCGCAACGAATGGTTCGGACCGGTACTCGGGGTCATGGTCGCACCCGACTTCACCACCGCCATCGAATGGCAGAACATGACCGACTTCGGACTCACGGCCGGGATCCAGTCGCTCGACGAGGCGGAGTGCGAGCGATGGATGGACGAGGTGCAGGCCGGCAACCTCTACGTCAATCGAGGGGTCACCGGCGCGGTCGTCAAGCGCCAGCCGTTCGGCGGCTGGCGGCGCAGCAGCGTCGGGCCCACCGCGAAAGCCGGCGGCCCCAACTACGTCGCCGCGCTCAGAGCGTGGCCCGAGCTCTACGACCTGGCGCCGGCGATCGACGGGGCCGCAACGTGGTGGCGCGAGGTCGGGAGTCGGGCGATCGATCCGAGCGGCCTGCGGGTCGAGAGGAACTACCAGCGCTACCGACGCCCGGTGAAGGGACTGGTCGTGCGGGTCGACGATCGCTGCACGCCCGGCGAAATCTCGCTGATCGGCTTCATCCGCGAAACGGCCGGCCTGCGCGTCACCTTCAGTTCGGAGACGTCGAACCCGCTGATCGCCGACGTCACGACCGAATCGGTCGGCGATCTCGTGGCGCGCTCGGGTGAGGTGGCCCGCGTGCGATGGCTCTCGCACGAGCGTGCCCCGGCGGCGGAGCTGCTCGAACGGGGCGTCTCGGTCGACCGTCGGCCGCTCAGCCAACGTGGCGACGTCGAAATGACCCGCTGGTTGCTCGAGCAGAGCGTGGCAATCACCTACCACCGCTACGGGAACGTGAACGGTGGCCCCAAGCCGCGATGCGAGGGACTGGGCTAGACGCCGGCCTTCTCGACGGGGGTCATCGAGGTGAGCAGCGAGGCGAGGCTCACGGTCGCGATGTTGATGCGCATGTCGGCGACGCCGTAGGGAATGACGAGCAGATCGCCGTGCAGCATCGCGCCACAGGTGTAGACGACGTTGGGCACGTAGCCGTCCTGTTCGTCTGGCGAAGCCGAGATCAACGGGTCCTCCAGCGAAGCGATCAACTTCGTGGGGTTGTGCAGGTCGAGCAGCACGGCCCCGATGCTGTAGGTGCGCATCGGGCCGACCCCGTGGGTCAGCACCAGCCAGCCGGCCGACGTCTCAATCGGCGGCCCGCAGTTGCCGAGTTGGAGCACCTCCCAGTCACGGTCGGGAAGTTGATAGGTGAACGAGTCCCCCCAATGGCCGAGGGTGTCGGAGAAGCACACGGCGTTGGTCTCGCGGTCGAAGCGCGACAGCGCCGCGAACCGTCCGTTGACCGGCCGGGGAAAGAGCGCCAGCCCCTTGTTCTTCGACGCCGCGCCGACCACGGGCGACATGACGAAGCTCTCGAAGTCGTCGGTCTGCATGAGTTGTTGAGAGATGTTCTCCCCGTCGAAGGCCGTGTAGGTGGCGAAGTACGTCGCCGCGCCGTGCTCGTCGACGAAGCGGACGAAGCGGGCGTCTTCCATGCCGTTGGACTCCGCGCCCACCACCGGCCACAGCACCCGTTCCGAGATGTCGCTCTCGGAACTGAAATGCACTCCGTAGCTGCTCGAGGCGATCGCCCGGTGGTGACGGGCGGTCGTGTGGGCGTCCTGGCGGGTGTCGTGCTGGGAGATCAGCACCTCGAGTCGGGCCTCGAGCTCTTCGATGGAGAAGACCAGTGGGAGGTGGTCGAGGACGTAGGCGGAGCTCTCGCCATTCTGGTCCATGGCCTTCAACCGCTCGTGGAACACGTCGCGGTTGAAGATCCCCTCGCGCAGCGCTCCGATCATCGGGAAGAGGCCGCGCTCGTCGAGGACAATCCGACCATCCCCGAAGATCGATCCGGTCCGGAACCCCACGCTCGACAGATGACCTTCGCCGATTCCGCGAAAGCTCATCACGAACCGTGCGCCTCCGTCAGGAGCGCCCGTCTGGTCCGGGTGCAGCACCATGCTCGGATTGCAGACTGACGCCGACTCAATGGAGTACTCGTGGGTGAAGGAGGCGCCGAGCAGGAGCCAGCGTTCCTCGCTCAGATCGTCGCTCGGATCGAGCCGGGCGCTCACCCGGTCGGCGTGTTGGCTGAAGACCTCGACGACGTCGAGGTGGCGGCTCCCGAATCGGTGGATCACGTCCTTCAGCCGGCGCTTCACGTCCGGCTCGGAGAGCGCCACGATGCGTTTGACGACGTTCGACGCGCGCGATTCGATGCCGCTGCCGTACTCCTCACCGGCGACGAAGAGCAGCGTGATCACCCTGGAGGCGTCGGGCCACAAGTGGATATCGGTCCGATTCACCTTCACGCGCTGCTTCATGACCGAACCGACGCGTGGAGCAGCGCCTGCTGTCGGGTCGAGAGCAGCGCCAGCGTGGACTCCGCGCCCTGGTTCAGGTTGGCGCCGTGCACCATCAGGCCGTCGAAACCGCCACCGGTGCTCGGATCCCACATTACGACCTTCACGTCATTGTCGCCGTCGAACCAGGCGTCGGCCATCCGTATTCCGTTCAGCCAGGCCGCCGAGTCGTCGAGTGTTGCGGCGCGCGCGCAGGCGTCGGCGATGGTCGCGACCTCGATGGGCTGCTGATCGAAGCGGGGGCCGACGTCGTGGGAGCCCGACCCGCCGACCGGCGTCACCGAGAGATGCCCGTCGCGCGTCTCATGGGCCAAGAGCCAGCCCAGTAGGCCGAGGCCTCGTCGCACGAGTCCGGGCCGCCCGAGCGCTACTCCCGCGGCCATCATGGCGTCGGGCAACAGGGCGTTCGCATAGGCGAGTCGGGACTCGAGCCAGGGCCACGCGCCGCCGGCATCGGCCTCCCCCATGAAATCAGCCGCGTCGCGCAGCAGGTCGATCGCGGAGCGATTCGAGCGCTCGACCCGAAGGACTGCGGCGGCGCCGAGCGTCGCGAACGCCATGGCCCTGGGCCAGCGCGAGCGCTGCGTTGCGCCGCGTTCGAACAGGCGCAGCGCCTCGGCGTCGATCGATCCATGGTTGCTCGCGGCCGCGGTGCCCAGTCCCCAAAGAGCCCGGCCCCAGTTGTCCTCCACCGAACCGTGGTCCGTCCAGCGTCCGTCGGCGGATCGTCGATTGCGGACGTCGCCCCGATCACCCATGGAGTCGCGAAGAAACGCCAGTGATCCGACGGCGAGTTCCTCCAGCGCCGCAGAGCGCCGGGGCTCGCGCGCGCTCACCAACAGCACTCGCGCGACGTCGTCGACGCAGTAGCCGTGCTCGCGCCGAGGCGTCGAGAACTCGGCGTGCTCGTACGTGCCGAAACCGTCCGTCATCGCAATGAGGTGATCGAAGTTCAAACCCTGCATAGGCGTCAAACGGGCACCCGCACGCGTCCGATCAACCGCTCGCCGAGCGTCGCGTAGCGAGCGGCGACGCTCGACCACGCCAGCGAGGGAGCCAGTCGACGAGCCTCGGCGGCCATCGACTCGGCCAGGCGGGAATGGGTCAAGACAATGCGCAGCGCGTTGGCCAACGCCCGGGGATCGTGTCGGGGCACCACGATGCCCGCGCCGCTGGAAAGCAACTCCACCGCGTGGGGGAAGGCCGTCGCGACCACCGGCCGACCCGCGGCGATCGCGTCCACCAGCACGCCCGAGGTGACCTGGTCCGGCGAGTCGTACGGCAGGACCACGATCGATGCCTCGCTGATCAGTTTCGAGAGTGTCGGCAGGTCCCGGTAGCCCGCGTCGAACTGGACGTCGGCACTGACGCCGCGAGCGAGCGCGCGTTTGACGAGCATGTCACGGTACGCCTCTCCCTCCTGGGCAGCGACCTTGGGGTGGGTGTCGCCCGCGATTCGATAGACCGCGTGCGGCCGAACGTTCTTCAGCATGGCGAGCGCATCGATCGCCCACTCGATCCCCTTGCCAGGACCGAGCAGGCCCCACGTCAGCAGGAGCGGGTGCTTGCGGTCGGGCGCGAGGTCGCTCACCGAGCCGACGGCTGCGCCGTGGGGGATGACCGAGATCTTGGACGGGTCCACGTCGAAGCCGTTGCACAGCCTCGCACGTCCGGCCTCGGTCATCACGACGACCGCGCCGGCCAAACGCACGACATTCTCGAGAACGATGCGCTGGTGCGAGGTGGGGTGCTGCAGGACGGTGTGCGCGACGACGATGGTCGGGCGCTCGATGGTTTCGAGAGCCGCCACGATCGACTCCCCGTCGTTTCCAGGGTAGATGCCGTACTCGTGCTGCACGACAACGACGTCGGCTTGATGCAGCTTGGCGAGCGCATCATCCGAGGGAGACCCGTCAGCGTTACTGAACTGCGCGACGACGCGGTCATCCGACTCGTCCCGGAGGCCGCCAACGCGGACGATCCTCACCTCGTCACCGAGTTCCTCGAGCCCGTCGCCCAACGCTGCCGCGAACGTGGCAATGCCACATGCCGTCGGCGGATAGGTCGAGATCATGGCGAACTTGCGCGATCCGCGGCGCCGCATCGACTGCACTTGGTCGTAACTCATCGTCCCCTCCTGCACCAAATGACCGCACGGGTCAAGAGGCTCTGGGTCCCATACTGATTATGCGCGATTTCGCCATCAATGAAAAATCCCGATGCCTGCGGGCTTCTCTCGGCGCCAGAGGTGACAATCAACACAAGATCCTCCCAAAATGCGAGGCGTCGAGCCAGAACGGGCGACAACCAGAAGGTCGTCCGGCCCAAGTTAGGCGTCTCTGAACTAGTGAAAGTCGCAACGACTTCCACCTACATGATACCGGACCCACCGAAATCGTCATCGGGGACTCGTGAATCGGGCCCGACCTCAAGTCCCGCGCCATCGAAGGGCCTGTTGGCGAACGGCGTTCCGAGGGCCTTCGCAGCACCTCCCCCGCGCGTCCGCAGCGGTGTCTAGGCTGGTTAGAGCAGGTGTGTGGCCGACCGTCCGGTTGGCGCCGAGCAAGGACTCGCCCGTTGATGCGACGTGCCCGTTCGGTTCGAGAGCGACGATAGTGACGTGGAACGAAGGCACTGCTTGGAATCAAGTGAGCCGCCGTGCACCGAACGACTCGCCTCGCGGCGCGGGCATTCGCGTTTCGCCAACAGCGACACGATTAGGAGATCCCAATGAAGAGCATGGTGGCAATGATCCTGAGCGCCGCGGTGGTAGCCGCCGGGGCGGTCATGCACTACCTGGTCCAGGCCGGCAGACAGGGTGACGCGTCGTCCAAGACCGGAGCCATCCTGATGATCGCGGGCGTGATCACCCTCGCCCTGTCCAACGTCTGCTTCCTGACCACGAGGAACCGGCGCAGCGCGGCGATCGAGACGTCGCCCACCCAGCGGCCCGAGACGTCGCCCGTCGGGCCATTTTGAGCGGACACGGGTAGTGCCCAGGAATTCGTAAGAGATCATCGACGGGACTCGACGAGGCCCCGCGAACGTTGGCACTGACAGCGGCGACGCAAGAGCTCACACCGACGCACGATCAAGCACATCCATCATTTCCAGATTCCGAGGAGGAGCACGATGACATTTCGCGAGAGGCTCTCGAGCATCACTCGTCGACAGGCGAGACCCGATGAGGGGCCGCCAAGTCGCCCGGCGGACGTCTACCCGTCCACAGCGCGTGGCGCGCCCGATCAGCCGGCGACGTTCAACGACGAGACGATCTACGAATACGAGGACGAGATCGCCACACCTCAGCGGTCGATCAAGCGTCGGACGTCTCAGTTGCCCGTCATGAGCAAGCTGCTCTACCGCATCGACTACTACGCCTCCTTGCCCATCTGTCGGTGTCGGTGGTGGGAGCCTTCGCGGTGATGCTCCTGGTCGGCGTCTTCATTGGCTTCCCGACCACGTGGGTCAACACGTTCGAAGTAACGGTGTCGTCGGTGACCCTCTTGATGGTGTTCACCATTCAGCACACGCAGGGTCGCGAGCAAGCCGCGACGCAGAGGAAGCTCGACGAGCTCTTGCGAGCCACTCCCGGCGCCGCCGAGGCGCTGATGATGCTCGAAGAGGCGCCCCGGGAGTTCATGCTCAAGGTGGAGGACAAGCAACGCGTCGTTCGCGCTGACCTGGTCGACGAAGTGGAGGCCTACGAGGCCGAGGCCGGTCCCGGGGAGGACGACACGATACAGGCCCCGGTCGCGCCAGCTACTTGGGCGGCTGGGGCGCGGCGACCCGCGGGGCGAAGTTCTCGCTTCCCGTCAGACGCGCGGCAACGAGTATCGGGACGAACATCAAGATGACGACCATCGTCACCACGACGTTCACCTCGGGCAGCTGCTGACCGAGTCGGATCGCCCCAAAGATCCAGATGGGCAGCGTGTTCTGAGCGCCGGCCGTGAAGGTGGTGACGATGACCTCGTCGAAGCTCAGCGCGAAGGCCAGAAGCGCTCCGGACACGAGGGCCGTCGCGATGGTCGGCAGCGTCACGAAGCGCAGCGTCTGCGCCCCCGTGGCGCCCAGGTCGGCCGATGCCTCGAGCAGGGTGTTGGACGTCCTTCGTAGGCGCGCGATCACGTTGTTGTAGATGACGACGATGCAGAACGTGGTGTGGCCCACGATGATGGTCCAGATCGAGAGCGTGATTCCAGCCCACTGGAAGGCCGAGTTGAGCGCCACGCCAGTGATGATGCCCGGCAGTGCGAGCGGCAGGATCAACAGCAACGAGATCGAGTCGCGGCCGAAGAACCGGGCTCGATGGACGCCAAAGGCGGCCATCGAGCCGAGGACCAGGGCGACGATCGTCGCGGCGACGGCGGCCTTCAGGGAGAGTGCGAAGGCCGAACGCACCTGGGGATCGTGCCACGCCACCGAGTACCAAGAGAACGTCCAATGTTGAATCGGCCACGTCTCGACGTTCGACTTGTCGAATCCGAACAGGACGATAGTCGCGATGGGGGCGAAGAGAAAGAACAGCACGCCCCAGACCCAGAGCCACAGTCCGGCGCGCGCGAAACGGCGCCTCATCACAACGCCTCAAACGCGCCGAGCCGTTTGGCCAAGCCGAGGTAGATCACCATCACGCCGATGGGCACCGCCGACAACGCGGCGGCGAGTGGCAGATTCCCACCCGTCAGAAGGTTCTCGTAGATGGCGTTGCCGATGAGTGTCGAGTTCGAGCCGCCGATCAGCAGGGGCGTCACGTAGTCGCCCAGCGTCAACGAGAAGGTGAAGATCGAGCCGGCCGCCAAGCCCGGCAGCGCCAAAGGCAAGATCACCCGGCGAAACGTGTTCCACGCCGACGCGCCGAGGTCGGCCGACGCGTCGAGCAGCGACGACGGGATCCTCTCGAGAGCGCCGTAGATCGGCACGATCATGTAGGGCAACCAGATGTAGCTGAAGGCGATCCACATCGCACCGTTCGTGAAGCCCAAATTCGGGTCGGGCAGTCCCAATCTGCTGAAGGTCCAGTTGAGGGCCCCGCCCTTCTCGAGGATCGAGATCCAGGCGTACACCTTCGCGAGGTAACTAGCCCACAACGGCAGCAGCACCGCGCCGAGCAGGATCCGTTGGGTCGATTGCGTCGCCACCCGCGCCATGACGTAGGCGAACGGGAAGGCCACGACGGCGTCGGTCAAAGTCACCAGGACCGCGAGCAGCACGGTGCGCCCGATGATCGACGGGTAGGCCCCGGACACGATCTGCGAGAAGTTCTGTCCGGTCAGGTGGTGGTCGATCTGAGAGGTGAACCCGTTGATGCTCCAGAGCGAGGTGATCAACATGAGGACCAGAGAGCTGAGGTAGATCACCAGGAACCACAGCAGCGGGGGCGACAACAAGAAGGCGGTCCGCCACCTCGAGCGAGCTAATGCCGAAGAGTGGAGGGCACGGGGCCCTCCACTCTTCGGCGGTGACTCGACCGAAGTCGTCATCCCGTTATTTGCGTCCAGGCGTTGGTCCACTCGCTGTACGGAACGCAGTTGTTCTTGCCGTTGTCACAAGTGGAGAGTGGCGTCTTCCAGAACTTGATGGACTTGAAGTACGAGTCCGGCTGGTCGGCGTGGTAGCCCGCGCACGATCCGGCCGACATCTTGTTCATGATGGCACAGGCCCTGGAGTTGGCGGGCGTCTCACCGAAGCTGATGGCCTGCTCGGCCTGCACCGTGGGGGTCGACACCCACTGCATCCACTTGTAGGCGCAGTTCGGGTGAGGGGCCTTGGTCGCGAGCAGCCACGAGTCGGCCCAACCGGTCGCGCCCTCGGAGGGGATCGTGTCGGCGACCGCGACCTTGTTGGCCTGGAGCGTGTTGGTCTGGTACGGCCACGCGGCTCCGGCGACGACCGTCTTGCTCTGGAACAGGTTGATCTCGTCACTGGCGAGGTTCCAGTACTTGGCGATCAGGGGCTTCTGGGCCTTCAGCAGCGCAACGGTGGCCTTGAACTGCGTCTGGGTCAACTCGTACGGGTCGGTGATCCCCAATGAGGGCTGCGCCTTCATCAGGTAGAGCGCCGCGTCGGCGATCTGGATCGGGTTGTTGGGCACCGTGATCTTGCCCTTGTACTTCTTGCTGTACAGGACGCTCCACGACGTGGGGGCCTTCGGGAACGTCTTGGTCGAGTACAGCAGCACGTTGGGGCCGAACTGCAGGCTCACGCCGTAGTGGACGCCGCTGATCGTGTTGAAGCTGGGCGCCTTCAGGAACGGTCGGAACTGGTTCGACGCCGGGACCAACTTCATGTTGACGGGCTTGACGCTGCCGCCGTAGATGAGTCGCAGGTCCGCATCACCCGAGGCCGACACGAGGTCATACTGGCCGCCTCCGCCGTTGGCCATGAGCGACACCATCTCCCCTGACGAGCCCGCGTACTTGGCGTGGACGACACAGCCGGTCGCCTTGGTGAAGGGCGTGACCCACTGCGGTTGGGCGTAGCCCTCCCACGCGATGAGGTTGAGGCTCCCCTCGCCCTTGCCCACCGACGTCGCTGGCTTCATGCCCGCCGTTGGAGCGGTGAGACCGGACGACGCGCCGGCGCCCGCTGGCATCGTCGCGATGCCGAGCACCACCACTGATAGTGCAGACAGCGCAACGGCCACGCGCTTCCCGATGCTGTTCACGACACGATGCTTCATGGTTCCCCCTGGGCTGATTTCTCGTCGGTCCTTAAGAGGCTCAGACTAGTGCGGACTCGAGATCGAAGACGTCCGCGGACCGCCAGGTCACGTGGACTCGGTCCCCGGATTTCACCGCCGCCGGCACGGCTGACGAACCCTCGTTGGTGTGGATGGACACCACGTCGTCACCGCCGTCGAGGTGGACGAAGACCCTCGTCACCATCCCCAGGTAGACCACATCGGTCACGGTGCCCGGCTCGCTGATCGACCCGCTGGGCGCCGGTGCCTCGATCGGGGCCAGGCGGAGTCGCTCGGGGCGCAGCGACTGGGTTCGCCCGTCGCGCACGATGACGTTCGAGGTCCCGATGAAGCTCGCGACGAAGGCCGTCGCCGGCAGCTGGTAGACCTCCTCGGGCGTTCCGACCTGCTCGATCACACCCTTGTTCATGATGGCGATGCGGTCGCTCATGGCCATCGCCTCCTCCTGGTCATGGGTGACGTAGAGGAACGTGATGCCGATCCTGCGCTGGATCGCCTTGAGTTCGGTCTGCATCTCCTGGCGCAGCTTCAAGTCGAGAGCGCCGAGCGGCTCGTCGAGCAAGAGCACACTGGGCTCGTTCACAATGGCTCGAGCCAGCGCCACGCGCTGGCGCTGGCCGCCCGACAACTGCGCTGGGCGGCGTTCACCGTATCCCTCGAGTCGCACCATCGCCAACGCCTCGTTGGCCCGTCGACGTCGCTCTTCGCGCTTCACGCCCGCGACCCTCAGCCCGTACTCGACGTTGGTCACGACGTCCATGTGCGGGAAGAGGGCGTAGTCCTGGAAGACGGTGTTGACCGGGCGCAGGTGCGCCGGGCGCTGGGTCACGTCCTCACCGTGCAGGAAGATGGTGCCGGCGTCGGGCGTCTCGAACCCCGCCACCATTCGAAGCAACGTTGTCTTGCCCGAACCCGACGGGCCGAGCATCGTGAAGAATTCGCCATCGTGAATCACGAGGTTGATGTCGTGCAGCACGGTGATATGCGCGAATGACTTCGCGACGGCGCGAATGTCAATAGCCGCCTGGTCGCCCATCGTTCCTCCTGAGTCGCCCCGAACGGGCGAGTACCGCTCATCACGGTACTCGCGAACGTCACTCGTGGTCCATCCAA
>JADGOJ010000123.1 GCA_017883045.1 Acidimicrobiales bacterium
GGAAGGGCGTCGTCGCCTCGCGCAACTGGCGGTACTGCTGGTATCGCTCTTGGTAGAGGGCGACGTGGCTCTCATCGGGCGACACGACCTCGCCCGTCTCCAGTGCACCCTTCACGTACTCCCAGTTCTCGATCATCCCAGTGCCGATGCCGGCGATCACCGCCGCCCCGAATGAGGCGCCGGGGTGGTCGACGATCGACGTCAGGTCGCGACCCAGCACGTCGGCGAGGATCTCTCGCCACAGCCGGGACTTCGACCCGCCGTTGGTGATGCGCACGGTGCCTACGTGCAAGCCCCGCTCGGCGAACACGTCGAAGTGCGCCTTGACCGCGTAGGCAATCGCCTCGAGGAACGAGCGGTGGATGTCGCCGCGGGTTGTCGCCAGGTTGAGGCCTACGACCACCCCTCGCAGGTCCGGGTCGTGCAATGGCGTCTTCTCGCCCAAGAAGTACGGCAGGGCCAGCAGCGCGCCGGGCTGGCTGGTCGCCGCCGCGGCGTCGAGCTCGTCGAGGGGCATCATGTCGAAGAGCGACTGCTCCCAGCGCAGCAGCGAACCGCTGGTCGCGGTGCAGCCGTTGGGCAGCCACTTGCCGGCGATCGGATGGCTGTCGAGATAGAGGCGCGAGTCGAGGAAGACCGAGTCGCTCACGACCAGGATGTCGGTGGCGCCACCGAGCTTGATGAGACAGTCGCCCTCGTCGACGAGGCCGGCGCCGTAGGCCGACAGCACGTGGTCGGCGCCGCCGACGACGATCGGGGTGCCGACGCGCAGACCCGTCTCCTCGGCCGCGGCGGCGCTCACCTCGCCGACGACGGTGCCGGGCATCTTCACGTCCAACATCGCGGGCCACTCGATGCCGGCCGCCTCCTGGACCCGCGCGAGCGCGTGGAGCCCGAGGTCGTAGAGCCCGCTCTCGATCGCCCAGTTGTGCTCGACGTGCGCCGTGGCGCCCAACGCCTGGGCCATCCAGTCGTAGGAGCCCTGCACCGAGGCGGTCTGAGCCCAGACGTCGGGCTCGTGGCGAGCCAGCCACCGCGCCGTCGGGGCGACGGACTGCTGGGAGAGGACCGAACCGGTCAGCGCCAGCAGGTCGAGGTCGGCCAGGGCGTCACCGATCTCTCGGATCTCGTCGGTGGCGCGCGCGTCGTTCTGGAGGATCGCCCGACGCAGCGCGCGACCGTGCTCGTCGACGCAGAGCACCGCGGGCACCATGCCCGTGACGGCGACGCCGGCGACGTCGAGGTTCGTCGCCTGCGCCAGGGCGAGCAGCTCGGGCACGAGTGCGCGCACGGCCGTCCACCACTCCAGGGACTCGGCCTCGGCCCAGCCGGGGTGGTCACTGAACAGCGACACGTCGTGGCGCGCCGAGGCGACGATGCCACGACCTGGATCGAGCAGGATCGCCTTGACCGCCGAGGAGCCGATGTCGATTCCGAGGAGCAGTCGACCCCCGGGCTCAGGCACTGCGGGCGGCATCGATGAACCGCTTCACGCGCTCGGGGTCGACCTCGTTCCACGTATAGCCGTCACGCTTCAGGTAGCTGCCGACGATGCAGCCGTCGGCGAACTCGAAGTACTTCTTGATCGTCTCGGCCTTGGCCCCGGTGTTGAGCAGCACTGGCACCGACGGGTCGAGCGCCTCGCGCACGTCGGCGACGACGCTGACGTCGGGCTCGCTGCCCGCCATTGGTCCCGAGACCAAGATGACGTCGACGAGGCTGGAGACGACCGTCGACTTGGCGATCTGGGCCGGGGTGCGCTGTCCGGTCGAGGAGGCGAACTCGGGCGTGATGTTGGCGAAGATCGCGAGGTCGTCGCGACCGAAGTTGCGACGGTTGCGCAGCAGCGTCGCCACGTCGGGCTCCCACGCGCCCATGTCGGACTCCCACGATCCGGTGACGACCTCGCGCATGAATGATGCGCCGCTGCCGACCGCGATCGCGAGAGCGCACTGGGCGTCCCAGAGGAAGTCGACACCGAAGGGTCGGTCCGTCGGCCGGCATTCGCTCGCGACTCGGGTCATCACCGCTGCGGCCTCCAGGCCGGCGTGCAACTGGTACGGGCGGTCACCCTCGTTGCAGAACATGATCGCGTCGAAGCCGGCCTCGAGCAGCATCTCGGTGTCGCGCTTCACGTGGTCGATGAGGCCCTGGACCCCGGCGACCGAATCGAACAGCGGGGTGCCCGGCAGCGGCGGCACGTGGGCCATGGCGATGAGCGGCTTGGCCACGTCGGGGAACAGTGCTCGAAATCGCGACATCATCCATTCTCTCTCTCAAGGGGCTCCACGTGGAGCACGTCAACACCAAGCTTCTTGATCGCCCGGATGATCGGGTTCTCGGGAGGCGCGTTGGTGATCAGCAGGTCGACCGTGCGCATGGGCGCGACCGTGACGAAGGCTACCTGACCGATCTTCGTGGCGTCGGCCAGCACGACCACCCGGCGTCCCGAGGCGATCGCCGCCTGCTTGACCTTGGTGTCGTCGAGGTTGTACTCGCTGATGCCCTTGGTGTCACTGACCCCGGCGACGCCGAGGAACACGGTGTCGCAGTTGAGGTCGTCGAACGAATCCTCGGCGCGGGCCCCGACGAGGCTCATTTCGCCGTGACGCACCACGCCGCCGGTCACGATGGTCTTGACGAGCAGCTTGGTGCTCAGCTCGGTGGCGACCAGCAGCGAACTCGTGATCACCGTGAGGTTGAGGTCCTCGCGGATGGCCTTGGCCATCTCGTGGGTGGTCGTGCCGACGTCGAGCACCACCGTCTCGTTCTCGTGCAGCAGCGCCGCCGCGGCCGCGCCGATGCGCCGCTTGGCCTCGCGCATGTGGGTCGCGCGCTGCAGGATCGGTGGTTCGTACGAACGGCTCTGGACGAGGATCGCCCCACCCCGCACCCGCCGGGCCAGGCCCTTGGTCTCGAGCAGGTCCAGGTCTCGTCGGATGGTCATCTCCGACGTCCCGAACTTCAACGCCAAGTCCGCGATCGAGGCTTCACCCTCGACCCGCAGACGCTCCGCGATCATCGCCCTACGGCCTTTCGAATCCATGGCGCAAGGATATGTCATTTTTTCACACTTTGCATCACATATTCTGTCAAAATAGCACAACGTGACCACGGGACGTCAGTCGTCGGGACTCAGGCCGGCTCTCTCCCATCGAAGTCGAACCAACCGGTGCGCGCGCGCCAGTGCCCGCCCTGCTCGAGTACCTGGACGATCGCGCGCTGCAGCGTCGTGCGTTGCGGCAGGTCCTCGAGCGCCGTGCCGGGGCTGCGAAAGACGAATTCGAGCGTGTCCCAGTCGTCCTCGGCCCACACCGAGAGCAGCGTGAAGCGGCGCTGGAAGCTGAGGATGTTGCTCGTTGCCGGCAGGTACTCCTTCAACTGGTCGTCGAGCATCCACGACTGGCACGTCGCGAGGCGGCGCTGGTGCACGGGCCAGAGCGAACCGAGGACCCTGCGCGCCTCGTCGAACGTGGCGTCGAGTTGGTCGGGCGCAAGGGGGGCGGCCTCGGGGATGTGGATGCCGATCGACGGATCGCCCCGGCGAAAGCCCTCGCCGAGATGGGCCATCTCCTCTTCGGAGAACCAGGGGTTGGGCGACAGCGTGCCGACGCACAGGTTCACCCGGTGGAACTGGAGGCTGCCGATGTGGACGATCTCGCCGCGCAGCGTGGGCAGCATCCACCAGCCGGCGTCGACCCCAGTGGTCCCCCACTTGCGTCGGTGGATGGCCGCGTGGCGCGCCAGCACGCCGAGTGTCGCGTCGATGACGTGCTCGGGGCATCCCTCGGAGCGGAGCAACTCCTTCACCCCTGGGCAACCCAGCGCGAAGAGGTAGAAGTAGAGCAGCCGACCGCTCGGACCTGCGTCCTCGAGGTCGGGCCAGATGGGAATGGGCGCGTCGATGGACCCGCGCTGGCGTTCGACGGTGGTGAGCAGCGCCGCCAGCAGAGCAACCCACGTCTCGTCGCGGCGCAGTTCGTCCCATTGACCGGCGACCTCGCTCACCTCGTCGGGGCCGATCGCCAGTTCACCCAGGGTCGCCGCGAGGTCGCTCGTGGCCAACGAGAGGACCCGCTCGACCGCCTCGACCGAGGGCTGATCGAGGAACTGGCGCATCATCAAGATGACGGCCGGGGTGTCGAGCATCAGGCGGGATCGAGCGGACGGAACGCCACGCCCATCGCGGCGAGCCGCTCGAGATGCGCTTCCAGGCGCCCGCGGAACTCGTTTACCGACGTCGTCGTGCCCCAGGCCACCTCCGCGAACGCCGCGACCCGAGGGAACGCCATGTAGTCGAGGTGGTCGCGCGTGGCGATGTACTCGGTCCACAGTTGGGCCTGCGCGCCGCGGACGTGGTGGTGCAGCTCGGGCTCGAGATCGACGGGGATCACCGAGAATCCGTAGACCTTCTCCCAAGGCGTCGCGAAGGGGGGCGGCGCGAGCGCCACCGGCTCATCGGGGCTGTCGCTGTTCAGCCAGTCGAAGTAGAGGAACTGCATGGGCGCCATGATGACGTCGAGTCCGCGTCGCGCCGCCTCGGTGCCCTTGGAGGCAC
>JADGOJ010000124.1 GCA_017883045.1 Acidimicrobiales bacterium
GGCCCGCAGTGCGCGGGAGTGGGAGGACCTGCTCGCAGAAGTGAGCGTGCCCGCCGGGCGGATCTTGAACGTCGAAGAGGCACTCAACCAAGAGCAGGTGCGTGTGCGCGGACTGGTGCACGACGTGGAAGTGCCGGTGGCAGGTGGCACCGTCGTGCAGGTGCTCGGCAGCGGCGTGCACGTCGACGGTGCCACGCTGGCCCCCACGATGCCGCCACCGACCCTGGGTCAGCACACGGACGCCATCCTGGCGGAGCTGGGCTACTCGAGTGATGAGATTCAGGAGTTGCATGCCAAGTCCGCGATCTGACCATGCGCCATCGGTGGGTGCCCATTCAACGAGAGGAGTGACATCATGACCCGTCCCAATTCGTACCCCAGGATCGAGATCATCGAGGAGGGAATGCGCGAGGGCATGCAGATCGAGAGCGCCGACATCTCGGTGGATGACAAACTTCGGTTGCTCGACGCGCTGTCGGGGACGGGACTCTCGACCATCGTGGTCGGTTCGTTCGTGAGTCCGAAGTGGACGCCCCAGATGGCCCACGTCGACGAGATCGTCTCGCGCTTCACGCCGGTCACCGGGGTGCGCTACACGGCGCTCGCGCTCAACGAGAAGGGTCGCGAGCGGGCGGCCCAATACATGCCCCCCCTGAGCGAGTCCGCGGAGTTCCCGCGCACGCTCGTGCACCTCTGCGACGTCTTCGTACGGCGTAACGCCAATAAGTCGCAGGCCGAGGAGATCGCGGCGTGGCCCGGGATCATCGAGCGATCGGTTGCCAGCGGCGCGACCACCGCGGGCATCGCGATCAATGCCGCATGGGGGTCCAACTGGCTCGGACCGTTCGACGAGGAGTACCGGATGGACATGCTGGTACGCCAGTACGACTTGTGGACCGCGGCCGGGGTGACGATCGACCGGGTATGGATCGGGGACCCGATGGCGTGGAACGTGCCCGACCAGGTGGCGGCGCAGTTGCGCGCGGTGAAGGCCCGCTGGCCGCAGATCCAGACGTTCCACCTGCACCTGCACGACGCGCGCGGTACGGCGCTGCTCTCGGCGTACGAAGCCATGAAGGTGCTGGGTCCCGAGGACACCCTCATCCTGGACACGTCAATCGGTGGCATGGGCGGCTGTCCTTACGGCGGTCACGGCCGGATGACCCGCATGATCCCGACCGAGGACCTCGTGGACCTGCTGAACGAACTCGGGATCGAGAACGACATCGATCTGGACCGCCTGATCGAAGCGGCCGTGCTCGCCGAAGAGATCGTGGGGCATCCGCTGTGGGGGCATGTGTCCAAGGCGGGACCCCGGCCGAGGGGAGAGCTACTGTACCCGATGGACCTGCCATTCATCGAGACCGAAGCGCAGGCCCAGCACTTCCGGCTCGGTGCCGCCGCGTACCGAGGCGCGCGATCGCCGTGGACGAAGCCAATCGAATCTCCAGCTCGCGACTCGGTTGAGAGGGGTGGCTCACCGCATGTGGAGAACTAGTCCGGTCGGGACAATCCAATCGAATGGCGCGTAGAGGGATGGACGAACGTGGGCACTGTGGACGTCAAGACACCAACCGTGACGGTGTCGTCACGGCTCAACTTTGCGGTGCGCGATGAAGTCGACCGCGACAGCGCAGGAAGTTGACGGAAGTCGAACATGATCAGGCCAACTGCCGTCGATGCCAGTCCACCGGCCAGCACCACTCGCTCCATTGAGCGGTCACTGGAGATCCTCACTGTCTTGAGGGAGAGCCGAGTACCGATGCGGCTCTCCGAGATTGCCAAGGTGACCAACAATCATGTGGCGACGACCCAACGGGTCGTGAACGTGCTCGTCCGGTTCGGCTACATAACGCAGGAGGGCAACGGGTATTCCATGGGCATCACGTCGCTCATGAACGCCTACACGTACCTCCTTTCGAACAGCCTCATCCAGATCGCCCAGCCAATCGTCCAGGAATTGGCCGCCACCACCGGGCTGGCGACGTCACTGTCGGTGCGAGTCGAGTTGAAGCAGATCCTTCTCCTGCGAGTCGACGGGGTCACGCCACTGCGATACCGACTCCCCGTTGGCGAGCCTCTGCCGCTCTACCTCGGTGGCGCCCGTATTCTGGCGGCTGCACTTGGTCCGGACGACCTGCAACGTCTGCTCGACGAGGCCGGCGAGATTCGCCTCGCAACCGGCGAAGTGGTGTCCCACGAGGAATTCATCGAGAGCCTTCGCGTCATCCGCGAACGGGGCTACGCCTACGGGTACAGCCAGCGTTATCCGGGGGCAGCGTCGGCGTCGGTCCCCGTGTTCAACAGGGACCGGGAGGTCATCGCGTCGCTCCAACTGTCAGGATTCGCCGAGGAAATGGACGAGGCCAAGATGGAGTGGTGCATCGACGAACTGAGGCGGGCGAGCAACTCGCTCGAGCAGCGCTTGCCGTGAGCAGTCGAGACCGAGCGATTCTGGTCGATCGCGACCTCTCAAGGACGGGCAGGGGAAGCGTGGCGCCTCGGACGACGAGTGGAAGGTCGCATCGATGATCGAACATCAGGTCCGCACTCATCGGAGCGACGAGCAGTTGAGCCGCGAGGAGCAGCTGGCGTGGCGACTGGCCGAGGTCGCGCTCGACCCGGCCCCCATCGACGACGATGTGACCGACATGGTGATCAACCGTGTCATCGACAATGCCGCCGTGGCGGCAGCGTCGCTCACGCGGCGATCCGTCGTGTCGGCTCGCATGCAGGCTCTGCGTCATCCGTTCGCTCCTGGTGCCACGGTGCTCGGTGCGTCGCCGCCGACGCGGGTCTCGCCTGAGTGGGCCGCGTGGGCCAACGGCGTCGCCGTGCGCGAACTCGACTTCCACGACACGTTTCTCGCGGCTGAGTACGCCCACCCGGGTGACAACATTCCACCAATCGTGGCAGTGGCCCAGCACGCGGGAGCGGACAGGGCCCTCACTGGAATGGACGTCGTGCGCGGAATCGCCACGGCGTACGAGATCCAGATCGCGCTGGCGCGCGGCATGAGCCTGCACCAGCACCGGATCGACCACATCGCGCATCTCGGCCCGAGCATGGTCGCAGGCATCGGTGCGATGCTGGGTCTTGAACCAGAGACGGTCTTTCAGGCCATCGGCCAGGCCCTGCACACAACGACCACGACGCGCCAATCGCGCAAGGGCGAGATTTCTTCGTGGAAGGCCTACGCGCCGGCGTTTGCGGGCAAGGTCGCGATCGAGGCCGTGGACCGAGCGATGCGCGGCGAGACGTCGCCGACGCCGATCTACGAGGGTGAGGACGGCGTCATCGCCTGGCTCTTGGACGGCCCGAACGGCCGCTACGCAGTGTCGCTGCCGGGCCCCGGCGAAGCCAAGCGCGCAATCCTCGACTCGTTCACCAAGGAGCATTCGGCGGAGTATCAGGCCCAGGCGTGGATCGATCTGGCCCGCCGTCTGCACAGCGAGCACCCTGAACTTCGCGACGGCCACCTCATCGAACGGGTCGTGATCCATACCTCACACCACACGCACTTCGTGATCGGGTCCGGCGCCAACGATCCCCAGAAGTACGATCCCGAGGCATCACGTGAGACGCTCGACCACTCGCTGCCCTACATCTTCGCGGTTGCGCTGCAGGATGGCTCATGGCATCACGAGTCCTCCTATTCTCGCGAACGGGCCCGCCGAGCGGACACGATCGCCCTCTGGTCCAGGGTGTCGACGACCGAGGACCCCGAATGGTCGCGTCGCTACCTGTCGGCGAATCCCAACGAGAAGGCCTTCGGGGGATGGGTTGAGATCACGTTGACCGACGGATCGACGCGGGTGGAGGAGATCGTCGTGCCCGACGCCCATCCACTCGGCGCGCACCCGTTCGCCCGCGAGCAGTACGTCGAGAAGTTCCGGACCTTGGCCCATGGTGTTCTGGGCGAGGACGAGATCGAACGATTCCTTGGCGCCGCCCGTCGCCTTCCGACCATGTCCACCAGAGATCTCGGTGAGCTTCACATCGCCGCGCGACCAGGACTCCTCGAATCGCTTGACGGGTCCGAAGGTCTCATCTGAGAACCCTTCCGATGTCGCGTGTGGCGTGCTGGGTGGTGCGTATCGAGGAGGTTCCGAGTTGTTGAAGGGGGAGCAGCGATGAAGGTGACCATCCTTGACGACTATTTCGACACGGTGAGGAGACTCGACTGCTTCTCCCGACTAGATGACCACGATGTCACGGTATGGACAGACCACGTCGACGACACGGGTGAGCTCGCGAAGCGGCTCCTTGACACCGACGCGTTGGTGCTGATCAGGGAGCGCACCCAGATTCGTGCGCCGCTGCTGGCCCAACTCCCACGACTCAAGCTGATCAGCCAGCGAAGTGTCTATCCCCACATTGACGTCGCCACCTGCACGGATCTCGGGATCGTCGTGTCGTCGAACCTCCATCTGGGATCGGCCTGTGACGCCACTGCCGAACTGACGTGGGGGCTCGTCATCGCCGGGATGCGACGAATCCCCCAGCAGGTCGCTTCGATGAAGGCCGGCCATTGGCAG
>JADGOJ010000045.1 GCA_017883045.1 Acidimicrobiales bacterium
TACGGCCTTCTAGCGGGTTAAAAAGGTTGTCCAGGTCAAAACGGTCTAGCGAAATTGGTTGCCTTGAGGACCGCTTTGAATTATTCAACAGTCTCCTAGTGCGACGTCAGGGGGATGCGACGGGGACCGGGCGTGGCGTCCGCCGGCCAGCGCTTGCGCGACACCATCGCGAGCTTGTGCAGCAGCGCGATCGCCCCGGGGTCGTCGTCGCCTGGTCGGGTCTCGATGAGGCCCTGGTCCTTCATGGCGCCCAGCAGGGCCCGGCCCTGGTCGGTGCGCACGATGACGAGCGTCCAGTCGCCGAAGGCGCCGATGCCGCCCGTGGAGATGTCGGCGTGCTCGGCCGCGAAGTCCGGGCACTGGGTGCAGCCCTCGCGGGTGAAGGCGTGGGCCTCCTTCAACGGCACCTCGTGCAGGTGGCCGTCGTTGGTCCAGATCTGGAAGACGCCCTTGATGTTCATCTTCTTGATGTCGGATCGCTTGATGTGGTACTTGGCCTCGAAGAGACCTTCGAAGATCGAGTCGTCGAAGGTCTTCGAGCAGAGCAGCCCGATGGTCAGACTGAGCCGTCGCGCGACCTTGCCGGCCTTGCGGGCCTGCATCGCGCCCGGCGCCGAGGCCATGCAGCCCATGCCCACGAGGGCGATCCGCTCGGCGCCCCCTTCGGCGGCCTCCTCGTAGGCGAGGAGGTTGGCGCTGTAGGTGTAGCGCGACTTGGCGGTCTCGACCACGTCGGCGCGGTTGCGCGCGACGCGCGGCACGGCGCGCCAGGTCGATCCGTCGCCTTCGAGTCCACTGACGAGGGCGGCGTCGATCACGTCGTTCTCGAGCGCGTAGATCAACAGCGCCGACACGAAGCCGCCGTCCTGGCCGTTCTCGACGAGCGACTCGTCGCTGGCGCGCGCGAGCAGCACGTCGCCGATGCCGTAGACCTCATCGTCGGTGCGTTCGCGCGCGAAGCGGTGCGTGTCGATCTCGGACTCCCAGTTGCGGAATCGTGGGCAGGCTCGGGTGCACATGGTGCAGCCCTTCTGGCCGTGCGTGCAGTCCTCGGGCCCGCCGTCGATGTCGAGGTGGAACGGCTTGTAGGCGCCGTTGGCGGTCTCGTAGTCGAGCACCGGGTGGGGACAGGCCACCACGCACGCGGCACATCCCGTGCAGAGTCCCGAGGTCACGACCTCGCTGAAGAGTTCACGCCACTGCGGCTTGTCGATTGCCATGGTCAAACCTTACCGAGTGCGAACCAGCATCGATTTGCCGGTACGCTCGCCGCGTGCCAGAGATCCTCGAAGTCGAGTCCTACCGCCGGCTGGCCGATCGCGTCGTGGGATCGACCGTCGTGCGCGGCTGGTCCGACGCGTACTCGGCGAAGAAGCTCACCTCGCCCTCGGCGTGGGCGCGCGCGGTGAAGGGTCTGACGGTGACGGGGACGTCGCGCAGGGGCAAGCTGCTCTTGCTCGAGACGAGTGGCGTCACGCTCGGGATCCGCTTCGGCATGACGGGGGTCTTGCTGATCGACGACGAGGCCGGCATCGATGGCCTGTTCTACGGCCCGCACCTCTTCAAGACCGAGTGGGTCCGCGGGGGTCTCGAGTTCGACGACGGGCGCAAGCTGATTCTGCACGATCCGCGTCGACTCGGCCGATTCGAGATCGACCCCGACCTCAGCGAGCTCGGACCCGACGCGCTCTCCTTGACGCGCAAGCAGTTCGACCAGGTGTTGACGATCAAGCGCGGCGAGGGGCCGGCGATCAAGGCCCGGCTGCTCGACCAGTCGGTGGTCGCGGGCGTGGGGAACCTGCTCGGTGACGAGATCCTCTTCCGCGCGGGCGTCGACCCGCGGACCCCGGCCGGCCGGCTGAGCAGTGAGCAGCGGTCGCGTCTCTACAAGGCGTTCACTGCGACGATGCGCTCGCTGGGCGGGCGCGGCGGTTCACACCTGGGCGACCACATGGAGGCGCGATTCCCCGGTGCCTTCTGCCCCATGGACGGCGCGACGATGTTGTCGGCGACCATCGGCGGGCGGACCACCTACTGGTGCTCGAAGCACCAGTACTAGGCGCCGTCGAGAAGCCCCGTCAGACCGTTCGGCGCGTACGGCCCGATCACCAGCTGTTCGAACACGCCGAGCCCGGTCTGGTCGCCGCGCCGCGCGCGCACCACGTGCTGCACGTGGAGGTTGCTGAAGTCAAGCGGGTCGGGCTCGTCGAGGTTTAGCTGCTCGCCAGCGACGACCGGCCCCCCGTGCCAACGACCGTGGGCGAGCTGGGGGTGGGAGTAGCCCGCCCCCAGCATCTGGAAGCGGAGCAGGGGCGTCAGGGCGACCTCGTCGTCGGCGATCGTCAGGGCGGCACTCTTCATCCACCGGGTTCCGGGCGCCATCTCCACGCGCAGCGTCCCCTCGGTGCCGCTCGCCTCGCCGTCGAGCGGCATTACGGCCGCGGACCGGCTGATCGCGCGTCCGCTCGCGTCGTCGAAGGTCATGTAGTGCAGGCCACCGCCGTCGAAGTGCAGGGGAGCCCAGAAGAAGCACAGTTGGGGTATGCGCTGGCTCGGCGCACCGGGGAGCGGCTCGCCGACCGGGCGGATGCCCCATGACCGGTCCTTGGTCCCGAGCACGCCCTCGTCGAGTTCGACGCGGCCGTTGGGGGTCTCAATCCAGCCACTCCAGGGCCGAGTTGGGTGGCGCGCGTGGCGTCCATGAAGATTCGCGCGCCGTCGTGCATCGTCTGGCGTGGCTCTTCACTCGTCGCGGTTCGCTGGGTGTAGGTCAGCTCGCAGCGCAGCCCCTGCTCGGGTGCGTCGACGATGATCCGGTTGACGCGCAATGGCTCGAGGATCTTCACGCGGATCGGGCCGACCTCGGTCGGCCGGCCGACGAGCGCGTCGCTTGCGAAGACCGGGAACTGGCGGTCTCCCTGCACCACCGAGAAGGCGCCGTCGATGACGCCGCGGTTGGGATAGAGCCCGAGGGCCACCGCGAAGAAGAAGTCCTCGGTGTAGCCGTTGAACCAGAAGCGGTCGTAGGCGTTGGGGTGGCCGTCCATCACGTGCGCGATCGGCAGCACGCTCTGGTGCAGTGGATAGTCGTCACTCGCAAGCAGCATGGCGCTCCTGTTCGTGCAGTGCGTCTCATCGCGCCGCCGCCGCGACCCCCGTTCGATCATCTCGAGGAACATCTTGTCGCCACGCTCGGTCTGCTCGACGAGCACCGACGCGCAGACCAGCATCACGATCGGCTGGAGCGTGTAGCGCGCGAACTCAGCCCTCGCGAGTTCGGCCGAGTACTCGACGCCGAACTGCGCCAGGGCGTCGAGGTAGAAGTCCAGCGGCTCGTGCTCGTGGCGCGCGCAGTCCTCGAGCGAGAGGCTGGTCGTCAGGAAGTACGCGACGTCGAGCAGGGGGCTGCCCGCGCTGATCGTCTGCCAGTCGACGACCGCCATGGGCACCTCGCCGCCGCCCGCGCCGATCAGCAGGTTGTCGGTGCGGAAGTCCCCGTGGACCACGCAGGGCTGCGGGCTCTCGTAGCCACTGAACAGTTCGAGTAGCTGCTGGACACGCGTGACCACCTGGCGGGTGTCGTCATCGATGCGCTCGGCGTAGCGCTCGAGGAACTGGTCGAAGAGCAGGGGCACGATCGCCGAGTAGAGGAGTTGCAGCGACTGGCTTACGCCGCCGAGCCACGGGGCACCGTGTAGATCGTGCCTGGCGTGCGTGGGGCCGTGCAGGCCGGCCAAAGACGCCAGTCCCGTGCGGGCCATGTCGAGGGTGATGCCGGCGAACTGGTCGACGTCGGCTGCGGGGCTGAGGTCCTCGAGCAGCAGCAGGAAGTTTCCCTCGTCGTCACGCTCGGCGAAGAAGCACGCGGGGGTCCTCGTCGACACGAGCGGTGCGAGCAGTTGGTAGAACGAGACCTCGCGCTCGTAGAGGCACTGCGCGTTGGCCGTCGCGCGACTCACCTCGTCGTTCGAGGGGACCTTCGCGATCACGGTGGTGACGAACTCATCGCCGCGGGCCAGGCTCAGCCGGTAGCAGTTGGCCACCTGGCCCGACCCGACCGAGGTCATCGTCATCGACGTCAGGTCGTCGAGACCGAGTCGTTCTCCGATCCACGCAATGTCGAGACCGTCGATCTTCGGCACTATTGGCATATTTCCCCCGCGTCAGTCTTGCCGAAGTCGTACCGTGCCGCGACGAGCGGCCGGGTGCGCAAGAATGGTCGGATGCAGTCATTCGTCCAGAACTACGGCTACTTCGCCCTCGTCGTGCTGTCCATTCTCGAATCGGCCTGCGCTCCGATCCCTTCCGAGGTCACCTTCGGCTTCGCGGGGGCGTTCTGCACCGTGGCCGTCGGTGGCTCGTCGCACTTCTCGCTCTGGCTCGTCATCCTCATCGGCACCCTCGGCTCGCTCGTCGGCTCGATCATCGCCTACGAGGTCGGGCGCACGGCGGGGCGCACGATCGTCGACCGTTGGGGCAAGTGGATCCTCCTGACCCACAAGGACCTCGACGCCGCCGAGCGCTGGTTCGAGAAGTACGGATCGATCTCGGTGCTGATCGGGCGGATCCTGCCGGTCGTGCGAAGCGCCATCTCGGTACCGGCCGGTATCGCCGAGATGAAGCGCGGACGCTTCATGGTGCTCACGGTGATCGGTTCGTTCGCGTGGGTGACGCTCCTGGCGAGCCTCGGGTACGCGGCCGGCGAGAACTGGCAGCGCGTCAGCAAGGACTTCCACGCGGCCCAGCTCCCGATCATCATCGTGGTCGTCCTGCTGCTCGTCTGGGGCTTCTGGCACCGTCTTCGTTCGGTGCGCCGACAGCAGGGCCATCAGGGCCCGCGCGGCCAGCACGCCCGGCGCTAGGCCTCGAGCGAACTCAGCACCTTGGCGGCGTGTCCGTCGGCGCGCACGCCGTACCATGCGTGCTCGACCTTGCCGGTGGGACCGATGACGAACGTCGAGCGGATCACCCCGGTCACGCGCTTGCCGTACATCATCTTCTCGCCGAAGGCGCCGTACTTCGCCATCGCCTTCTTGTCGGGGTCGCTCAGGAGATCGAACGAGAGTCCGTACTTCGCACGGAACGCCACGTGCTTGGTCGCCGAGTCTGGCGAGACGCCGACGATCCTCACGCCGAGCTTCTTGAAGCCCGCGAGTCCGTCGTTGAACTGGCACGCCTCCTTCGTGCAGCCCGGCGTGTCGTCGGCGGGGTAGAAGTACAACACGATGCGCTGACCGGCGAAGTCCTTGAGCGCCACCTTCGTGCCGCTCTGGTTCTCCAGCGTGAATGCAGGTGCTTTGTTGCCGACTTCAAGACGTGCCATGGTGCTCCTCAAGTTTCCGATGATTTCGGGGATCTCTGACGTAGACTAGGGGAGAAGCTCTAAGAAGTGAGCTTGGGCCCACACTTTCGAACGCCGGTTCCGGGTCCAGCCGAGAAATGACCGCTGTCCGTGAGTATTGAAACCAAGGAGCCCGTGCCGTCGGCACAGGACTCATACGCCACCAACAAAACTTTCGTCGACCTGGGCGTCTCGCCCGAGTTGTGCGCGGTCCTGCACGAGCAAGGCATCGTCACCGCCTTCCCGATCCAGGCCATGACGATCGCCGACGCCCTCGCCGGGCGCGACGTCTGCGGCAAGGCCAAGACCGGATCGGGAAAGACGCTGGGCTTCGGGCTGCCGATGCTCCAGCGCATCTCGGCCGGCGAGTCGCACCGGGCCAAGGCCGGTGGACCGGCCCGCCCGCGCGGACTGGTCCTGTTGCCGACGCGCGAACTGGCCGTCCAGGTCCACGAGGTGCTCGAGCCGCTCGGCGCGGCACTCGGACTGCACGTGAACGCGGTCTACGGCGGCGCCGACATCGAACGCCAAGTGAAGTCGTTGCGCAAGGGCTGCGACGTGATCATCGCCACCCCCGGTCGGTTGATCGACCTCGGTGACCGCGGCGAACTGAACGTCGAAGACCTCGACGTGCTCGTGCTCGACGAAGCCGACCGCATGGCCGACATGGGCTTCATGCCCCAGGTCGAGTGGGTGCTCCGTCGCATCGCCGAACACCCCCACCAGACGCTGCTGTTCTCGGCAACCCTCGACGGCGCCATTGACCGGCTCGTCAAGCGCTACCTCACCGACCCCGTCTTCCACGAGGTCCAGAGCGACACCCAGACCGTGTCACTGATGGTGCACCACTTCTTGAACGTCCACCAGATGGACCGCATCAAGGTCGCCGCGACGATCTGTCAGTCGTACGACAAGGTCCTGATCTTCTGTCGCACCAAGCGTGGGGCCGACCGTCTCGTCGAGCAGCTGCAAAAGGAAGGCGTGGACGCCGCAGCGATCCACGGCGACCTGCGCCAGAGCCAGCGCGAGAAGGCGCTCGCCGACTTCTCCGCCGACCGCCTGGCCGTGCTCGTGGCGACCGACGTCGCCGCTCGCGGCCTGCACATCGACGGGGTGGACTGCGTGATGCACTTCGACCCGCCCGAGGATCACAAGGCGTACCTGCACCGCTCGGGGCGCACCGCACGCGCCGGATCGACCGGTGTCGTGGTGTCGCTGCTGCTGTGGAACCAGATCATCGAAGCCGAGGTGATCATGCGGCGCCTCGGCCTGAAGCGGCCGATCGTCGAGGTCTTCTCGAACGACCCGCACCTGAAGGACCTCGCCAGCTGGGATCCGACGAAGGAGGATTCGGTACTGTGAGCAAGAAGAAGAAGGCGCTGCCGGTCTTCAAGTACGACAAGTCCCTCAAGCGTGCACTCGTCGTCGTCGCGCACCCCGACGACGTCGACTTCGGCTGCGCGGGAACCGTCTCCACGCTCACGAGCAAGGGCGTCGACGTCGCGTACTGCCTCGTCACCTCCGGCGACGCCGGTGGTGACGAATCGAACCACTCCCGCGAGGAGCGCACCGAGATCCGCGAGGCCGAGCAGCGCGCCGCGGCCGCCGAGGTGGGCGTGACGAACCTCACCTTCCTTCGCTGGCCCGACGGGCAGGTCGAGCCCACCTTCCTGCTGCGTCGCGAGATTGCTCGCGTCATCCGCACCTACAAGCCCGACCTGGTCATCACCCAGAGCCCCGAGCGCAACTGGGAGCGCATCCGCGCGAGCCACCCCGACCACCTGGCGGCGGGCGAGGCCACGATGCGCGCGGTCTACCCCGACTCGCGCAACCCCCACGCCTTTCCCGAGCTGCTGCGCGAAGGCCTCGAGCCCCACACGGTGGCGCAGGTCTGGCTGACCGGTTGGGAGCCCACGATGGTCGTGGACATCACCAAGCACTTCGACATCAAGCACCTCGCCCTGACGCGCCACGAGAGCCAGGTCGCCGGCAACAAGGGCCTGAAGAAGATGCTGAAGAACTGGGCCCGCTTGACCGCCAAGAACGCGGGCCTGGGCAAGGACCGTCTCGCCGAGGGCTTCAAGGTCGTCGTCACCAACTGATCGACCCGTCGCGGGGCCCGTCGTAGGGTGGCGCTATGGGATCTGGCAAGCGCGAAGACGAACGCACGCCAATCGGAAGCCGGGTCGCCGCCGCCGGCCTGAACCAGACGCTGCTCGGACTGACGAAGCAGAACTTCCCGGGTCAGCTGCTCGCCGGCGCCACGCTGCTCGCCATCGCCATCCCCGAGCAGCTGGCCACGTCACAGCTGGCCGGCGTGCCCGCGTTCACCGCGATGATCGCCTTCATCGCGGCCTCGCTGGTGTTCTTCGTCGTGGGTTCGAACCCCATCCTTTCCATTGGCGCCGACTCCACCATCGCGCCACTCTTCGCGGTGGTCCTGCTACGCCTGGCGCCCGCCTCGTCGGCCCAGTACCTGGAACTGGTCGCCACCACCGCGGTCGTGACCGGCCTGATCGTGCTGGGCGTCGGCCTCTTGCGGCTCGGCTGGTTGGCGGACTTCCTCTCGCTGCCCATCGTGGCGGGCTTCATGGGCGGCATTGGGCTGATCATCATCGTCCACCAGTTGCCCCGGGCGCTCGGCGTGGCGTCGGGCGGCGAGACCTTCCTGCAGCGGATCGGTTCGCTCAGTAATCACCTGGGCCACGTCAGCGCGTGGTCGGTCGTCATCGCACTTGGGACCCTCGGCGTGATGATCGTCGGCGAGAAGCTGAACGCGAGACTCCCGTGGGCGCTCGGCGCGGTGGCCGCCGCGACGCTCGTCGCGTCGCTCGCGTCGCTCGGCGCGCACGGCGTGCTCGAGCTCGGGTCGGTCAGCACCGGGGCGCTCACGTGGCGCCTGCACTGGTTCGACCTGCACGAGTGGGGCATCGTCTTCACGACCGCGCTGACACTCGTCGTGGTGATCGTGAGCCAGAGTGCCGCGACGTCGCGCACCTCGGCCGACGAGATCGGAGTGGCCGAGAACCTCAGCCGCGACTTCGTCGGGATCGGACTGGCTAACGTGGCTGCCGGACTCGCCGGTGCGTTCCCGGTCAACGCCAGCCCCGCGCGCACCACGGTGACCCAGCTCGCCGGGGGCCGCACGAAGATGGTCGGGCTCGTCGCGGGCCTCGGAGCGCTCGTGCTCTCGCCCCTGGCCAAGTACGCCCACATGATCCCGTTGGCCGCGCTCGCGGGCGTCTTGTTCTTCGTGGCCGGCCGCCTCGTGAAGATCAAGCTGTTCCGCGCGATCTGGCACGCGAGTCGCGTGGAGTTCGTTCTCGCGATGGTGTCGGCGCTCGGCGTGGTTCTCGTGGGCGTCGAGCAGGGCCTCGCGATCGCCGTCGGACTCGCGATCCTCGATCAAACCTGGCGTTCGGCGCGACCGAGGATGGTCGAGATGGGTCGCCGCAAGGGCACCACGAGCTGGGAGCCGCACGAGGAGCACGCCGTCGAGCGGGTCGATCACGTCCTCGCGCTGCTGTTCGACGAGCCCATCTTCTTCGCCAACGCCGGAGTCTTTCGTCGGGAGATGCACGACAAGCTGGCCAAGTATCCCCGCACGAAGCACGTCGTCATCGACGCGGTCGCGATCACCGACATCGACTACACCGGCATGGTCGCGCTCAGCCGCGTCGTGGACGACCTGACGCGCGACAAGATCTCCATCTCCTTCGCCCGGGCCAACGACGACGTGAAGGCGCGTCTGGCCAACTCGACCGAGAAGGCCATCCGCCACATCAAGTTCTTCGACAGCACCGACGCCGCGGCGTCCCACGCCCTGGACGACTAGAGCGGCGCGTCTGAGGCGAGTTGGCGCAACACGAAGTTGAGCACGCCGCCGTGTCGGTAGTAGTCGGCCTCGGTCGGGGTGTCGATGCGCAGCCGCACCTCGAAGCTGACGGCCTCACCCGTGGCGCGCGTGGCCTCGAGGGTCACCCTCGGCACGGTCTCGCCGCGGTTCAGCGGGTCGAGACCGGTGATCGAGAACGTCTCGGTACCGTCGAGTCCGTAGGTCGCGGCGGACTCGCCGGCCTTGAACTGCAGCGGCAGCACGCCCATGCCCACCAGGTTCGAGCGGTGGATGCGCTCGAAGCTCTCGACGAGCACCGCCTTCACGCCGAGGAGCTTGGTCCCCTTGGCGGCCCAGTCGCGACTCGAACCGCTGCCGTACTCTTTGCCGCCGATGATCATCAGCGGGGTGCCATCGTGGGCGTAGGCCATCGCGGCGTCGAAGATCGACATCTCGGTGCCCTCGGGCAGCTTGATCGTGACGCCCCCCTCGGTGCCGGGCGCCATCTGATTGCGCAGGCGGATGTTGGCGAAGGTGCCGCGCACCATGACCTCGTGGTTGCCCCGGCGCGTGCCGTAGCTGTTGAAGTCGGCCTGGCTGACGCCGCCGTCGGTCAGGTAGCGGCCAGCCGGGACGGTCGGACGGATGTTGCCCGCCGGCGAGATGTGGTCGGTCGTCACCGAGTCGCCGAGCTTGGCCAGCACGCGCGCTCCCTTGATGTCCGTGACCACGCCCGGCTCCATCGTGAGCCCCTCGAAGTACGGGGGGAGCTTCACGTAGGTCGACCGGTCGTCCCAGGCGTAGGTCACCGCGTTGGTCGTCGGGACCTCCTGCCAGCGCTCGTCGCCGCTGAAGGCGCTGGCGTAGCGCTCCTCGAACATCTCGGGCGTGACCGAGGCGCGAACGGCGTCGGCCACTTCGGCGTCGCTCGGCCAGAGGTCGGACAGGAACACCTGCTCTCCGTTCGAACCCGTGCCGAGCGGCTCGGAGCTCAGGTCGATGTCGATGGTCCCCGCCAACGCGTAGGCGACCACGAGCGGGGGACTGGCGAGGAAGTTCTGCTTGACGTCGGGGTGGATACGCCCCTCGAAGTTGCGATTCCCCGAGAGGACCGACACCACCGAGAGGTCGTGCTCGAGGACCAGTTCCGAGACGCCTTCGAGCAGTGGCCCGGTGTTGCCGATGCACGTGGTGCATCCGTAGCCCGCAAGGTAGAAGCCCAATTGATCGAGCGGTTCGACGAGGTCGGCGCGCTCGAGGTAGTCCATGACGACGCGGCTGCCCGGCGCGAGCGAGGTCTTGACCCAGGGCTTGGCCGTGAGTCCGTGCTCGACGGCGCGCTTGGCGACCAGCCCGGCCGCGACGAGCACCGCGGGGTTCGAGGTGTTCGTGCATGAGGTGATCGCGGCCACGGTGACCGCGCCGTCGCGCAGGTGCTCGGCCGCGCCGAAGCCCAGCACCTCCTTGGGCTCGCGGCCGAGCGCGTGGCGGAACGCCCCGCGGGCCCCCGAGAGCGAGACCCGGTCCTGGGGGCGCTTTGGGCCGGCCAGGCTCGGCTCGACGGTCGACAGGTCGAGCCTGACGTGCTCGGAGTAGATGGGCTCGACGGAGGATTCGTCGTGCCAGAGGCCCTGGGCCTTGGCGTAGGCCTCGACCAACTCGAGCTGCTCCTTCGGTCGGCCCGTGAAGGCCAGGTAGTCGATGGTGACTTGGTCAATCGGGAAGATGGCGCAGGTGGCGCCGTACTCGGGTGACATGTTGCCGATGGTGGCGCGCGTCTCGAGTGAGAGCGACGCCACGCCCGGGCCGTACGCCTCGACGAACTTGCCGACGACGCCATGCTTGCGCAGGTGCTCGGTGATCGTCAGCACGACGTCGGTCGCGGTGACGCCTTCGCGGGTGGCGCCCGAGAGGTGCAGGCCGACGACCGGCGGGATCAGCATGGAGGTCGGCTGGCCGAGCATGCCGGCCTCGGCCTCGATGCCACCCACGCCCCAGCCCAGCACGCCCAGGCCGTTGACCATCGTGGTGTGCGAGTCGGTGCCGACCACGGTGTCGAGGTAGGCGACGCCCTCACGCTCGAAGACCACCCGGGCCAGGTGCTCGAGGTTGACCTGGTGACAGATGCCCATGCCCGGGGGCACGACACGGAACTGTTCGAAGGAGCTCTGGGCCCACTTCAAGAAGGTGTAGCGCTCGACGTTGCGTTCGTACTCGATCGCGACGTTCTGCTCGTAGCTGTCGGCGGTGCCGGTGCGCTCGAGGATCACCGAGTGGTCGATGACGAGCTCGACGGGCACGAGGGGATTGATCTTGTGCGGATCGCCACCGAGCGCGATGATCGCGTCGCGCATCGAGGCGAGGTCCACGACGGCCGGAACACCCGTGAGGTCCTGCATCAACACGCGCTCGGGGGTGAAGGCGATCTCACGCGCGTCGTCGCCCGCGGCCTCGCCGTGGCGCGTCGGGGTCTCGGCCCAGCGGGCCAGCGCCTCGATGTCGGAGGCATCGACCTTCACGCCGTCCTCGTGACGCAGCAGGTTCTCCAACAGCACCTTGATCGAGTACGGCAGTCGCTCGACGCCGAAGTCGCGCAAGGCGTCGGCGCGCAACGAGAAGAAGGTGAGCGAGCGGCCCTGGACATCGAGCGTGGACTTGGAAGCAAACGAGTTGAGTGAGGTCATGCCTCTATTCTGCCGTGTCTGGCCGACACCCGTCTCGGGACCGCGTCCGGGCGTCGACCGGGCCGAAGTGCGAGACTGAAGACCATGGCATCGACCTACGACGTACTGCTGGCACGCCTCCAGGTGGCCTTCGACACGCTCGAGGTCGGTGCCGACCCGGTGCTGCGCACGTCGGATCGCGGCGACTACCAGGCCAATGGCGTGATGGCGCTCGCCAAGAGGGTGGGACGCGCGCCGCGCGAGGTGGCCGACGAGATCGTCGGCCGCGCGGACCTCGAGGGCGTTGCGAGCGTCGAGGTCGCCGGGCCGGGCTTTCTCAATCTCACGCTGAACCCGAAGCTCCTGAACGACCAGTTGGTGGCCCTGCTCGACGATCCACGCCTCGGCGTCGCATCGGCCCCGGCGCCGAGCACCGTGATCATCGACTACTCGGCGCCGAACGTCGCCAAGGAGATGCACGTGGGACATCTGCGCTCCACGGTCATCGGCGACGCGCTGGCCCGCATGTATCGCTTCGCCGGTCACCGGGTCATCGCGCGCAACCACGTCGGCGACTGGGGTACGCCGTTTGGCATGTTGATAGAGCACTTGCTGGACCTCGGGGAGGACGAGGCAGCGGCCAACCTGTCCATTGGCGACCTTGACTCCTTCTATCGCGCCGCGAGGGTCAAGTTCGACGCCGACGACACGTTCAAGGACCGCAGTCGGGCCCGCGTCGTCGCGCTGCAGTCGGGTGATCCCGAGACCCGTCGACTCTGGCGCATTCTCGTGGACCAGTCGATTGCGTACTTCGACCGGGTGTACGGCCATCTCGATGTCACCTTGACGCCCGAGGACGTCGTGGGCGAGTCGTACTACAACCACATGCTCGAGGAAGTGGTGCGCGACCTCGACCGTCGGGGCCTGCTCGTGGAGAGCGACGGTGCGCTCTGCGTCTTCCCACCGGGCTTCACGAACCGCGACGGTGAACCGCTGCCGTTGATCATCCAGAAGCGTGACGAGGGGTTCGGTTACGCCGCGAGCGACCTCGCGGCGATCCGCGACCGGGTGAGCGCCCTGCACGCCGACGAGTTGCTCTACGTCGTGGGGACCCCCCAGGCCCAGCACCTCGAGATGGTGTTCGCCGTGGCGCGCCTCGCCGGCTGGCTCCCCGACAGGGTGCGCTGCGAACACGTGACCTTCGGCAACGTGCTCGGTCCGGACCGCAAGATGTTCAAGACCCGTGGCGGCGAGACCGTCAAGCTCGTGGCGCTGCTCGACGAAGCCATCGAGCGCGCCGACTTGTCGTTGCTGCGCCGCGGCAGCGAGCTCAAGGCGAAGCAGCGCGTGCACCTCGCAATGCAGATCGCGCGCGCCGCCATCAAGTACGCCGACCTCTCCACCGAACGCCAGCACGACTACGTCTTCGACCTGGACCGGATGATCGCCTTCGAGGGTGACACCGGTCCGTACCTGCAGTACGCCCACGCCCGGCTCCGCTCGATCTTCCGTCGACTCGGCGAGCCGTGGAGCGCCGGTTCGGTCAGTTTCTCCCTCGGTGCGGGCGAGGAGCGCCACCTGGCACTCGGCCTGCTCGCGTTCCCCGAGGGCTTCGAGATGTCGTTCGCCGCGCTCCAGCCCCACCGGCTCTGCGTCTACCTGTTCGACCTGGCCCAGCGGTTCACCGCCTTCTACGACGCCTGCCCGGTGCTCTCATCCGTGGGCGCCCTGCGCGACGAGCGCCTGGCTCTCTGCGACCTCACGGCGCGCACGCTGAGCCTCGGTCTCTCGGTGCTGGGAATCGACGCCCCCGAGCAGATGTAGCGCGCGTTCGCCACCAGCGCAGGCTCATAAGTAGAGTGAGTCCGCGGGTCGATTCGCCCGCACCGGACTCGGGGGGAAGTATGCATGTAAAGGCCGCAATCCTTAGTGAAGTGCACGGTCCGTGGCACACCGAGGTCATCGAGATCGATGAGCCCCACGCCTTCGAGGTGAAGGTCAAGATGGCCTTCTCGGGCCTGTGCCACTCCGACGAGCACCTGCGCACCGGCGACCTCTCCCAGGACCCCGCGGTGCTCGAGTTGATCTCGGGCCGCGGCACCATGTTCCCCATCATCGGTGGTCACGAGGGCTCGGGCATCGTCGAGTCGGTGGGCGAGGGAGTCACGTCAGTGAAGCCCGGCGACCACGTCGCGACGTCGTTCATCCCGTCGTGTGGCAAGTGCGAGTACTGCGTGTCGGGTCGACCCTACATCTGCGACATGGCGGCTGGCACGCTGGCCGGCCCGATGCTCTCGGACGGCACCTGGCGCCACCGCATCGGTGACGTCAACCTGAACCGGATGTGCAACCTCGGCACGTTCTCCGAGTACATCGTCGTGCACGAGGCCTCGGTGATTCGCGTCGAGCCCTGGTACGACCTGCGCGCGGCGGCCCTGCTGTCGTGCGGTGTCTCGACGGGATTCGGTGCGGCGGTCAACCGCGGCGGCGTCAAGCCCGGCGACGTCGTGGCCGTGATCGGATGCGGCGGGCTCGGCTCGGCCGCCATCCAAGGCGCGGTGCACGCCGGCGCGCGCGCGGTCATCGCGATTGACACGAACCAGTCGAAGATCGACCGCGCGATGAAGATCGGTGCCACGCACGGCTGCACGACCGCCCTCGACGCGGCCTTCAACATCCTGCCCGACTTGACGTGGGGAAAGAACTGCGACGTCGTCATCATCACCGTGGGTGCGCCGACGGGCGAGATCATCGAAGAGGCCCGTTCGATCACCGCGAAGGGCGGCGTCGTGGTCGCTGCGGCGCTGGCGGCGTTCAACTTGAAGTCCATCGACCTCAACCTGTTCATGTTCTCGATGATGAACCAGGAGTTGCGCGGCACGGTGTTCGGCTCCGAGGCCCCACGGATCCAGATCCCTCGACTCTTGCGACTGCATCACGAGGGCAAGTTCATGATCGACGAACTGATCACCCAGGAGTACACGATCGACGAGGTGCAGCGAGGGTACGACGACCTCGAGTCCGGCGCGAACGTGCGCGGCGTCGTCCGGTTCTAGTACCTCAGGCTCGGCCGGCCCGGGGCTTGAGGCCCAGGACCTCGCGCAGCCCCAGCGTGGACTTCGTGACGTGGGGCTTCAGCGCGCTGAGCGATCTCGAGCGCCACGCGCCCTGGACCACACCGATGCCGTAGGCCGCGTCGTCGGCGACGGCCAGGGGGATGTCGGTGAGATGGACCCGCGACCCGCGCCACCGCCAAGCCGTGCCAACGGCGAAGACCGCAAGGGCTCGCCGGCGCAACCTCGGGTGCAAGCCGGCCGACAGGACGAAGAGTCCGAAGTTCCTCACCACGGCCCGCGACAGTGGTCCTCCGGCCGCGACCATTCCGCGCCCCACCAGTTCGCCGGCCACCTTGGCGGGTTCGTCGGTGGTCTCGGCGAGTCGGGTACTCAAACGGTCGCGCGCGACCCGCGCGACCCGCGCGCCGATGATGGGCTTGCCCGTGGCGGCGCTGATCCACGCGAAGAGCGTCCACGCGTCCGCGCGGAAGGGAGCCATCCGGGTGCCGTGGCGTCTGGCGAGTTCGCCCGACGAGGCGCCGTAGTCGACGCGCTGGGTCCACCAGCGTCGCCACGTGGCGCGCGCACGGTGCGTCACCACGGCGTCGGCCACATAGCGCACGAGCCATCCCCGGTCGTGGAGCCGCCAGACCAGGTCGACGTCCTCGCCGACCCGCAAGGCGTCGTCGAAGCCCGCGCCGAAGCAGTTCCGTCGAACCAGCAAGCAGGCACTCGGCACGTAGGGGACCGCGCCGCCGGGCACGACGAGCGCGCTGCGAACCCCCATGTCGAGAGGGCTGAAGCGCTGCTCGAAGCGGTCGCGCACCGTTGCGCCGTCACCACCGCGCACGCGAGGCGCGACGGCCCCGACGAGCGGATCGTCGAACTGCGGCTGCAACCGGCCCAGCACGTCGAGCGGACCGTCGATTTGGACGTCCACGTCGAGGAACCACAGCAGCGGCCGCGTTGTGGCGAGCGCGCCGGCGTTCCGTGCTCCCGCTGGACCACGGTTCTCCTTCAGGCGGACCAGTGACGCGCCGAACCGCTCGGCGCACTCGTTGATGGCGGTCGGGTCGAGGGAGCCGTCGTCGACGATTGTGACGTGAAGGTCCACGAGACTCGCCAGCAACGCGCCCAGCGACGCCGCGTCGTCGCGCACCGGGATCACCACGTCGACGTCGTCGACGTGGGAGTTGGCCGGAAGCACCAGGTGCAACAGGCCCTGCTGGACCAGCGTGCGAGCGAAGCGGCCTTCACTGGCGCGGACCTCACCGCCGCCCGCCCATCGCTCGGCCACCGCGCGCGAACCTCCCGGAAGACGCAAGAGCCGCCAGGGCGATCCGCCACTCAGCAGGTTCCGGTCGATGAACCTCGCCTGATCGTCGAGCATCACCCGCGTGCCCGTGGAGATTGGCGCCTCGACCGGCGAAGGGGCTAAGGGTGGAAGTTGGCTCACGAGGCGAGTTTGGCACAATGGGTCGGGCTCGTGGCTTGAGCGGGCAGAATGGGTAGGTTCGAGGAGGAACGATGTCGACCGAGATGCTGATTGCTGAAGAAGTTGTCGTGGAGATCGAAGAGGGCGAGGAACTGCT
>JADGOJ010000046.1 GCA_017883045.1 Acidimicrobiales bacterium
GCCGGCGGTGACGATGAAGCGGCGCATCAGCCGGCCGATGACCTCGCCGTTCGGCTGGAGCTCCTTCAACTCGAAGAGCACCGCGATGTTGGCGGGCTCGAGAAGTCCGAGGGCGATCACCGCCATCACCGCGACGACGATGAAGGAGGCGACGATCCAGCCGTGGTGCGAGTAGCTGGTGAGGAGGTAGCCCTCCCGTCGGGCGAGCTGCCATCCGGCTGCGAGAGTGCAGATCACGAGCGTCGGCATGATGAGGATCATCTTCGGCATGAACCAGATCGTGAACTCGGTCCTCGCGGGTATCGACATCCGGCCGAGGATCGGCCCGAGCACGAAGCCAAGGAAGAGGTCGAGTGTCGTCCACGCCCCTCCGCCGACGACGTGGAAGGCGTCGAGGGCCCACAGCTGGTTGGTGGCGATCGTGACCACGAGCCCGGCGATTACGACCGCGACGATCGGAAGCCCCGCCAGCGGCACTATCTGGAAGCTGCGCGGTGGCCCTGTGGGTGGTCTCTCGCCGAGCGCTGCCGGCTGCTCCGGAGAGTTGCCGGTCTGAAGAACAACGTCACTCATCCGCTCACCCCGCTCTCCGCTCGCTTCCGTGGCGCCCCCAAGTGACCTTCGCCGAAGCGCCCCGTGTCCATCGGAATCGGGCGATCATGAACCTAAGGCGGATGGTAGTGCCGGGACCATCGTCCAGCAAGCCCGAGCACAACGATTCGGTCGCAACCCGGTGCGGTCACGTCGCACCGGGTTGCGACTTCTGGGGTGCCGTACCCCGATCACCTCCGAAGAGCCCCTTCACATTCCCGGCGCGATTCAGTGATGAAGAGTTGCAGAACCGCTCGCACCTGGCGGATCTCTACTCAGCAAACCAATGGCGAGTGACATCAACGAAGGGGGCCGTGCACGGCGGCCCGTCGGCCACCAGCATCTCGGGCCGGTCCTTGGGGCTCAACGAAACGCGAGCCAGAGTCGCCGAGCGGGTGCCGTAGCCTTTGGTGTGCACGCACGGCGCCAGCGTCGCCGGTGATCGTGCGATGCCGGGGTTTCCGGTCCACTCGTGGCCCGCGGATGCCACGGTGTGATCCGCGAGTACCGACGGCAAGGATGACCAGAGCGGCCTTCCAGCTGCGGACGCCGCCGCGATCGACGAAGAGACCCGGTCGATCTTGGGTGACGCTGTACCGAGTGGGACATTCTCGAGTATGTGCATGCCCGGGCCCAGCCGGCGAACAGTGGGTGTGTCGCTGGCGGTCAACTCCAGGTAGTAAAGCGAATCTCGGTCCCCGACGAGGAGCCAAGCCGGGTTGTAGTCGCCCGCACGGATACGTGGCACCACGTCAGCCACTGCGACGGCGGCACTGCGATGCTCGGCGAGCAGCAGTGGTAGTTCGCCTCGGGACCGCTTGGTCGGATCGCGCCCTTCGCGAGAGGGACGGTTGGTCAGACCTGCCACAACCCCGTACTCGTTCACTGCCAACCAGGTACCCCCGGCGAGTTCGTCTCGTCCGCCCAGCACCCTTGGACCGTTCTCTTGAAGGACGCAGAATGATTTCGCTGGTCGGTCGAAACGTTCGTCTCGATTTGCCCCGACGACCAGGGGATACAAGGGTTCGACCTGCCAGGCAAGAATGAGAAGACACACCGTGTGCAGTGTAATTGCGACAGAGATTGTGAAGGCGCCGGAAGCGCCAGAATTCGGCGAAGTGGCCCTTGTGAGGTGGGCGTCGCGATTAGCTGGATTTCACCTCCAAGAGCAGGTTGCAGTGAGTCGCTACGTTTGCATCATGACTCGATCAGCTTCGGTCCACAAACTCAACAAGCTAAGCGTGTTGACTGGGTGTGCAGACAGGTGTGCATCAGGGGTGTGCATGGCCTCCTATCAGGGAGGATGGATACTGCCTCGCCGCGAGTTCGCCTTTTGCGACAGTGCCCCCGCCACCAAGAGGTATGCACCGAAGTCAGGTGTTTGTCTGCACGTAAGTCCCGGTTTCTCGAAAGAGAGCCGGGACTTTGTGTTTTCCAGCTCGATCCACTACTTACGCCAGCTCGGGCCCAAGAACAAGGCCACCCCGAGGGAAGAAGAAGACCGCCGAGTGCGCTTTCGCGAAGCTGCTCGGCATCCAGCACGGCGCAGGCGGGCTCTCGATTCCGGTGTCTAACCGTCAGCAGCCGATGGGCGCCCACTTCGGCACCCACCTCGACGACTGGGTCTCGAATCACTTGAGCATCGCAATGGCGCTCTTCAATGGTGACGCGGGAGACACTGTCACGCCGCTGCAAGCGCAGATCGCTGAGCTCGAGGCGGCTAAGGGCTTGCGACGACCTAGCATTGAAGACTGATGACGCTGGTCGAGCAGTTGGGATCATTCGCTTCGCGATTGCAGCTTGACGACGTACCCGAGAGAGTGCAGTCGTTCACTCGAAGCCAAGTGCTCTCACAACTGGCTGCGGCGCGCGCCACGCTCCGACATCCTCTTGGACATCGAATTGTCAATGCATTTGGAGGCCCTCTTCAGGAGGATCCGAAGTCCGCAGCCTTCTGCCTCAGCGCCCTTTCTCTCGCGCTCGACTTCGACGACACGCTGTATGCGGGCCATGTATCGCACTCAACGGTCGGTGTGCCGATGGCGTATGCCTCCTCAACTGGTTTGGACGGGAGACGTTTCGTGGAGGCCGTGGTGGCCGCCAATGAGTGCGCTGCTCGCGTAGTCGCAGGGGCGACGCTCGGGTCGTTTCGCGGCCAGACGGCGGCGTACGGCCATCTGGTCGGGGCGACGGTGGCGCGGATGCGTGCGCAGGGCGCCTCGCCCGAACAGACCACCGCGGCGTTGGCCCTCGCCTGCTCTCTGCCGCCACATTCGCTGGCCCCGGCGTTCTTCGGAAGCGACGGTAAGGTGCTCACCGCTGCGGCTGGGATCCGAACTGCGCTGGATGCGTGTGACGGCGCTCTGGCGGGATTGCGCGGCGCACTCGACATCCTGGAACACCCCGAAGGAATGCTCGCTACGTTCGCCGATGTCCCTCTCGCTGATGCGGTGGTGGCGTCGCTCGGAGAACGTTGGCACACCGAGACGCTGTCGATAAAGCTCTACCCGGCGTGCGCCTATCTCGACAGCGCTCTCGATGCTGCCGTGAAGCTCCACAGTGATTTCAACGATGCGGCGAAGCACGAGGTCAGCGCAGTGGTCAATGGCGACAGCGAATTGCGTGAGTCCGTGGACGCGTCGATTCGAGACGTCGTAGTGAGGTGCTCTTTGTTCACGTTCGGCATGGATGTGAAGAGCCGCAGTTACGTCTCGGGTCCGGGATCGCCAATCAGCGCACTTCAGTTCTCCGTGGGTTACCCGATTGCGGTGGCGCTGTTGCGTGGGAACTTCACCCCGAGCGATCTGGCGTCGCCACGACTTGATGACCCGGTGGCGTGGAAGCTCGCCGCGCGGATTCGCACCGAGCACGATCCGGAACTGACCCGTCGGGCCTTGCTCGCGACGGCGCCGGTCGGTGAGGCACTCCGTCAGGCTGGGGAGCGTGCGTCGTCATGGCTCGCCCGTGCCGGCGCCAAAGAGGATGCCGCGACGTTGCTCCACAACGTCGGCGCGCCCGCTGAATCCTTCGCGGATGCGACCAAAGAGATTGGGGCCGCTGTTGAGGTCCGTCTCGTCGATGGGCGCACGCTGTCGCGAAGCGTGACGATCCCGAGGGGTGCGTCGGGAGCCCTCACCCGACGAGACCATTTCGAGCTGGCGCGCGAGAAATTCCTTGGTACCGGTGGGAGCGCGGAGGTGGCCGACGCAATTGAACATCTGGAGTCACTCGGAGCCGATGAACTCGCGGGCACCTTGGCTTCGGCGCTCGCGCTCGACTGAGAACCGTCCGCACCGTACGATTTCGGGGTTTGACTAGCCGCAGAGTGGTGGGTCCCCGGCCCAAACCTTCAGGGCTGCGCCGATGACCTCGAACGTCACGGTCCGCACGGGCTGCGCTTCGCCGTCAACCACGTCGCCGTCAGACTCCACCGGCATCGACCCCTCTCCAGTCGCCTCGATAGTTACCGTGTTCCCCTTCGCGTATGCCACCTCCGGTTGCTCCAGGTGCGTGCCGGTCGTGACAGCGAGCAGTAGTTCTGCGAGCCGCGCTGGCGAGGTTGCCCTGATGGCGCAGACATCGAACAACCCGTCGTCGAGCATGGAGCGTGGCAAGAGTTCGAACGAGCCACCGCGATGGCGGGCGCCGCCCAGGGCTACGAGGAGTAGGTGCCCTTCGATGAGGACGGTGCCGTCGACGAGTACGCGGACATCCGTGCCCAGATCGTCTGGACGTCCAATGAGTTCGAGCGCGGACTGCTCGTAGCGTTGGCGGCCGGTGGCCGCGGGCGCGGCGCGGGCCTGGTCGAGCACTCGGGCGAGGAATCCCGCGCTCGCGCCGAGGACGACGGCTTGGTCGCCCTCGACGAATCGTCCGATGTCGAGCCAGCGGATTCTCGCCCCGGTACGGTCCTCACCGAGGACCATTTCCAGGGCATCGTTCACCGGAATGTCGGCGAAAAGCGCCCGATAGAAGGAGTTGCCCGTACCGCCCGGGGCTACGAATAGCGCCGGCGTCTCGCGGACGGCGATGTCGGTCGAGCCTGTTTCGCCCGGCCAGCCACCGTTCCCGCGAACGACCCCCTCCGCTACTTCGCGAACCGTCCCGTCACCACCAACGGCGATCACCAGATCAAGTGGCATTCTCGGATGTGTAGCGCGCCCGACGAACTCGGAAACTACTTGGACCGCGTCACCCCGTCGAGCGGTCAAGTGAGTTGTCACGTTGAAGCCACGGCGAACCAGTTGGTCGGTGACCTTGTTGGCGACGTCCATCGGGTAGCCGCCCGCCGCAGGATTCGCGACCACCAGCGCTTGGGGAATGCGGCCGCTCACAATAGGTTGTCGGCGAGGTGAGCCGCCATTCGAGCCACCAGACCCATGATCGTGATCTGGGGGTTCACGTGGCACGAGGACGGCAGTACTGCGGCGTCGAAGACGAAGAGGTCCGGAACGTCCCACACCCGTCCGTAGGAGTTCACCACCGAATTCGACGGATCGGCGCCCATTCGCGCGCTGCCCATCGGATGGTACGCCGACAAGTGGAGATCGGATGGGCGCCAGCGCCCCTCGCGCACGTGACGCACTTCGTCAAGTGATCGAATGGAGTTGAGCCCCGGCAGCATCGGATAGACCTCCTTCGCACCGGCCGCGAGGAAGATCTCGGCCGACATCGCAATTCCTTCCACGACCTTCGCCGCGTCCTCGCGCGTCAGGTTGTATCTGATCGACACGGCGTTGCGCCCGAGGGGACTGACGCGCCCGACGCCGGCGTCTCCGATGATTGAACCGCACGACGCCATGTAGGGGTAGAGCGCGAACAGTTCCTTGCCGGGCCCCCAACCGGGCAAGGAGCCGGCGGAGTAACCGAGGCCCGGCGGCGGGAACGTGGCCTCGAGCAGCACGCCGCTCGAGAGTTTTTCGTCGACGTAGTAGCTCTGCATCGTCCCGCGCCACGCGTTGAGGGGCTCTTCGAACCGGGCCGTCGTTCCCGCCCCGGGGTGGATGACTAGATTGCGACCGAGCTGGCCCGACGAGCTCCCCAGGTGCTGGCGGGCGAGCAGAGCGGGCGAGAAGATCGCACCCGCCGAGAGCACGGTCGCACGCGCATCCACCTGGAGTGTGCCGACCTTTCGACCGGTCTCGGGATCGAGCACGTCGGCGACAACCCCGGCGGCCCGTCCGGAAACCAGACGAATGGATCGCACCTTCACTCCGGAATAGATGAGCGCCCCCGCGGCGCCCGCCCGCGGCAGGTAACTCACGTGCATGGCCTGCTTGGCGTCGACGGGGCAGACGAACGCACAGACGCCGTGACCGTGACAACCTCTGATGTTGCGTCGAATCGGGCCGCCCGACAGCCCCAGCGCTTGGGCGCCACGACGCATCACGTCGCCGTTGGCACCCAGAACCGCCTCGGGAACGGGCTGGACGCCCAGCACGTCCTCGATCGAGTCGAACCACGGGGCCATCGCGTCGGGGTCGATGGCGGTGATGCCCGACGCCGCCCACGACGCCAGAACGGAATCGGGGGTGCGAAAGCAAGTTCCCGAGTTGACGACCGTCGTCCCGCCGACGGCGCAGCCCATCGGCAGCGACATCACCGGCGTGCCGAGGGTGAACGTGAGACCGCCGTCACGGTAGAACTGGAAGAGTCGTTCCGCGGGACGATGCCCCTCGACGTCGCCGCGCCTTACGGGTGGCCCCTCTTCGAGCACGACGACGTGAAGGCCGGCGCGGGCGAGAGTGTCCGCCGCGACAGCTCCGCCGGCCCCGGAACCGACGATGACGACGTCCGCGACGATCTTGGCGTCGGTGACCTCGGGATACCTGATCACTGGCAATTCGATGGGTCGGGGCGGCCCGCTGGGTCCCATCGCCACCAGGGGCTCGCCGTCGTAGCCGATGAGTGACGTCACTTCCGGTCGTGATGCGTACGCCAGTTGGATGAGGGCTTCGAGCCCCGATAACGCCTCGCGTCGGGCACGCAGACTCGACGAGCGGCTCTTCTCTAGCGAGCGAAGGCGAGCATCGGGATCGAGGCGATGGAACAGATCGGGTCGTCGCCCGAGCAATCCGGTCAAGTCAAAGCCGCAGAGCATCGCTCGTACCAGCCAACGGGGCTGTCCGTGCACGCGCGCGAGCAGTCGCTCGATGTCGGCGCCGACACCCAGGTCAGCCGCGCCGGGCGGGATAGCCCCACCGGGCGGAAACAGAGCGTCACAGAGTGCATCGAGCACTCGACGTTCGTAGCCGTTGAGGACTCGCGGGCTGCTATCACTGCTGCTCTTCACCATGTGATGCCCACTTTCAATCGGCCCTGCCCTCGAGAGGGCGGACGAACTTGATCGGACCGTTTTCGAAGTTCGTGTGCGCTGGCGTGCCGGTGGCGAGCAGATCACCCGCGCCTCGTCGCACCCCGATGCACCACCCGTTCACGGTCTGGTGCCGATCTCGCTATGGGCCGTGGCGTCGAGCGACCACTCCCGCTCGACGACCCAGGCGCCCGAGACTCGACGCTCGAGCACGATCTGCGCGTCGGCCCGTTCGCAGTTCCTGCAGGTCGACGAGGCGCCGTCGGGGTCTGCGTACTCAATGACCACCGTGCGTTCGGTCGGTTGAACGACCCGCACCCGCAAGCGGCGTCCGCCCGAGCGCACGGTGACGTCCCACTCCGGCACACCGAGGTGCGCCGAGCCCGTGAGCGCGGCGAGAAGTCCGAACCGCGGCCAGTCGACGCCGTTCTGGCGAAGTCGGACGAAGGGCAGAGGAGCGAGGCGGCGCAGTCCGGCGCGGTGAGAGACTGCGGCCACGATCTCGAGGACGTCACCGTCACCGAGATCGGCGTGTAGCCAACCCCACCGTTCCCCGTTGCCGTGGCCGTAGATGTGGGCCACCCCACCAGGCGCCCCGTCGAGCTCTAACACGCGTTCACCCAGCGTGACGGTGCCTCGAAACGAGGCAGACGGCGCTGGAACGATCTGAGCCGAGGGTAGTAATCGGTGTCGCCAGGCCGTTCGCGGGAACGTGAACAGCGCTGGAGCATCGTCGTGATACGTCAGCTCCCACGTCGCCGTACCCGCACTGCCGATCCGGCGTCCAGGTTCGGCGATAACCTCGCCCACAGCGAACCATGGGTTCTCTCCCAATGGTTCGGGACCGAATTGGACTATCTCCGGTGCGGCGTCGGGCGGAAAGAGTACGAGCCAGCCGTAGCCGCGAGCCGCGCCGCCGTCGCTCGGGGCGCAAATCTCGTGGTGCAGCCAAAGGCCCGTTCCCGTGTGCGGATCGGTCAGCGTGTCGTACCAGACTTCGAGTCGCCCGGGCTGGCCCGACCACTGTCGATCCTCGAGGCCCGTGTCGTGGTGACGAAGTCGGAACCCCGCGACGAACGACGCCAAGGCCTGGAGAGGGAATCGAAGGAGGGCGGTACCCACCTCGTGATCCTCGTCGTCACAAATAGCGCCAGTCAGCGTGGTCCACGCACGCAGCTGGTGCACTCCGCGAAGAGACTTCCAACCGTCAAAGGAATAGCGGCGCCCGTCGTCGCCGATCGTGGTGAATGTGTAGCGCAGTCGATGGTGTTGATACGGGGAGATCTCCAACGTACCGGTGATGGTGGTGCCCGACGCCATCCCCTCGGCATTCAGCGTCCCGGTGAGTTCGGCGATGACGGTTCTGCGGGGAAGCGGAAGTATCGGGGTCTCCAGGAGCGCGTCGAAGCGGAACGAGCGTTCGAGACGCTCCCCGGTCCTGCGCCACGTGCCCACCATCGCTTCGGAGAACGCGAGCCCAGTGCTCATCGACCAACTCCCTCTGGTTCTCGAGTTCCACCGAGTCCCACCGTGATCGACCGGTGATGCGAGGCCGCGACGGGCTCATCATTGAGTTAAGCAGAGTTTGGTCGGCCCCTCGAGCCCTTCATGTACCTCAAGATCACTCTTGAAGGGGCTGCTGAAGGTTCAGCCCGGCTCGGGAATTCGAGTCCGGCGAGTACGGTGATGATGTCGCAAGCAACGCGGAGGACCTCTCGCGAGTCCTGTGGTGGTGGTCATCGCTGTCCGCTTGTGTCCGTTGGCGTTGTAGGCAACGATCCGCGGTCACGAGCCGGCGGTAATCGACACCACCTAACCGATTCGTCCGATGTCCCGTGTTCGGGGCAGAATCCGATGATGAACCAACCGCCAATTCCTCTCACGTAGACGATGCGCACACGGGATCTCGGTTCGATCCGAAAACAACCGGTAATTTTCGGCACTCTCGCCAACGAGTCGGATTCGTAAAACCCCGTGCCTGAGATGGCATGAGCCCAGTCAGGGACTTAAAAATTACAGCTCAGTGGGCCGCCAGGGTCTCGATTCTGCCACTTTGAGTTCAATGTGGGGCGATGGATCCCGCCTATTGCCCCGGCGGACGAGCGCGACGTGGGCGTACTGACGGACAATCATTTCGCTAGAGGCTGGGTAGTCGACGGAAGCCCCAGAATTCACCAGCGAGGACCCTCTGAGGTGAGTGTCGTTGCTTGTTGGGTCCGACTTCCCACAGCACAGGTCACAGGGTGCTGCTACCTCGACGCTATGACGTATCCAACTTCAGTCCAGGAACTCAGCGACGCGTAGCAATGAAGGGGGTGCAGCCGGGTGTGCAGCGGGTGTGCACGCCTCTTCATCAGGGTGAATGGGAGTGGCGTGGCTGTGGATTGGTCTTTCAGCAAAGTACCCCCGCCACCAAGCAGCGCATAGATGCAGTCGAAGGCCCAGGGAGAACCTGGGCCTTCGTGCTGTCCGTGGCCCCTTTCAGAGGTGTTCTGACCCCAGTAAGTCCATTCACCCCCGTGCAACTACACAAATTGCACACCCCTGCACCCCCCAACCATTCCGACCGCTTAGCGCTGGCCCGTGCAGGGCCCGGGCAAACGACGCCTCAAAGAACTTCTGCGTTCCCTCAAACACTCCGACTGCCCCGTTCGATGGCTTCTTGCCCAGTCCTTGTGGATGGGGTCACCCCGACCTCCACAAGGAATTATCGACCATGTGCGAACCCACCTACTTGACCCAGGACGAGGCCGCCGCGTACTGAAACCTCAAGGGCTGCTCGCGGTTCGCGATGCCGACTTCGCGGCGTTTGCGTGGTGGCCCGGCGATCCGCTATTCGAGCGCTGGATGGACGTGTATCACCAGATAACGAGGCGTAATGGCGCCGACGCCGACGCTGGCCGGAAGCTGAAGAGTTGGGTCCGGTCGGCGGGATTTCGCGACGTGGTGTCGACGTCGTCCGCATGGACCTACGAATCGGACGAGGAACGCGCGTGGTGGGCCGATCTTTGGGCTGACCGTGTGGTCTGCAGCGAATACGCGCGACAGGGCGTGGAGTACGGGATCACCTCGACCGGGGAACTCGACGGGATGGCCGCGGCCCTTCGTCGCTGGGCCGTCGACCCCGAAGGGAGCTTCATCTTGGTCCACGGTGAAGTGCTGGTTCGGAAGTAAAGCCGGTTGCCGTCGCGAGCACCAAGGCGAAGGGTACGCGGTCGAGTATGAGTTGTCCACACGACAGTCTTCGCCAACGCGTCGAGATTCGCTGCCGATGACGTCACGCGAGTTGGCCGGACTCGTACTGGCCAGTAGGACCGCGATGTCTATCAGTCGCGGAAAAAGTCTTTGCCTTCACGGTTCACGTCGGAGTCCTTTGAATCAACGGAATCCTCACGTCATCGCGAATATTTCTGAGACTTCTCTCATATTCGGCTGAAATCTTGTCAGTCATGTTCGCACGAGGGTGATATGAACTATCAAGTTAAGCGGCGACACCGTGGGCAGAACGGATCGTCAAGAGGGGGACGCATGCAGCAGTTCTGGCTGGCCTTTGGCTTCGGTCTGGTCACCGCATCGGTCTTGGCGATTTCGGCCGTGGGGTTGAGCCTGCAGTTCGGAATCACGAACTACATCAACTTCGCCTATGGCGACTTCATGGCGCTAGGCGCCTTCTTGACGCTGGAGGTCAACAGCGGCTTCTTGCACCTGAACATCTGGTTTGCAATGGTCGGCGGTTCGCTCGGCATGGGCGTGCTGGCGGTGCTCATCAACCGGTTCCTGCTGAGTCCGTTTGCCCGGCGATTCGACAAGACGTTCTACGTCCTCATCGTCACCTTCGGTCTTTCATTGATCATTCTGAACGTCATCTACGCAATCTGGGGCGCCAACGTCCGCGCCTACAACATGCCGATCGAGCAGGTGCTGCACATCGGGCCCTTCTTGCTCACGAGGAACCAGTTGATCGTCATGGCCATCTCGTTGTCCCTGATGGTGCTCGTGCACATCATGCTGAAGACCACTCGACTTGGCAAGTCCATGCGCGCCATGTCGGACAACACGACACTGGCCATGACCAGCGGCATCGACACCAAGCGGATTACGACTATTACGTGGTTCCTGTCGGGCACGATGGCCGGGCTGGCCGGTACGGTGCTGGGCATCACCGAGGGGAACCTGACACCGGCGTCGGGCGAGCTCTTCTTGTTCGTGATCTTCGCCGCGGTCATCGTGGGCGGCGTGGGCAGCATCTACGGCGCCATGGCCGGCGCCGTGCTCATCGGCCTGGCCACGGAGATTTCGGCGGTCTTCATCAACCCGTCCTACAAACTGGACGTCGCGTTCGTGCTCCTGATTCTGACGCTGTTGTTCAGGCCGAGCGGCCTGTTCGCCCGACCGGGAAAGGCATAAGTCATGTCCGCATTCTGGTACTACGTCTTCACACTGCTCTTCTTCCTCTTTGACTACTTCATCCTGGCCATGGGCCTGAACATCCAGTATGGCGAGACGGGCATCCTCAACTTCGCCTACATCGGGTTCGTGGCGATCGGCGCCTACGTCACGGGTGCGGTGAGCATGCCCGATTCCGCGGGCACCGGGCAGCACTACATCTTGGGTCTCAACATCCCGTTTCCCATCAATCTGATCATCGGCGGTCTGACCGCCAGTGCCCTGGCGCTCATCGTGGCTCTGATCTCGTTGCGCCGATTGCGCACCGACTACCTGGCGATGGTGCTGATTTCGTTGTCGCTCGTGCTCTATGACATCTGTAACAACTTCGTCCCACTGTTTAACGGAGCCGACGGACTCTACAACGTCCCCGAACCGATGGCGGGCGTCCTCAAGCTCACCACCAACTCCTTCGTGCCGTTCTTCGCGGGTGTGGCGGGCGTCGTTGCCCTGATCATGTGGTTCCTCATGAGCCGCATCACCCGCTCACCGCTGGGACGCACGTTCCGCGCGATTCGCGACGACGCGGGTGTGGCCTCGGCCCTGGGCAAGGGCGTCTTCCGCTACCAGCTCACCTCCATGCTCATCGGTTCCTTCTACGCAGGCGTGGGCGGGGGACTCATCATCCAGTTCGGCGGATCGTTCAACCCGTCGGCGTGGCTGCCCGGCGAGACCTTCGTCATCTTCGCCGTCATCATCGTGGGTGGCGTGGGCAACAACATCGGAATGATCGCGGGTTCGCTGCTCGTTGAGACGCTCCTGGTGCACCTGCCGGCGTTCCTGCCCTCAATCCCGAGTCACCCGGGCCTCATCGAGTACGTCGACGCCATGGTCATCGGCATCTTGCTCATGGTCATGCTCTGGTTCCGCCCGCAGGGCATGATCCCCGAGCGCATACGTCGCTCTCCGATCAGCGCGTCGACGCCACTGTCGTCCGTGACGGCGGTGGCGGCAAGGGCCGGGGCCGAACCATTGAGCACCGTCGAAGAAGGAGGTGCGTCATGACGGACCAGGAATCGCGCGGGTCGTCGGACGAGATGATCCTCACCTGTGAGGGTCTCACGAAGGCGTTCCTCGGTGTGAAGGCGGTCAACGGCGCCACGTTCGAGGTTCCCAAGGGCAAGATCACCGCGCTCATCGGTCCGAACGGGGCCGGCAAGACGACGGTGGTCAACATCCTCTCGGGGGCGATGACCAGTGATTCGGGCACGACGCACATCGGCTCGACCGACGTCACGAACTGGCCGAGCTACAAGATCGCCCGACTAGGCCTCATGCGGACGTTCCAGCTGTCGCGCGAGCTCGGCGACCTCACCGTCCTCGAGAACCTGCTCGTCGCCCCCAAGCACCAGCCCGGGGAGTCATTGGTCAACATCTTTCTTCGCCCGAGTCTGGTGAAGCGGGTGGAGTGCGAGAACGTCGAACGGGCCCTGGGAATCCTTCAGACCTACGGTCTCTACGACCTGCGTGACAACCGGGCGCGCGAGCTGTCGGGCGGCCAGAAGAAGTTGCTGGAGATCTCGCGAGGCGTCATGGCGTCGCCCACGCTGCTTCTGCTGGACGAGCCGATGGCGGGGGTGAATCCGGCCCTGATCGAGCGGATCGGCGGCTACATCCTCGACCTCAAGGCTCAGGGTGTCACGGTGCTGATGATCGAGCACAACCTCAACGTGGTCGAGAAGATCTGCGACCACGTCATCGTCCTCGCGGAGGGCAAGACGTTGGCGACCGGTCGCCTCAGCGACCTGCGAGCGAATCCAGAAGTGGTCACGGCGTACCTAGGAGAGGTCATCAATGCCAGCACTCATAGCTGAGAACGTCACGTCCGGCTACGGTCGTACGCCCATCATCACCGACATCAGCCTCTCGGCGGATATCGGCACCATCACGACCATCATCGGGCCCAACGGAGCGGGTAAGTCGACCTTCGCCAAGACGCTCGTGGGCATCCTGCGGGCCACGACGGGCCGCATCATGGTGAACGAGACCGATATCACGCGGATGCCCGGCCACCTGATCCCGCGCAACGGTCTCGTCTACGTTCCCCAGAACGACAACGTCTTCGTGAGCCTCACGGTCCGCGAGAATCTCGAGGTAGGTGGCTTTGCGGCGAAGGGCAATACCGACGCGCGGATGGAAGAGATCCTCGGCATCTTCACGGACCTCGACAAGGCCCGCGAGAAGAGGGCGGGGTTCCTCTCTGGGGGTCAGCAGAACCTGCTGGCGATCGCGAGGTCGCTGATGGTGGAGCCCACGGTGATCGTCTTGGACGAACCCACAGCTGGTCTGTCCCCCGCCTACACCGACGTGGTCTGGAACCAGATCGAAACGATCGCCAAGTCCGGCACTGCGGTCCTGGTGGTTGAACAGAACGTCGAGCGCGCGCTCAAGCACTCGGACTTCGTGCACATCTTCGTGGCGGGTACCAACCACGTGCACGGTCCCCAAGCGGAGATTGCGCAACTCGACCTGGCCGGCATCTTCTTGGGCCGGGCGGAGGCATCACGGTCGTAGCTGTGGGAGATTCCCACGTACTGAAAGCAAGAAACAGACAAAAGGGGGAAGTACCGAATGAAAATGTTGAGTAAGAAGAGGGTCCGCCTTGGCGGTGCGAGGACGATGGTGGTGCTCGCCATGGTGTCCTCGCTCGTCACCGTCGGCCTGACCAGTGGCACCGCGGACGCGAGTGGGAAGACGTTAAAGCCCATTGTCGTCGGCGGCATCTACCCGTTCACCGGGGCGAAGTCTCTGCTGTCCAGCTGGGCGACGCACGGCATGGCGGTGGGTGTCTACGACGTCAACGCGCACGGCGGCGTCATGGGTCACAAGTTGAAGACCTCGTACGTCGACGACGCGGCCGACTCGGTGGACGTCCTTCCGGCGTTCCGCAAGTTGATGCTGAGCCACCCGACGTTCATCACGGGTCCGTTCTCACCGACCATCGAGGGCGTCATCAACCAGTTCAAGCCGAATAACGTGGTCGACTTCATGATCGGTGGTCTAACCACACTGGACACGATGCAGTTTCCATACGTGTTCCGCACCACGTCGTCGGACTCGAACGAGTCAGTCGCGATGGCGCAGTACGCGATCAGCCAGGGTTGGAAGACCGCATCATTCATCTTCGACAACTCGGACAACTCCCAGGGCTTCGTCGCGCCGTTGAAGGCCGCCTACCAGGCGCTGGGCGGGACGGTCCAGCAGAACATCACGCTGACCCCCGGACAGTCGTCCTACAGCTCGGAGCTGACCCAGGCGTTCGCCGGCAAGCCTCAGGTGATCTTCGACTCCATGGACTCCCAGACGGCCGCCACGCTTTTCGCGGACGGCCAGCAGTTGGGCTACATGAAGGTTCCATGGATCGGTGATGACCTGCAGTCGGCGTCCCAGGGTGCCTACGCCAAGGCCTTCGGCCCCACGGCGTCGACCAACCTGATCGCCGCGCTGCCGTCGACCCCGACGGCGAAGGATGACGCGTTCAACCACTTCCTGACGGACTACCAGACGGTCTGGCGCACGACTTCGTACCTGCCGACCACCTTCGCCTTCTACGACTCGGTCATCATTGCGTCACTCGCAATGACCATGGCCAAGTCGACGGACCCGAAGGTCTGGGTGAAGGATGTCGTCAAGGTGGCGAACCCGCCGGGCACCCCGTGCTCGACGTACGTCAAGTGCGTCGTGCTGTTGAAGAAGGGCAAGGGAATCGACTACAACGGTGCCGCCGGCAATGACGACTTCAACAAGTACCACAACGTCTTCAGTGGCTTCCAGATGCTGGGCTTTGACGCCAGTCTCAACAACGTCCAGAAGGCGTACGTGACCCCGGCACAACTTGCGGCGGTCATCGCTAAGGAGAAGTAATCAGTACCCGGAACTGAGTGAATCACCCTCGTCGGTTGGCTGGTGGCTCCAGTCGCCGGCCACCCGACAGGTTCACCAAGTGATGGACCGTTCTCGAGATCAACCTTCGGGGACGGTCCTTCACTCGGAATCGAAGAGTCTCAATCATCGTCTGACGTTTGACTGCGCCAGGCATCCACGCGAGGAAGAGTTGTGCCGACACTGTTGGGCGGGATCCGAGTCCTCGATATGACGACGGTTCTGGCTGGGCCGTTTGCCGCCTACCAGCTGAGCCTGATGGGCGCGGACGTCATCAAGGTGGAGATCCCGGGGACCGGTGATCTGTCACGCGAGTTCGGCGAGAACGAGCAACTGAAGGCGGCGTCGATGGGCCCGTCGTTCCTCGCGCAGAACGCCGGCAAGCGCTCGGTTACCGTCAACCTCAAGTCCGCGGAGGGTCGAGGGGTCTTCACGCGACTCCTCGAGACCTCCGACGTGCTCCTCGAGAACATGCGCCCCGGCGTCCTGACTCGCCTCGGCTTCTCGTGGGAGCAGATCCGCGAGATCAATCCGACACTGGTCTACTGCGCCGTCTCTGGTTTCGGACAGACCGGCCCCCTCGCGGACCGCACCGCGTACGACCAGATCATCCAGGGCTTCGCCGGCATTGCGTCGGTGACCGGACTCGCGTCAGGCAGCCCGTTGCGGGTCGGATTCCCCATTTGCGACACCCTCGGCGGGTTCTCAGCGGCCATGGCGATATCGGCCGCGTTGGTGCGGCGCACGACGGAAGGGATCGGTTCGTATCTCGATGTCTCGATGTTGGAGACCGCACTCACGGCGATGAGCTGGGTGGTGTCCGAACAACTGATCAGCGGACGCGAGGCCGTTCGCCACGGCAACGACAACGCCGCGTCGTCGCCGTCGGGAACGTTCGAGACGAGTGACGGTCCCATCAACATCGCCACCAACACCCAGACGCAGTTCGAGGCCCTCTGCCAGGTCTGTGACCGTCTCGACCTAATTGAGGACCCGCGGTTCCTCAACCGGAGTGATCGAAAGCGCCACCGCCAGGAACTCACCGCGGAACTTGAGTCGGCCCTGAGGGCCCGCAGTGCGCGGGAGTGGGAGGACCTGCTCGCAGAAGTGAGCGTGCCCGCCGGGCGGATCTTGAACGTCGAAGAGGCACTCAACCAAGAGCAGGT
>JADGOJ010000125.1 GCA_017883045.1 Acidimicrobiales bacterium
CTGCGAACAGGCAGCGAGGCTCAGCGCGAGAGCGCAGCCGAGCATCGAGACGACGAGACGCGGGGTAAGCATCGCGGGCTCCTCTGGCGGGGTACAGGGCGGCGTCACGGTAGCCGATCCCCGTTCAGGCACAGAGAATTCCGAGAAAGCTCTCAGCCCCGCCTCCGATGGGAGACGGGGCTGAGTATGTAGAGATCAGGACAGCGCGGCCTTGAGGTTGTCGTCGATCGCGGCGAGGAACTCCTCGGTGGTGAGCCAGGCCTGGTCAGGCCCGACGAGGAGCGCGAGGTCCTTGGTCATCTTTCCCGACTCGACGGTCTCGACGCAGACCCGCTCGAGCGTCTCGGCGAACGCGATGACCTCCGGCGTGTTGTCGAGGGCGCCGCGGTGCTTGAGGCCGCCGGTCCAGGCGTAGATCGACGCGATCGGGTTCGTCGAGGTCGGCTTGCCCTGCTGGTGCATGCGGTAGTGACGGGTCACGGTGCCGTGGGCGGCCTCGGCCTCGACCGTCTTGCCGTCGGGCGACATGAGAACGCTCGTCATGAGTCCCAGCGAGCCGAAGCCCTGCGCGACCGTGTCCGACTGCACGTCACCGTCGTAGTTCTTGCAGGCCCAGACGTAGCCGCCCGGCCACTTCATCACTGAGGCGACCATGTCGTCGATCAGGCGGTGCTCGTACGTGAGGCCGCGGGCCTCGAACTCGGTCTTGAAGTCCGCCTCGTAGACGGCCTGGAAGATGTCCTTGAACGCACCGTCGTACGCCTTGAGGATCGTGTTCTTCGTCGACAGGTAGACCGGGTAGTTCCGCAGCAGGCCGTAGTTCAGCGACGCCCGCGCGAAGTCCTCGATGGACTTGTTGAAGTTGTACATGCCCATCGCGACGCCGCCGTCGGGGCCGAACTTCGCGACCTCGAACTCCATGGGAGCCGAGCCGTCCTCGGGGGTGTACGTGATCGTCACGACGCCGGCGCCGGGCACCTTGAAGTTCTGCGCGTTGTACTGGTCTGCATGGGCGTGACGGCCGATGACGATGGGCTTCGTCCAGCCGGGCACCAGCCGCGGGATGTTGGAGATGATGATGGGCTCGCGAAAGATGACGCCGCCGAGGATGTTGCGGACCGTGCCGTTGGGCGACTTCCACATCTGGCGCAGGCCGAACTCCTCGACGCGAGCCTCGTCCGGCGTGATCGTCGCGCACTTCACGCCAACGCCGTGCTTGGCGATCGCGTGGGCCGAGTCGATCGTCACCTGGTCTCCTGTGGCGTCGCGGTTCTCGATGCCCAGGTCGTAGTACTCAAGGTTGATGTCGAGGTACTTCAGTATCAGGCGCTCCTTGATGAAGTGCCAGATGATCCGCGTCATCTCGTCGCCGTCGAGCTCGACGACCGTACCCTGCACCTTGATCTTGCCCATCGGTTCTCCTCGCACACTCGCGCCCAAAACGTCTTGACGTCAAACTATCTCAAATCTCCGATGCCTGCACCTCGATCGGCGAAGACCGCCGCGATGCCGTTGACGGGGCAATCGTCCTCTACTTCGCGACCGTACGGAATCGCACGCGCTGGCCGGGTCGCAGAGAAGTGAACGGACACCGCTCAGCAGGGCTTCGACGAGACCGTTGCGACGTCCGAGATCGTCCAGTAGCCCATCGAGGTGCTGAGGGTCAGACGCTCATCCTTGATGAGGCATGCGGCGTACGTGCTCTCCTGGTACGTGACCTCGGCGACGTCGACCGTCTCCGTCTTCCACTCCACGGACGGGAGGAGAACAGCGTTCGTGCGCTCCACGTCGGCCATCGACTGCTCGTAGGCGACCTCAGTTCCCACCCGAGCGAGTTCAGCGCCGGAGAGTCGCACGAAGCCCTTGTTGCCGCCGCTCAGCCAGTCGTCGATAGCCCGGGCGATTCCACTGGCCTCGGCGTGCTGGCTTCGGATCTCGATACTGCTCTCGACAGAGCACGAGGTGAGCGAGCGGACCAGCGGCTGCGCGACCCACGCCGTGATCTGCGGTGCGAACCCTGTGACCGCGAGGTTCTGGGCGTCGGTGCCCTTGATCCCTGCGTCGGTCATCCCCACCACCTTGCCGTCCTCCGTCACCACCGGTCCGCCGCTGTTTCCCGGCATGACCGAAGCGTCGTACTGGAGGAGTCCCGTCAGAGGCTGCTCGGCGATGGTCACCGACCGGTTCAGTCCCACCACGTGTCCCTGGAACGAGCTCAGTGGCATCCCGTTGGGATAGCCCAGAGCGATGACGCCGTCCCCCTCCCTCGCCCTCCCATCCGCGAAGGAGAGGCCCTGAGCGATGCCGGGCATGCCTCAGTGGCGAGGCTGGACTTGAGCTCCAGGAGTGCGAGATCGCGTGAGCGGTCGTATCCGATGACTCGCGCCTTGCTGACACCGTTGACGATCGATCGCACTGCGATGTCACCCCAACCGTCTGAGGATGTTGCTCGCGCGTTCTCCACGACATGCGCCACCGTCACCACGTGCCGCGCGTCGAGCAGGTAGCCGCTGCCAAGGCCCGACTCCGTCGCGTCGCAGGCCTCCGACTCGATTCTCACCACATAGGGGCGAGTGTCCTGGATGACCTGCTGGATCGAGCGAGGTGTCGGGGTGGGGCTCGAGGAGACCGACGTCTCTTGCGCGATGTCCGCGGGGTCACCGCCCCCCGGCACAGAGGGCGATGTGCATGCTGCGAGCACCAATGAGGTGAAGGCAACGATCAGCGGAAGTGGCTTCGCGACCATCGAGTTCTCTTCTCTCTCCCCGGGACGAACAGTAGCCAATCTCTGCTATAGCAGGTCGCTTGGACCGTCAACCGACCCAGCAACACCTCCAGCGCAGCGGCACCCGGTGGGTTGTCGACGAGACGCCGTCCCAGCTCATACGCGCCAGTGTCGAAGGCCCCGGATCGACTGACCCCATCCCCGCATATCCGGGCCGACCGGCGTCCTCCACGAGCGTCAGCGGCCCTGGCGCCACAACGACCAGCTCAGCCATGGGCGCAACACTGGGCGGATAGTCTCAGGAGAATGGAAAGCCGCTCGTGGCGCGGGGCTGTGTGCTTCGACATCGACGGGACCTTGGTGCCCGGAACCACGTCAGGTGCATTTCTGGCTGAGCGACTCGGACATGGTGATGTCGTGCGGCATGCCGAAGCCAGGTACGAAGAGGGTTTGATCGGCAACCTGGAGGTCTGTTGGATCGACGCACTCGGCTGGGCAGGACACACCGAGACCGAGGTCGCCGAATGGCTCTCCGATATGCCGCTGATCGATGGGATCGCCGAGACCGTCGCGTGGTGCCGTGCCTTCAGACTCTTGCCCTTCCTCGCATCATTGGCCTGGGATCCAGTGGGCGCACACCTCGAAAGGAGGTTCGGGTTCGCCGCCCATTGCGGGCCGCGGCTGGTCGTGTCGGCCGGTCAGTACACCGGCGAGGTTGCCGAAGCCACCGATGAGTTCGATAAGCGCGACTTCGCGCTGGCGGCGTGCGCTGATCACCAGATCTCGCCCCGTCGGTGCGCAGCGATCGGCGACAGCCGCTCGGACCTACCGCTGTTCGCTGCAGCGGGTATCAGCATCGCCTTCAACGGCACGCCCACAGCGCGCGCCGCCGCGACACACACTGCCTACGGCCCCGATCTTGCAGCGGTCATCCCTCTGCTGAGTGACTGGAGTCTTGGACTCCCGTGAAGTCGTGGTTATCAGAACCCTGCCGAGAGTCGCGTAGGCCGAGTTCCGTGAACTCGTGGTTACCAGCCCTCGATCTGACCTGAGAACGACGACTTCACGGGACTGGCGGCGACGGACTCGGCCCACCCCGCTCATAACGACGACTTCACGGGATTCACCGCGTCAGTCGCCGACGGTGGACACGAACCGGACCTCCATGCCTGGCTGCAGGAGGGCGGGGGATCGGCGGTGGGGTCGAACAGCACCGCGTCGGTGTGGCCGATCAGCTGCCAGCCCTCGCCCGACAGCTCCATGCGCCGGCGACCGAAACCGACGAGGTCCGGGTACGAGGGGTGCGCGCCCACGACCACCCCGCGTGCGGCCGCGCCGATGCACGTCCGCAGCATCGTCACCGGATCGCCCGCGTGGAACCCACAGGCCACGTTGGCACTCGTCACGACGTCGAGCAGCGCGTCGTCGTCTCCCTTCCGCCACGACCCGTACGACTCGCCAAGGTCGGCGTTGCGGTCCACCTTCACGAGGCCCCGTCCACGATCACATCCGCGCGGGCTGCGGGGTTCTGGGCCACGACGTACGCAGCCTCCTGCGGCAACCAGTTCGTCGACCAGCATTCCCACCGTGCGCCGCCCTCGCGTTCCTGCGCTCGCCCGATCCGTACGTTCTCATCCACCATCACCCACACCCGTACGTCCCACGGCACGGCGACGGCCTCGTCCGTCACGTGGATGCCCTCGACGATCACCGGAGCTCGCGCCACGGAGAGCTCCTCGCCGGGCTCCTGGCTCGTCCAGTGCCAGCGCTGGTACGTGGCGGAG
>JADGOJ010000007.1 GCA_017883045.1 Acidimicrobiales bacterium
TGATTGCGCCACCTGGCGAAATGTTCCAGTCATCGGGTCCTAGAAGACCGATCGATCGATTCCGTTCTTTGGGTCTATGAGTTGGATCGTGCGTGAATGTTCGTCGTAGCGCAACTTCTCAGACACGCTAGAACTTCCCCCGCCGTCAGTTGAAAGTGCCTGACTGAGACTTCTCGCAGGATGCCTGATGGTGCGGCTGGAGGGATTCGAACCCCCGACCCTCGGTTCCGAAGACCGACGCTCTATCCGCTGAGCTACAGCCGCGACTGCACGTCCATGTCTAGTCCAGATGACTCTGCGACACCCCCGAGGGGTAAGGTCAGCCGCATGGGAGATCTGGTGATCACGAAGGCCGCCGACGACTACTACGACGACGTCCACCTGCGGCGACAGGACCATCCGGACGCCGCGTTGTGCGGTCTGAAGACCACTGGGGCGCCCGCGCGGGGTGAGGCGACGTGCCTGCGCTGTCGGCAGTTCTCCACGGGGAGTCTCTGATGGCTGTTCACACGAGCGCCAGGACCCGCTCTCCTCGTGTCGAGTGAACGGCCCGGTCCCACCAGAGGGAGGGATCCTGTCCCGGCCCCACACGGGCAACGCCCACCGAGGCACCGATGACCAAGGGCCCTGGCCGAGTGACTCCGTCTGGCTCTAAGTTCCGGTCTGGAAACGCAGGCATGCCTACCCAAGGGGCGTCGTGAGCACGATTCGGGGAAAGATCTTCATCGCACGGCCTGCGGAAACCGTCTTCGACTTCGTCGCCGACCAGAGGAACGAGCCACGATTCAACCCCCGAATGACCTCGGTAGCCATGACGACCCCGGAGCCCCTTGGTGAGGGGTCGAGATTTGCCGGATCCGTCAGGTCGGGTGGCCGAGACCTCGACATCGCGATCGAGTTCACGCAGTTCCAACGGCCCACTTCCCTTCGATCTCGGACGGTGATGTCCTCGAGCGAGGTTCTGGGAGGTTTGACGTTCGAGCCGGCCAATGGAGGAACCGTCATGTCCTGGACGTGGGACCTGCGCCTGCGCGGGCTCGCCCGATTGTTCGCTCCCCTGGCCGGGCTCTTGGGAGACGCCAGGAACGCCGTATCTGGACGAGTCTGAAGAACCTCCTGGAGCATGCGCAGTAGGGCACGGCCAGCACGAGGACCGTCACCCACGGCCACGTGACCCCGTATCGTTCAGCGCTTCATCCTCACCCGATCCAGCGCGAACGCCTTGCCGTGACCGGGGAACACCCGGGTGATCCCGAGGCTCCTCAGCCGGGTCAGGCTCGACGTCGCTGCCGCCATGTCGTCAATGAAGAATTCCAGGCTGGGCCGGCCCATGCCATCCAGGAGATCACCGCAGTAGAGAACGTGCTCTGCCGTCAGGACACCGATGGAACCCTTCGTATGTCCCGGGAGCTGCAGCACCGTCGCATCGACTCCGTACTCGGCGAGACTCTGCCCGTCCTCCAACCAGACGTCCGGGACGAACGTCTCGAACGGCCCCGGCCGGATGAACAGCGTCACCATCCGGAACACGAGTCCGAACTTGTCCAGCGTGAGCTTCATCCCCCACGACCAGTCCCCACGTTTCACCCGCTCGCCGTCCTGGGCGTTCATGGCGATCTTGGCCCCCAGGTCGCGCGTAGGTACGCGGCGTTTCCCGCGTGGTCGTAGTCGCCGTGGGTGGGCACCACCAGGCGCAGTGTGCCGGGGCCACATCCCATGGCCCGCAGGGCTGCGTCCAGGACCTTGCGATTCTCGGGGGTGCCCGTGTCGATCAGCACGAACCCGCCGTCAGCGTCCAGCACGTAGGCGTTGGCGCCGCCGAGTCGAATCCTTCTCATGAGTGGCCCACGCGGTCCCGACCTCCTGCTCGCATCGTAGCGACGACCGTGCCGGTCCCCCAGGCCGGTCAACTCCTGGCGAGGGAGTAGTCCCTCGACGACGGGAAGCGACCCGCCCCGTAGTCAGCGATACGCCAGTTGTCGCTCGTGGTTCGAGTCGCGCCGGCAGAGCACGTGGCAGCACGCCCCGCCTCCTCGGCACCGCTTGAGTGGCGACCCCGACTTCTCGACACTCGTGCACCCGACACGACCCCCGGAGCCGCGCGGTACTCGCCGGCCAGTTCGAGGAAGTGCTTCTCCGAAGCCGTGCGGACGAATCGCCGGACCAACGTGCGGTGCTGACACACCTCGTCGCTAGAGTGAACATCAACATCAAGAGCGATTGAGGGACATGGCCCTACGACATCGCCGCAACCTGCTTCGGCAAGGTGCGAACGCCATGCGATGGAGGCACCATGGGCGACGATTTCAACCTCAGCAAGATTCCTGGCTGGGCACTGTGGAACAGAAGCAAACGAATTTCAGAGACCATCCAGCGCGCGCGGCACAGTGAGTTGATTCTTGAGAAGGCGATGGCTGATGGCGACTGGCCGCACGAGGAACTCGACCACCTGCGTCTGTTGACGGACCGACTTGGCGAGTGTGCCGACCGCGCGAGGGCGACATGGCGAGAACTTCAGGGGGCCCTGCTCCTGCCCGAGGCCGACCAACTTGGACGAATCCGGGAGATCGGCGGGGCCCTTCAGAGCAACACCGAGTCCTGGTACCTCATCGGGCGGGTCGAGTATCTCGAAACCTGGGTGCGTAAGTACCAAGACTCCTGAGTCGCGACGACCCCCGTGTCCGGCCACGCGACGGGGCTCAGGAATCTGAGTACTTGGACCTATTCTTCGTGGTGCGGCTGGAGGGATTCGAACCCCCGACCCTCGGTTCCGTAGACCGATGCTCTAATCCGCTGAGCTACAGCCGCATTGTTACTGACCTTCTATCGTAGCCGACCGCAGTTCCGCGAAGCCGAGGGCGCCTCACTACCATGCCTTTATGACCCGCCCATTCACTGACGACCTGTCCGGACTTCTCAAGTCGGTGAACGACCCGATGGTCGAGCTGCGCCATGATCTGCACGCCCATCCCGAACTCGCCTTCCAAGAACGCCGCACCACCCGCATCGTTCGCGATCGCCTCGTCGCGCTCGGGTGGGAGCTGGCGACCTGCCCGACCGAGACCGGCGCCGTGGCCGTGTTGCACGGCGCTAAACCCGGTCGACGCGTGATGGTTCGAGCCGACATCGACGGCCTTCCCGTGACCGAAGAGGTCGACCTGCCCTTCGCTTCGGTGAACGAAGGGGTGATGCACGCCTGCGGGCACGACGTGCACACCGCGGCTCTGCTCGGGGTCGCGGATCTGCTCGCGCGGCGTCGCGACGAACTCGCTGGCGAATTCACCCTGCTCTTCCAACCCGCTGAGGAGAGCCTCGGTGGAGCTCGGGCGATGATTGCCGGTGGAGTGCTCGAGAACAATCCGGTCGATTTCGTGATCGGGGCGCACGTGACCTCACTCGCCCCGGTCGGCTTGGTCGCGACGAGGCCGGGCATATTGATGAGTGAAGCGGTCGGGCTCACCGTGCACATCGAGGGCAAGGGCGGCCACGGAGCGATGGCGAGCGTCGAAGGCAACGTGGTGCTGGCGGTAAGCCACTTGGCACCGCGGCTGGGCGAAGTCGTCGATGGACTCAGCTACGACGGGACCAACTGCGCCTGCTCGGCTGGCGTCGTCGGCGCCGGCACGGCGAACAACGTCGTCCCGCGCCACGCAGTGCTGCGCGGGACCCTTCGCACCTTCACCCCCGACCAGCAGCGCCAGGCGCTCGCCCGCCTCGACGGGATCCTCGCCGAGGTCGAGGCGATGTTCGTGGTCAAGTGCACACTGCAGGTGAACGAGGGAACGCCGGCCGTTCACAATAATGCCGAGGTCGTCCAACGGGTGATGGCGAGCGCCACGCACGTTGTCGACGCCCGCGGCGTCCTCACCGTGCCGCCGGTCTCGCCCAGCGATGACGTGTCGGAGTTCTTGAACCGCGTGCCGGGCTGCTACCTGCTGGTGGGCGGTGCGATGCCCGACGGGTCGAGCGGGATGCACCACGGCCCCGACTTCGCCGTCGATGATGACGCGTGCCGGGTGATGGCGGGCGTGCTGGCGGCGAGCGCGGTGGATCTGGCTCAGTCGTAGAAGAGCTTGGCCGCGCCGCGCAGTGACGCTTGATTCCCGTTGACGACCACGTGAAACGGTAGGCCCGAGAACAGCGTCGGCGCGACCCTCCGCGCATTGCCACCCGCGAGGTGCACCGTTGCGGCTCCGAACTCCTTGGCGAAGTTCTTGACCGCGAGGAGCAGAAGCTCATCCCAGCGCTCCTCGTCCTGCGCACGCGCACGCTCGCCGACCGACTGGTCGTAGGTCTTGCCGTCGACGAACACCTCGGCTCCCACGTCGCGCACGCTCTTCATGGTTCCATCGACACAGAGGGCCAGTCCGAGCCCCGTGCCGAGCGTGAGGACGAGTTCAACGCCCCGGCCATCGCACGAGCCGAGTGCGGCGAGTGTCGCGTCGTTGACGACGCGCACGTCGCGATGAGTGGCGTCGCGCAGGGCGGCCTGGAGGCCGAACCCCCGCCACTGCTCATCGAGAACCGGGTCCTTCTCCGTGGCGACGCCCCCGGGGCGCGAGAGGTTGCCGGGGCGGATGACGCGGCCGTCCCTGAATTCGCCGGGGAACCCGACGCCGACTCGAGGGCGGTCGCTGGCCATGATCCGCTCGACCAACATCTCGATGAGTCGAGCCGGCGTGCAGGGATACGGGGTGGGTCGACGCCTGGGCGTCTCGAGGAACTCCCCGAAGCGGTCCACGTGGCAGAACTTCGTGTTGGTCGCACCGATGTCGATGGCGAGCACACTCTCATCCATCGAATGATTCGGTTCAGCCATGTGGAAATGGTAGTGACCACTAGCGCATCCCCCGCGGTCGCAACCGTCGATCGTGCCACCACGGTCGCAGACGCACCGAATACGCTCGGCTTCGACCGGCGACGACGGTGCCGGTCCCCGCTGGCCTCTGACGGATCGGGACCACGGTGGCGCCCTCCTTCGCCTCGAGCAATTCAGGCAGGTAGTTCACCACGGTCGGGTCCGCGAGACCGCCCATCACCAATCGGGTCATGTGGTTGTTGACGATGGTGGGAGCACGCGGTCCCCAGCGGGCCGTCAGCTGAGCGAAGTCCTGCAGCACCGTCACCAGGGTGACGTCGATTCCGCTCACCGTGGCCGCCAACTGGTCGAGCTCATCGAGCGACGCCACCGCGGCGGCCTCGTCCAACACGAGGAGCAGCCGGCGCTGGACTCCGGTGTCGGCGAGTCGCTGCTGCTCTTCGAGCACCATGCGCAGAGCGCCACGAAAGAGTGGCTCGTAGTGCCGCTGTTCGCCTCGGGGACTGCAGAGGTAGAGAGTGTTCGGCCCAGCGGTCACCGTGCGGACCTTGGCGAGTGGCTGGCGAAAACGCCACGGCAGGAGCATCGTCTCGGCGGTCGTCAGCACTCCATCGAGCGTCTTGGCGTCGTAGGCGAGGAAACTCTCGAGGACCGCGCCCGCTTGGCTGCGCGACGCGTCGTCGGCCCAAGGTTGCAGGTTGCGCGTCTCGACGAGGCTCGCGACATCGAAGATGTCGCGCGATCGCCCCTTGGCCAACACGAGCAGCGCGGCGACCAGCTTCGTGGCCAGCGAATTCCAGAACTCGGTCTCGCCCCGATCGGCCGATCCGATGGTCAGGTCTCGCGCGACGCGAAGTGCGTGGCGCAACGTGTCGACACCCTCGAGGGGATTCCACGTGAGTCCGTCCTCGAGACCTGGCGCGAGTACCTGCACGTCGCCGATTGAACTGCGCCACGTCCTCGTCGCCGCCACCACGTCGCTCTTCACACTCGTCACCACGAGGGCGTCGGTCCAGCGCAGGATCGATGGAATCACCAGCGATGACGTCTTGCCGACCTGGGTCGGTCCGACGATGAGCAGGGAGCTGCGTGGCCCCAGAAGCACTTCCGGACCGTAGGCGAGACCGTGCCAGAGTCGACGGCCGAGCGAGGGCCGGTCACTGGTCACGGTCGGCGATCCTCATCGCGCCATCGGTGTCGACGAAACTCAGGTCGTGCGGGTCCGGCTCGACGCGCACGATCGAACGGTGCGCCCCGTAGCGAACGAGCGCGACTCCCTTGGGCAGAGCGCAGAGGTACCGCTCCTCTCGCTGGTGCAGACCGAGCGCGACCGCCATCTCGCGAGCCTCGTCGGGGGGCTGGCGGAACAGCCAGGACGTCTCGCACTCTCGCAGAAGGCCCTGCGCCCTTTCGCGCTCGGCGCTGCCCGCGTTGCCCACGGCCGCCACGTCGGTCCAACGGTGGAGCACCAGCACGTGGCTCAGACCGCGAGCTCGAGCGAGTTTCCACGAACCCTGCAGCCAGCGCAGTGCGTGAGAGTCGGACAACAGCGCCCACGCCTCGTCGAGTACGAGATAGCCCAAGGCCTCGTCCCCGGCGACGACCTGCTGGGCCGCGGCCACTGCGCTGAGGGCCGCGACCGAGAAGGAGTTGGACGACCACTGAGCGGAGAGGTCCAGCACGACGAGACTGCCCGAGAAGCGCATCGGCTGGCCCGGACCGTCGAAGAGGCCGGCCAGATCGCCGTGGACGAAGCGGTAGAGCACGAGGGCGAGCGATCGCCGCGGACTCGCGGTCGCCGAGGAGAGGTGCGGCGCGACCAGCTCGTAGAGGGCGCCGAGGACTCGAAGCGGGCGGGGCACGGGCAGCTCGCGCCACACCTCATCGATCGTGTACTGCTGGTCACTCGTGAGCGAGGAGCCTTGCGCGCTGGCGACGAGCGCGCGCAGCAGGTCGCGACTCTCCCTATCGCTCACGGGGAACGGACTGCACCAACCATCACGGCCGAGCGCCTTGACCGCGACGCCGTGCGATCCAGCCAACTCGCCGTACTCGCCTTTAGGGTCGATCACGACGACCCGCCGTCCGCGATCGAGCGCCCGGTCCAACATCATCTTGACCACGGTGCTCTTGCCGGCACCGATCGAGCCGGCCACGACGACGTTGGGATTCGACACCAGGCCGGCGGCGTACGCGTCGAACGGGTCGAAGACGAACTGCGAGCCTCGCTGGGCCCCGCCAAGGCTTCGCCCCGACAGTCCGGTGCCGGCGTCGTGCGCGGGCCCGCGGAGTGACGCGAGGTCCCTCGACGTCGCCCAATGGGTCCACGGCCGGCTCACCAACCTGCCCCTCCGGGAAGCTGATGCCGATGCCACAGCGCCTGGCGACCGAGACCACGCTCGCAGCGCAACCCCGCCTCGCTGGCGCAGCGCGTGACGTCGGCCGTCGCACGTCGCAGCTCATCGAGGTCGTTGGCCCGTACCACGAAGTAGACGGCTATTCGCAGGAGCGATCGACCATGCACGACGAGCGTCTCACGCTGACGCAACCGCTCGAGGGACTGGACGCTTCGGGCCGACCGGCGGAATCCGGCGGCCTGCGACGTCGCGTCGTCACTCCCGACCCGATGGACCGCCCGGGCCGCGAGGCGACTGGCTCGAGACCCCCCGACGACGTCGATGTGCAGGGCCACGTCCAGCGACGGCGACGCGAACTGGACCCGTTCGAGCAGGGCGCGGCCCGCGACGGCCGCACTGAAATCGCCAACGCGCAGTATCCGCATCACCCCGGAAGGGCTGCGCACGTAGCGCCACCTTTCGAAGAGCAACGTCGGATCGTCGAAGCGGAGCAAGCCAGCCACGTCGGCGGCGAGCGAATCGCGCCGCGTCCATTCATCGGGAGGATTGACCTCCACGGGGAGAGCCAGGACCGTCATCACGCCGCCGCGTCGCGAGCACGTGTGCACCGAGAGATGTCGAGTGCGCCCACCGGTAGCGAGACCATCGACCAGCGAGGCCAGCAGTTCAGAATCAACCAGGTCCCGCCCCGAGAGATCGAGGCGACCACGGTGCCTCAGTTCAAAGGCGCGAAAACTCACTTCGCCCCCAGCACTCAACAACACTCCTTCATGCGTGGCGCCGACCGAGATCGATGTCCAGCGGGAGCGCCCGAGGAATCGTGCGGCGATGCTCAGCTGCTCGCCGCACGTGAGCCCGTCGTGCACCGGGATCGCGCTGACGAGCAGCACCACACCGATCAGCACCTCGGGCCACTGCCCCTCGGGTCGAGTAACCCAATCGCCCACCAGGCCAAGGCCCACAATGACCAACACCGCCTGGTGACGCCTCACCCCTATCCAGCGGCTCTCGGCGTCAGCGGCGCCCAGTTCCAAGAGATCACTCATCGAAGTGCCAGCCCACGACGGGGCCCATGTCGTCTTGGTGATAGGCGACATGGCCCCCTCGGGGCCGGGGAATGCCGACGGGCGCCGGCAGTGGCTCGCCGCCAATCGGGGGCATCGGCATCTCAGAGTCGGCCTCCCACATCCCGAGTCCCAAGTCATCGGGACGGGTCGCGGGACCGGTCATTGGCATGGCCGGGGTGAGTGATCGCACCGCGGTGCCCAAGGGCGAGGACGGCGCGCTGGCCACGACCCGCGAGAAACGCGCACGAACCCCCTCGAGGTGGTGGAGGGCTGACTGCTCGATGAAGGGGATCACCCGAAGCAGGAGAAGGGGCGAGCACGTCGCCAGTATCAGGGTGACGGCGCCCGTGATCACTTGGGTCGCCGACGAACCGAGCAGCTCATCGAGTCCGAGCGAGAGGGTGATCACGATGAGGAACTTGCTGATCGCCACGGCGACGAACGTCTCGCCGAGGCGCCAACCGAGGCGCCGGCCCGACGGGAACGTGGACAGCGGGATCACCACCGGCACCAGGACCAGCAGCAACGTCAGCACGACGCTGCGCACGATCAACTCGCACCACAACAACCACGTGCCGACCACGACGCCAATCGCCAGCAGGAAGAGTCCGAAGCCCGGCGTCGACGGTGCCAGGTTGCTCATCGCCTTGGTCAGGGTGGCCTCGTGCTGCACGACCGCTCCTGCGGCGCTAGTCGAAAGCTGATTGACGGCTTGGAGGATCAGCGCTGCGGCGGGACGAGCGAAGGCGATACCCGCCACGCAGGCCGGGGCAACGCCGAAGTAGACGCGCCAGAGGGAGGAACTGTCTCCGTGACGAACCGCCTGCAACGTGGCCGTCAGCAGTCCCAGCATCAGTAGAGCAGGACTGATCGAAAGCAGGGCGTTGAACTCCTGAGTTGCGGATCGCACGACGGTCGAGGGTTCACTCGCCGAGGTGAGCACTTGGCCCGCCGCGTTGAGCAACCACTGGACGCTGCCGAGAATCCAGCTCGTCATCGCGTCGAAGAGGTCGCCGAGGGTGGCTTTCGCGATCGAGGTTGCGACACACGCGCCTGGCGCGACCAGACAGTACAGGTGAGCCATCAGTGAACGCTGAGCCCCGTCTTGAAGAAGAAGTTGATCAGACTGGGTGCGGCGCCGATCAGAATCGCGGCGCCCAGTGACGTGAGAACCGCGCGGCGACCCTGTGCCGATTGGTGCATGTTCTGCGTGTGGCTCCCCACCGCCCACAGTGCTGCGCCGAGCAGTAGTGCGCCCAGTGATCCCACGAGGGCCCACGCGGCGATTCCATCAACGATCTGCTGCAATGCGGCGCTGCCGGGAAGTGCGCTCGTTGAGGGATGGAGACTGACATCGGCAAGCACCATCGCGATCTCACTTTCTATTGGGGCACCCCAACGGTCGCAAACCCGTCCTCAGTGGCTTCGTCTGCGAGAATGGGTCGGTGCTCTTCGCGACGACCAAGAACGTCATCTCCCTCTGGCCCTCCTTCGCCGTCTATCTGGCGGCCGCGGGCCTCCTGTTCTTCGGCGTTCTTGTCGGCGTGCTCATCAACCGCCGCCGGGGCCACCGCGCGATCGCCCAGCGCCTGACGGCGCTCGCCTCGCGCCTCGGCGTCGAGCCACGCGATGACGTCGGCAAGGTCGAGACGGCACTGAGCTACCTCGAAGAGGCCACCGGCGCGGCGACTACCGCCGTCAGCGAATCCAGCGCCGAGGCCGTCCGGCTGCGCCAATCCCTCGACGCGCTGCCCCTGGGCCTCGTGCTGTGTGACGAGGCCGGAGGGGTCATCTTTCGAAACAGGCAGGCCGAGGCTCTCATGACCAGCCGCTACGGCGACGCGATCGCCGCCCAAGCGGTCACCGACGTGCTGGCCGACGGCTGGTCCAACGGCGTTGCCGAACGGACCATCGACATCTACGGACCGCCGCGGCGCACTTTGACCATCCGGGCCTCGGTGATCGACGACGGACGTCGGCCCCTCGGCGTGCTCGCGATCATCGAGGACGTCTCCGAGCGACGCCGACTCGAGGACATCCGCCGTGACTTCATCGCCAACGTCTCGCACGAGTTGAAGACTCCGATGGGGGCCCTGGGCCTGCTGGCCGAGACCCTCCAGTTCGAGCGCGACCCCACCGTCGCGCACCGCCTCGCCGAGCGCATCAACTCCGAGGCCTTCCGCGTGAACCGGATCATCGAAGACCTGCTGGACCTCTCGCGGATCGAGGGCGAGGGCTTGCCCACCCGAGAGCCGATCCCGATCTCGCTGATCGTCGCCGACGCGATCGAGCGGATCCGCACCGCGGCCGAGCAGCACGACGTGAAGATCGACTTCCTGGAACCTGAGGTGAGCCTGGTCGTCTTCGGCGACCGGCGCCAGCTCATCTCCGCCATCCACGCCCTGCTGGAGAACGCCGTCGTGTACTCGCCCAGGGGCGCCGCGGTCACCATCTCCATCAACCGCGTCGACGCCACCGTGAACGAGGACGGCGAGAGTGTCAGTCCCCACGTGCGAATCGCCATCAAGGACCAGGGTGTCGGCATACCGGCCAAGGACCTCGAGCGGATCTTCGAACGCTTCTACCGCGTCGACCCGGGTCGGGCCCGCGAAACCGGCGGGACCGGACTGGGGCTGAGTATCGTTCGTCACGTGGCCCAGAATCACGGCGGGAACGTCCTCGTGGAGTCTCGCGAAGGCGAGGGATCCACCTTCACCCTCGAACTGCCGATGAACAAGTGATGGCGAAGAAGACACCGACCGAGAAGAGGACCAGCGTCTTGGTCGTCGAGGACGAAGAGTCGTTCATCGACGCGCTGAGCATCGGGCTGGATCGCGAGGGGTTCGACGTCACGATCGCCCGTGACGGCATGCAGGCCCTGACCCTCTTCGACAAGGCCACCTTCGACGTCGTGCTGCTCGACCTGATGCTGCCCAAGCTCTCGGGCCTCGACGTCTGTCGCGCGATCCGGGCGCACAGCAGCGTTCCGATCATCATCGTCAGCGCCAAGGGCGAAGAGGTCGACATGGTCCTGTTGCTCGAGATCGGGGCCGACGACTACGTGACCAAGCCCTACCGACTCCGCGAGTTGGTCGCTCGCATCCGTGCGGTGCTTCGCCGCCGCGAGGTCCACGAACCGGTGCCCGACGCCGACGAGGAGATCACGCTCGGCCCCATCCGGATGGACATCGACGCCCGGCGCTGCTTCGTCGACGGCGAGGAGATCAAGCTTCGCAAGAAGGAGTTCGCGCTGCTGCGCCTGCTGCTCGAGAATCCCGGCCGAGTCCTGACCCGCGAGGTGCTCATCGACCGGGTGTGGGGCAGCGACTACGTAGGTGATACCAAGACTCTCGATGTGCACATCAAACGACTTCGGACCCTGATCGAGAAAGACGCGAAGAAGCCCGCGCACATCACGACCGTTCGCGGCGTGGGCTACCGATTCGAGACTGCGAAGTCCTGAGTCCGGCTGCAGGGTCGCGCGAGAGTGCGCGAATCCCTCGGGCATCGCCGCCTCGCTGGTCTAGCCGTCCGAGAGCCACCACCCGCCGCGGTAGCCCGCCCGCTCCTTCGGGCGATGGTCCTTGGCGTCGTACATGGCATTGTCGGCCCTCGCCAAGAGCGACGTGGCGTCGTCCTGCTCGTTCGACTGAGCAATGCCGAGGCTGGCGGTCATCTGCACCAGGTGCCCGGCGACGGCGATCGGCACCGCCACGGCGTTGAGGATGCGCTGGGCAAGCAACGTCAGCTCCGCGACCGACGTGACTTCGTCGACGACCACAACGAACTCGTCGCCGCCGTAGCGCATGACGGTGTCCACACTGCGCAGCGACGCCGCGACCGACTGAGCGACTCCCACGAGCACGGGATCTCCGACGATGACATGCTGACGGTAGTCGTCGTTCACCGACTTGAATCCATCCAGGTCGAACATCAAGACGCCCACGCGCAACCCAGTACGTTGCGACCGCGCCAACGCGTGGGCCAGTCGGTCCCTCAGCAGCACTCGATTGGGCAGTCCGGTCATTTCGTCGTGGGTCGCCTGATGGGCGAGTGCGACCTCGCGCGCGTGACGCTGGGTGATGTCACGCGCGACCGCCATGACGGCGGCGACTCTACCGTTGCAGAGCATCGGGTAGCCCACGACGTCCACGACGCGGCGCTCACCCTCGCGGGTGATGACCTCGAAGTCGGCGCGCGCGTTCGATGCGCCTCCGACAATCGTGGTGATCGCTCTTGCGACGCGCTCTCCCTCGCCCGGCGCCAGATATCGAGAAACCGACGAGCCGATCACTTCGTCAGGGGAATACCCCAACAAGTACCTGATCGCCGCGTTTGCCTCGAGCACGGTTCCGGCGAGATTGACACTGACAATCGCATCGGTCGAGTTCTCGATCAGGCGTCGATATCGACCCTCGTAGTCGATCGTTGGTGCAGTACCCATCGTCGTCGCCTTCCACCGCGACCGCCTGTCAGGGGTGGGCGCAGGACTCCAAAGCACAACGTACTGCGTGGATGTGACGACCGCCCGTGAGACTCTCTCCCCGCACAATCGCCGCGTTCTGGGCGACTACGCGCCAGTCCCAGGTCCTGTCACGGCGTCGACGGACTACGAGGCCTTGGCGCCGATCGTCGCCGATCCGCCCATGTACGGGGCGAGCACGTCGGGCAGTTGCAGAGACCCGTCGGCCTGGCGGTACGTCTCGACGAGCGCGGCCCAGATGCGCGCCCACGCGAGCGCCGAACCGTTCACGGTGTGCACGAACGCCGTCGCGCCATCGCTCGTGCGGTAGCGGACGTTCGCCCGCCGGGCCTGGAAGTCGCGGAACCAGCTGACCGAGGACACCTCGAGCCAGCGGTCCACTCCGGGGCTGAACACCTCGAGGTCGATGGTGCGTGCCGAGGACGTGCCGAGGTCGCCCGCGCAGAGGTCGAGGACCCGGTAGGTCAGCCCGAGGGACTGAAGGAGCCCCTCGGCGCGGCTCAGGATATCGGCGTGTGCGGCCTCGGCCTGGTCCGGGGTGCAGTACGCGAAGAGCTCGACCTTGTCGAACTCGTGCACGCGCAACAACCCGCGCGTGTCCCGTCCGGCGGCGCCGGCCTCGCGACGGAAGCATGCGGTCTGCGCGGTGAGGCGGATCGGGAGCCTCGCCTCATCGAGGATCTCTCCGCGGTGCATCGAGGTGAGCGGCACCTCGGCGGTGGGTATGGCCCACAGGCCGTCGCGCTCGATCGCGTACATGTCGTCGGCGGACTTGGGCAGGTGGCCGGTCGACACCATGGTCTCGGTCAGCGCGAAGCTGGGCGGGCGGATCTCCTCGTAATCGCTCAAGTGCCGGTCGAGGGCGAAGAAGCCCAGCGCGCGCAGCAGCCGGGCCCCGGCGCCGCGGTAGAGCGGGAACATCGAGCCGGCCAGTTTGACGCCGGCCTCCAGGTCGAGGATGCCGAGTTGCGTGCCGATGTCCCAGTGAGCGACCCGCTGGTGCTCTCCGTAGGTCGGGAACGCAAGCCCCTCGTCCATGCCGACCCACCACCGTCGCACTTCCACGTTGTCGCTCTCGTCGGCGCCGTCGGGGGCCTCGGGTGAGGGCACGTTCGGCAGCATCAGCAGCTCGTCGCGCAGCGCGGCGCCGACCCGTTCGGTCGCCTCGGTGGCCTGGCGCTCTTCGTCGCCCAGCGCCCGGCTCTTCTCGGCCAACTGGTCGGCCGTGGCGAGGTCCTTCTCCCGGCGCGCCTCGCCGACGAGGCGTGAGAGGAACTTCACCTCCGCGCGCAGGCGCTCGGCCTCTTGTAGCAGTGCGCGATGTTCGACGTCGAGCGCCACGACCGCGTCCACGACTGTGCCCGAGACGCCGCGCCGGGCGAGGGCGGCCCTGACGAACTCGGGTTCGCGGCGGAGCTGGACGAGATCAATCATGCCCGTCAGCCTACCGAGGTGTGATCGGCGAACCCGTGGCACCGTCTAGGTTCAAGAGTCGTGAGCAGTGCTGTCGAGGTCAACCACCTGGAGGTCAGGTACGGCGACCTCGTCGCGGCCGACGACGTCAACATCAGCGTCGCCTACGGCGAGGTGGTCGCGCTGCTCGGCCCCAACGGCGCCGGCAAGACCACCGTCGTCGAGACGCTCCTGGGATTCCGCGCCCCCACCTCGGGCACCGTCCGGCTCCACGGCCTCAACCCGCTGCGCGACCACGGAGAAGTGGTCGCTCGGACCGGGGCGTTGCTGCAACGAGGCGGCGTCTGGTCCCCGATGACCCCACGTCAGGTGCTCGCGCTCACCTCCTCGTACTACGAGGCGCCGCGCGACCCTCGCGAACTACTCGGACTGCTCGACCTCGAGCGCTGCGCCCGTACGCCGTGGCGGCGCTTGAGCGGCGGTGAGCAGCAGCGCACGCTGCTCGCGCTCGCGCTGCTCGGACGCCCGAAGGTCCTCGTGCTCGACGAACCCACGTCCGCGGTGGACCCCGAAGGCCGACAGGTGATCCGCGACATCATCAGGTCCGAACGCGAACGCGGATGCGCGCTGCTCATCACCACGCACGAGCTCGTCGACGCCGAGCGCATGGCCAACCGGCTGGTCATAATGAACCACGGCCGGGTGGTCGCTCAGGGGAGCCTCGACGAACTCTCCGGAAGCCCCGAGATGATCGTCGAGGTATCGATCCCGGTTGATCCGGCGGGTCTGGCGACACTGATGGGCTGTGCGGTCGTGCTCGACGGCGCGCTGCGACTGCGCTGCGCCACCGCGTCGACGCCCGAGCGCATCGCGGTCGTCTCGGGCTACCTCTCGCACGTGGGGGCCAGCATGGTCTCGCTGCGCACGCGCGCCTCGCTCGAGGAGCGCTACCTCGAACTCATCGCCGACCAGCGCCACGGAGTCGCCCCGTGAGAGCCTGGTGGGCCCAGACCCGCGCGGAGGTCCGCATGACGATCCAGCGTGGCGAGACGCTCCTGCTGACCATCGGCATCCCCGTGCTGTTGCTCGTCTTCTTCTCCTTGGCCCACGTCGTCACCACACCGACCAGCAGCCGGGTCGACTTCGTCGCCCCGGGCATCCTGGCGCTCTGCGTGCTCTCCACGTCACTCGTGGCACTCTCCATCGCCACGGGCTTCGAACGGTCCTTCGGCGTGCTGCGCCGACTCCACGTGACCCCGCTCGGGCGGCGCCGCCTCGTCGGCGCCAAGGTCGCCGGCGTCGTCGTCACCGAGGCGCTCCAGGTCGTGGTCCTGACCGCCGTCGCGCTCTTGCTGAAGTGGCATCCCCGCGGCGGCGCGGCGGGCGGGCTCGAGGTCGCCGCGCTCTTGCTGCTCGGCTCGGCGGGCTGCGCCGGGATCGGACTGGCCCTCGCCGGACGGCTGCGCGCCGAGGTGAACCTCGCTGCCAGCAACGGGCTCTACCTGGTGCTGTTGCTGGTGTCGGGCATTGTCGTCCCCCTCTCGTCCTTGCCGTCGATCGTGCGCCGGGTGGTCATCGCACTGCCCTCGGGCGCCATGGCCGAGGGTCTGCACCGAGTGCTCGGCCAGGGCATCGCCGCCACGGACGCAGACTGGCTGGTCTTGGGCCTGTGGGCCGTGCTCGCGCCGCTCGTGGCGGCGCGGACCTTCCGCTTCGACTAGGCCGCTCGCAGGGCGGCGATGCCCTTGATGAGTTGATCCTTGGGGATCGCGCCGGTGTACACCTGGGTGACGACGCCCTTGGCGTTCACGAACACCGTCTCGGGGATGGCCTGGAAGTTGAACACGCCGCTCGAGACCGTCGTGTTGGGATCGAAGGCGATCGGGAACGTCACGCCGGAATTCGTCACGAAGCCCTGGCCGGAGCTTCGTCGGTCGTTGGTGTCGATGCCGATGATCTGGATCGGAGCCTCGTTGTGCGAGCGCAGGTACGCCGCGACCTTGGGCATCTCGGCCTTGCACGGCTCGCACCAGCTGGCGAAGAAGATCAGCACCCCGGCGTGGCCACTCGCCCACGGTGCCGTCACGGTCCCGCTGGTCAGGCCGCTCAGTGTGAAGCTCCTCACGGACTTGCCGACGAGGACGTTGACCGGGGCTTGGTCGTTGGACTTCACCGTGCCGCCCGTGAGTATCGACACCACAACGATCAGGGCGAGCGCGACCACCGCGCCGATGCCGATCGACACGAACATCATCGGCGACGGGTGCCCCCGCTTGGGCCTAGTGGTGTCGGACAAGGACGTCGACCGCCATCAGCACGAAGAGCGCCGTCAGGTACGTGATGGAGAAGTGGAAGAGCCGCATCGCCTCGCCGACGTCGGCCTTGTCGGCCCGGGCGTGGCGGTAGAGACGCAGTGCGTAGAAGGTGAACATCGCGCCGAGCACCGTCGCGGACACCGCGTAGATCCAGCCGAGGTGCGCCATCGGTCCGATCAGCATGGTGAGCGCCCACATCAGCACCGAGTAGACGAGAATCTCGAGGGTCGTTCGACGCAACGACGCCACGACGGGCATCATCGGGACGTTCGCCGCCTCGTAGTCGTCGCGGTAGCGCACGGCCAGCGCCCAGAAGTGCGGTGGCGTCCAGATGAAGATCACGAGGAACAGCAGCACCGGCGTCCAGGACAACGAGTTGGTCACCGCCGCCCAGCCGATCAACACCGGCACCGCGCCGGCGGCGCCGCCGATGACGATGTTCTGCTTGCTGCGACGCTTGAGCCACAGGGTGTACACGACGACGTAGAAGGCCGTGGCGGACATCGCGAGCCAGGCGGAGAGTTGGTTCACCCATATCGCGAGGACGCAGAAGGCGATGATCTCGAGAGCGAGCGCGAAGAGCGCGGCGGCGCGCGGCGTCATCACGCCGGTGACCAGCGGGCGCCTCTTGGTCCGCTCCATGATGGCGTCGATGTCGCGGTCGATCACCATGTTCATCGCGTTGGCCCCTCCCGCCGCCAGGGTGCCTCCACCCAGCGTCGCCAGGATCAGCCACAGACCGGGTATGCCGTTGGCGGCCACGACCATCGTCGGGATCGTCGTCACCAGCAGCAGTTCGATGATGCGCGGCTTGGTCAGCGCCACGTAGCCCTTCAGCACGTCCGCCATCGAGCGCGGTGAAGGGGACGTAATTGTCATAGCGGAGATTCTACGAGTACTGGCAATTCCCTAGGCTGCCAGGGTGACCTCCCTGCTGCGCCGCCGCGTCTCGGGCCCCGCATTCCGCTGGTTCGCCTTCGCCTCCTTCCTCTCGATGATCGTCATCGTCCTGTCCGGGGCGGCCGTGCGCCTGACCGGATCGGGCCTCGGATGCCCCGACTGGCCCACTTGCTTCCACCACCGTCTCACCGGTTCGTGGAGCATCCATCCCCTGATCGAGTACGGGAACCGCGTCGTCACGGTGCTGCTGGTGGTCGTGACCGCCGTGACCTTCGTCGCGGCGCTCGCGCGCCAGGTCCGGCGCCACGACCTGATCGTCCTGTCGGGGATGCTCGTCGCCGGGGTCGTCGCCGACGCGGTCCTCGGGGCCTTCGTCGTCTACAGCAAGCTCAACCCTTGGCTCGTCTCGCTGCACATGATGCTGTCGCTCTCGATGGTCGTGGTCGGGGCCATCCTCTACCACCGCGCCAAGTACGTCTACGGACCCGGAGCGCGCAGCGACGTGCGCGACCCCCACTTCCGGCTCATCGCTCGGCTGCTGTGGGTGCCCTTCGTCGTGCTGCTCGCCACCGGCACCATGACCACGGGCTCGGGACCCCACGCCGGCTCCTCCCAGGGCCAACTCGTCGCGAAGCGACTCCCCTTCGCCCTGTCATCGACCGCGTGGGTGCACTCGCTCGCCGCCGTGCTCTTCATCGGACTCGTCACCGGGCTGGTCTTCGCGATCTGGAAGAGCAGCGCGCCCACGCCCCTGCGACTGGGCGTGCGCCGGCTCGTCGTCATCTCGCTCGTCCAGGGCGCCATCGGCGCGACCCAGTACCTCACCCACCTGCCCGCGCTCTTGGTCGAACTGCACGTCGCCGGGGCGACGTCGCTCACCATCGGCGTTACCCAGTTCCACCTTCGCCAGAGCGCCCACGACCGTGAGCCCGGCACCAAAAAGGCTGTCGATTAGGGTATTTGCTTACAATCTGGGTCTTTGGTCCCTAGTTGGGTCCCTCGAATGCCTGTGACACTAATGTCAGGGCAAGAGCAACAGGGAGCGAAAATCATGGGTTGGATTGGTTCGATAATACCCCTCGACAATTTGGGGCATTACCTCCATTGGCATTTCATTCTGATCAGCGTGTCGAATCTCATTGTCATCGGATTGATGATCGTCACTTTCGTCGCCGCGCTGCTGCTGCCCTTCCCCGGTCGTAGCCGTCGCAAGGAGAACCAGTGAGCACCACCGAAATCGACCGTCAGTGGACGACGCGCCTGCGCCGTCGCGCCGCTGGCAAGCTGCCCCCGGAGAAGCTGTTGCCCGACACCCAGCCGGCCTACGTGTCCTCGTGGATCTACGTCTTCGGCGTGACCACGCTGGCGGCCCTGGTCGTCGTGATCGTGAGCGGCTGCATTCTCGCGCTCGAAGGTCCCCAGTGGTGGCACAGCTCGAACATCGGCCACTTCGTCAACTCGACCCACCTGTGGAGCGTCGAGATCTTCTTCTTCGCGATGATCGTGCACCTGTGGGGCAAGTTCTTCATGGGCGCCTGGCGCGGCGGACGCACCCTCACCTGGATGACCGGGTGCGTGACGTTCTTCGCCTCGATCCTGGCCGGATTCACCGGCTACGTCTCGCAGACGAACTTCGACTCGCAGTGGATCTCGACCCAGTCCAAGGACGGCATCAACGCCACCGGCGGCGGCTCGTTCTTCAACGTCTTGAACCTGGGCCAGATGCTGATGTGGCACATCGTCATCCTGCCCATCGCCGCCATCGCCCTCACGGGCATGCACGTGCTCTTGGTGCGCATCAAGGGTGTCGTCCCGCCATTCGAGAAAGACACGGAGATCGCCCGATGAGTAAGAAAGCCTTTCGCCCCGACGTAGACGCCCCCGAGTGGAGGGGTGGCTACAGTCCGTACGACATCATCAAGGAGGGCACGATCGCGATAGTGATCGTCGGGCTCTTGACCATCTTGCTGGCCACCTTCTTCGGATCACCCGATGAGCGGGCCATCACCATGAAGATCTGGTCGAACGCCGACCCGATCGACTTCGCCCAGACCGCGATTTCCGAGATGAACGGGAGTTCCACGACCGCCGGGTACGGTGCGCCGTACAACACCGCATCCGATGGCGTGCAACTCGGCCCGCTCAAGATCGCCAAGTTCATGGGCGTAACGATCCCCATCAACACGGTGAAGGACTTCATCATCAACCCCTTGAAGTCGTGGCCGAACCAGCCCGCACTCAACCAGGACCTCGCGACCTGGTCGAGTGCCTCGAGTTCGACGCAGTCCGGGTGGGTCGCTGACTACACGAAGGCCGCTCCGAACCTGAAGTTCGTCAATGGCCACATCGTGGCCCAGACGACGAACGCCGGTCCGGTACCCGCGTTGATCGACGACCTCACCCAGATGGCCCAGTCTGGTGCGCTGGACCAGGCGTTGGTGACCGGCAACGGCTTCTACACGACGAACTACACCAAGCCACTGATGTTCCTCGCCGACAGCGGCTACCTCGCGAACCTCGCCGACAAGCAGCACCTCACGGGCAGCCAATGGGGCATGATGAACGAGACCGGCCAGTACCCCGGTCAGGCGTGGTTGTGGCTCTACACGTTCTGGTACCAGATTCCGCCGTTCACCACGAGCTCCAACGCCGACATCCTGGTGTTCGCGGTGATGGCGGTGCTCTCCATGGCGCTGCTGTTCCTACCGCTCATTCCCGGGCTGCGGTCGATCCCGCGCAAGTCGCGTGTCTACCGCCTGATCTGGCGAGAGCACTACCAGGGCTAGTCAAGACCGCCTCGAAACAACGAGAAGAGACCCCGGAGACCGCTCTCCGGGGTCTCTTCTCGTTGACGCGGCCTCGCAAGGGAACGTCGGGGCCCGAGGAGAGGACTCAGGACCGTACTCCGGCGACGTCGGCCGGCGGTACGTCCGGGTGCAGTGGCGTGGGCTGGATGGCCCGGCCATCGCTGGGGGTCAAGCCCGCTTGGGCGTCCAGTAGCGGCCGTGCGTTTGCGCGGAGAAGTGCTGACACCCCGGGTGGGCTCGCCTGGCCCTTGGATACGTTGAAGGTTGCCTGGCATTCAGGTGTGACGAGGGACGTGCGGCTACTTCTCGGGACGCCAATCCAACCGTAGAGGTCGGACTACCAACCTAGACGCGAGGCAAGGTGGATTCCGAGTCAGTTCGAGGCCCCTACGCCCAGCACCCGGCCCAGCACGGTCGGGATGTCACCTCGCACCACGACGTCGGCCTCGTCGTCGAACGGTGTGGGTTCGGCATTGATGATCACGAGCCGGGCACCACGTGACGTGGCCTTGGGGACGAGACCGGATACGGGGCGCACCATCAGGGTTGACCCGACGCAGATGAGCAGATCGCAGGTCTTCGCGAGGTACTCGGCCCGCGCGAAGTCTCGTTCGGGTAGGGGCTGACCGAAACTGACGTCGGCGGTCTTCAAGATGCCTCCGCACGGCGCGTCGAGCACGAGAGCCGAACAGTGGGGGTCAGGATCTCCGGCGGCCACACGCTCGAGGATCACTGTGGTCGGCGTGTCAGCCCCGCAACGCAGGCAGCGCGTCATCCGCGAATTGCCGTGCACCTCGATGACCAGGGCCGGGCTCGATCCGGCCGCCGCGTGCAGGCCATCGACGTTCTGGGTGACGAGCGCGGTCAACTTGCCCGTGCTCTCGAACGCCACCAGGGCACGGTGTGCCTCGTTGGGTTGGGCCGAGATGGCGCGTTCATCCAGCGCTCTCCGCCACGCGCCAACCCGAATCTCGCCGGAGCCGACGTAAGCGTCGATGTTCGAGAGGCGCTCGGCGGCGGGGTCCTTGGTCCATACCCCTTCGGGGCCTCGATAGTCCGGAATTCCCGAGGCGGTCGACACCCCTGCCCCGGTGATGACGACCACCGTCGAGGCGTCGTCAACGAGACGACGAGCATCGTCAATCGAGTTGCTGACCACGGGAGCAAATCGTACGCCTTGACCCGCACCAAGGCGTCAGGGGCGGGCAGCGAGGCAGCGCCGACCCAATCCCGCCCTGAAGATCGGGCCATTCACGACGTCCAGAGGCGAGGCAAGCGTTGAATCGCCGCCGAGTCAGACTCGACTTGTCGAAACGGGTTCTTTCGAATTGTCGAAAGCCCCCTTTGACTTGGTGGAGACGATGGGGATCGAACCCACGACCTCAGGCTTGCAAAGCCCGCGCTCTACCAACTGAGCTACGTCCCCAAAGAGGTTTCATCTTACCAAGGGCCCGGCTGGCCACGTCGTCGGCGACGCGCCTCCCTGGCACGTTGGCGGTCGACACGTTCCATCTGGCGCTCGACATCGGCCCAGTGAAGAGGCGTCTCCTCAACGGGAGTCCCCTGATCCTCGGCTCGAGAGAAGATGGTGAACGACACTGCCCACATCGGGATGTAGGCACCGAACTTCGCGACGAAACCCGCCAACTGCTGATCGAGCAGGGGCGTCATGCGCAGCAGCGCGTACTGGTGGTGCAATGCCGAGTAGAGCGGATGGCGTGAGAAGATCCACACGATCGACACGCTGGTGACGACCAGGGCCGAGACGAAGACGTAGCCCGCCCTCGCCATCGGCGACAGGTGCCTCGTGCCCGGGATCACGTTCAGCGCCGGAATCCACAACACGACGCCGAGCGCGAGGACCGTCACCAGCACGACGGCGCGACCGAGCGAGGAGTGGGCCCCCCAGTCGACGGCCGGCGCGGCCAGCGTGGCGGTGCCGAACACCGTGACCAGCGCGATCGCCACACCCGGGTGGGCGACCGCGCGCATCAGCGCGTCGACCGGCGCGGGCCGGGTCAGGCGCGCGAGGGCCGAGGTGGGCAGGCTCAACAGCAGCAGTGGCGCGACGAGCAGCATGATGACGAGGCGTTGGGCGGTGGCGACCGTGATCGAGACCGAGGCCGCGAGGTCGCCGATGGGCCACGCGACGACGATGGCCAGGGTCACCAGCGCGCCGAGCGCCAGGCGGCGCTGGCGCGCGGGCCGCACCGCTCGGCGGTGGGCGACCCCCGCGGCGGCGAGGACCAGGAGCTCGACCACGTGCCAATGGAAGGGCAGCAACCTCGTCACTCGGCTACGGTAATTCGCCCCTGGCCGACGGCGCTCTGGAGGGCCCGGTAGTCCTGCATCGTGCGGTCGCGGTAGGCGAGCGCGAAGCCGGCGAGGGCCTCGTCGGCGACGTCGGACTTGCCGAGGTACCCGGCGATCTCCGCACTGCGGCCGCTGCGCGCGTGGGCGCGCGCGAGCACCCACGCGCAGACGCGCCCGTAGGTCACGAGCAGCGTCTCGTTCAGGTGCTCGATGGTGATCGAGGCCTTGTTGTCGTAGAGCTGACGGACGTAGAAGTGACGAGGCGTCGCCTCGCTCACCAGTGTGTGCCAACCGAGGAAGACGTCGGGTGTCGCCTGCATCAGGCGCTGTCCGCGCACGACGCGCTCCCCGGGGGCCACTGGGCTCTCGCGACCGAGCGCCACGGAGATGACCGACGCCGACGCCTGCTTGATCTGCAAGAAGAAGGGGTCGCTCTCGTCGCGTCCCAGCAGCAGCACGACGTAGCAGTCGGTGCCGACCGAGCCGACGCCCACCACCTTGCGCGCCGCGTCGACCGGGGTGAACTGGGCCAACAAAGCCTGTCGGTCGCTGCTGAGCGTCGTGGCGTAGCCGGCGACGATCTCATCGAGCTCGTCTCGGGTCAGGTGCAGTCCGTCGCCGAGCCCGTCGAGCGGCACGAGCAACGGCGGGTCCGAGACGATGCGCGGTCCGTCTGGCCCGTAGGCCACGAGCTTCTCGAAGGCCCTGCGCGCACTCGTTCCACTCGCGTGACTCACCACGTCGTCGACCCGACGCAGCTCAACCTCGGTGAAGAAGCCGCCGAGGTTCTGGACGATCGAGTCGACGTCGAGCGACGAGTACCAGATGCCCAGACGCGTCTCGCCGGCGAACCTGCGCATCGATGTCCGGTACTCACGTGACGCGTCCATCGCGATCGACTCCTGCTGGGCGGGAGTGTGGCCCAGGTGCGCCGAGGCGAGCACGAGCGACGTGACGAGACGCTTCAGGTCCCATTCGAAGGGCCCCGGATCGGTCTCGTCGAAGTCGTTCACGTCGAAGACCTGGTGTCGCTCGGGCGACGAGAAGAGATTGAAGTTCGACAGATGGGCGTCGCCGCACAGTTGCACCTCGAGCGGCGTGCTCGGTCCGCGCGCGAAGTCCTCGGCCATCAACAAGGCGGTGCCGCGATAGAACGCCATCGGGCTCGCGACCATCCGCTGGTAGCGCAGCGCCAAGAGCTCGCGCACCCGCGACTCCCCCTGCCACATCAATCGCGACACCGCGTCGTACGCCGCCGGCCGGTCCGCGAGCGCCGCGAGGGAGCTGCGCGGATGCTGCTCACGCAGCGCGCGACCGCGCGTCTTGGCCTCGGCGGGCGACGGCAGCGCCACTCGTGCCACGCCTACGCGATCCTCGCTGTCGATGTATCCACGTCGTCGCCCCGGTACCGCGGTCCGGCCCTGCTCACGATGAGCAAGCCGATGACCAGGTCCGCCACCAAAATAGCCCCGGGGAAGAGCACGCCGGCCGTGGTCATGGTCTTGAGCGTGAGCAGCGTGATGGCGCAGTTCATGAAGCCCATGAAGAAGACGCGCGGTGATTCGGTGCTCGGCGCGAGCCACGACTTCCTGATGGTGGGCAGGGCCGCCACCTGATCGGCGACGACGAAGGAGACCAGCGCCGCCGTCGGCTGGTCGACGAAGCCCCAGAAGACCAGGCCGGCCAACGAGATCGCGCCGCAGAAGACATCGAAGGCGCCGATCCGCCAGACGCGGCGGGGATTGCGGAACGAGACGAAGACCACGACGCACGGCACCAGTCCCAGCATCAGCGTCATCAGCGAAGCCATTCCCACGTGCTGTTGGACCTCTACGGCGAAGGCCAGGACCCCCTCGACTCCCCAGAGGCTCCACGTGACGCGGTTGGGTGACGTGACACCTCGCAGCGTGTCGCGAATGTAGCTCCACGCGCCCACCACCGACAGCAGTGCCGCCAGGTACACGAAGCGCGGATCGATCATCCGACAAGTCTGCCCGCTCTTGCGCAGTCACCGTCTCGAAGGATTCGAGACGGTGACTGCGGAGCGTCCGGTAACCTCAGCGATCGTGGACGCCAAGAGCTTTCTGGGGATGTCGCGCACGAGCGTGGACGCGTGGAGCTTCGAGGTGACCGAACGGCTAATGACGCCGGGCAAGTTCCTCTTCGGCGGTTGCGGCCTCGCCTCGGGACTCGTCGCCCTCGAAGAGGCCAGCGCAAGGCCGACCATCTGGGCGACGGCCCAGTACCTCTCCTACGCTCCGCTTGGCGCACAGGTCACCGTGAAGACCGACCTCGCGGTCGTCGGCAACCGGGTCACCCAGGCCCGTGCCACCACGTACGCCGAAGGCCGGGAGATCCTGACCATCAACGCCGCGCTGGGCACGGGCGAGCTCTCGTCACCCACGCCGTGGGTCACCATGCCCGACGTGCCCGCGCCCGAGGACTGTCCTCCCCGGGTGATGCCCAAGCGCTTCGACAGCTCGATCTTCAACCACCTCGAGACGCGAATCGCGCTCGGCCGGTCCTTCAGCGAGATCGACGGCACGCCGGGATCGCCGGTCTCGGCACTCTGGTCGCGGGTGCCGGGCCACTTCGACCCCTCGGCCGCGACGTTGGCCATCTTCGGCGACTACGTCGCGGGCGGCGTCACCCAGCCCCTCGGCTACAACACCATGGGCCGCAGCCTCGACAACACCATTCGCATCGCGTCGCTCGTGCCGACGGAGTGGGTGCTGACCGAGATCCACATGCACGCGCTCGCTGGCGGCTTTGCCCAGGGCACCGCCTTCATGTGGAGTCGCACCGGGACCCTGCTCGCCACGGCCAGTCAATCGATCGCCGCGAAGATCTGGGACCCGTCCGAGCTCTAGGGCCTTCGTGGCTCTGGTGTAGATTGGTTCCCCTGCGGGGCTATAGCTCAGTCGGTTAGAGCGCGTCACTGATAATGACGAGGTCGTAAGTTCGATTCTTACTAGCCCCACCGCGAGGGATTTGGACAAAGGGTTCCCAGCCATTTGGACAGAGGTTTGGACAAAGGCGGACCGCACCGAACCCAAGAACTTCAGGAACCTGCCAGAGAACTACCCCCGAATGCGAAAGCGCTGGCACGTGCGAAGATACCGCCATGGTCCGTCTACTGACGCTACTCAATCGTGCTCTTGTCGCCATTCTCGCGGTGTTCGCAGTAGCCGTTCTCTCGATCGCACCAGCCGCGTCGGCGGAAGCAACAACGACGTCGACCCCGACTCCTTTGATGTTGATCAGTGCTGCAGGCACGCCGTACACGTTCGTCGTCAGCAGCTACGCCGTGGGGTGCAACTACGAGCCCTGCCTGAGGCTCCAGCGCACGAGTGACAATCGTAGGACCTTCACGACCCTGCACGTGCCACCGCTCATCTTCGTAAGCGGCAATCCGCTCGGGAATCTGCGCCAACTGGTCTTCGCCAACGAACAGGACGGCTACGCACTCCTCTCTTCGCCGAACGGAACCACGTTGTTCCCGACGTACATGTACGTGACCACCGACGGTGGAAGAACGTGGCACCGGGCGAGCGTCGGCCGTGACGACTCAATCCTGAGCGTGATCGCCACCAAGGGCCACCTTTACGCCGACATCGCCCACTGCACCAACGCGAGTACGTGCGCTGACTACCTCTTGGCCCGCTCCACCCTGGCGGCGACGACCTGGTCGCTCACCGCGATGCCTCGACCACTGAGGGTTCCTTCGTACCCGAACTACCACGACGTGACCGCGTTTGGCTCAGACGTGTGGGTGACCGTCGAGACCATGAAGAGTCCTCTGCTGTTCACATCACACGATCAAGGTCGAACCTTCACCCAGTCACTGGCACCACGACTGGGGGCCGTGGCCAACAATTGGGTCGATTTGGACCCCTGTGGGTCTGTGTCAACCAGAATCTCCACCAAACGGCGAATCTTGGCTTTCCAATGTCGACACCATGACTGGCTTCGTTCACGTTGTGTAGGAACCGCTGCCTTGGAGTTCGGCCAGGGCACCCCCTGGTGGTGATAGTCCGATCCCGCTGAATGAGACGGACTCCGCACCAAGTGCTGGCGTGGGCCCATCTTGCTCATGGGAGAACGAGCGAAACGACTTCCCGTGGGCGATGTTCATCTCGTCGCGAAACGCAACGATCGAATGACGGAACTCGGCAACGGTCTATCGCTCCGGCGATAGTTCCGTCCAACGTTGTAGGAACCGAACGATGTGGTGGCGCATCGCTTGGCGGATGGTCATTCGTTCTTGTTCCGGAGTGGACGGCAAGTACGTGGGGTTGTGCTGGAGTGAGGACCGAAGCGCATCCTTCGGCATCGCTTCGGGCCAACTGTGATCGCCGAGGGGCACTCCTCCGAATCGGCGAAGGAACGAGGGCTTCGCTAAGGGAAGCCGATCGAGCTGGTCGAGATGGCGCTCCTTGGCCACGTTGGCTCCCCACATCGGAGCATCGTCGATCATCCGCTCGAATCTAAGGAGATCCCGGTCGGCAACGCCACGGAAGCTGGCCGCTTCGTTCAGGAGGTCAAAGTGGCGGTCGCATCCCTCGATTGAGTTGACGTCGGTCCAATTGACCCTCCACGGACGATCCGTGACGCCGGACGTCGCGTTCAAGACGATACGGTCCGCCGGGCACACCGGTGGGCACCTGAGCGGTGCGGAGATGGCTCCGTGAGCGTAGGCGTGCTCGGGGGCCAGAGAGAGGCACTTCTGGGAGACCCTGAGCCTGAAGCTCGTTCGTCCAGCAGACGGTCCGGTCATCTCCACGACTTCACCAGGGTGACGCCGAACTTGCACGATCGATAGCGAATCCGATCAGTTACGCCGGGTTTCCGAGCGACGCGGCAAGGCCCCGGGGCAGATCCGAAGACCTAAGAAGATCGGCGAAACTGGACGACATGGACGATCGGCGATGAGATGAGCGCTGCAGGATGAGAGATGTCGGCGTAGGGTTCAGAGCTCGGCTTGAAAGGGCGGACAAACCTGAGTCGGTCGTTTCCTAACTTCTGCCGGTTTCTTTATCATCAGACATGTGAAGTGCCTGTTAACGTCTGTTAAGTCGGTGTTGACATCAATTCGATGAAGTTCATTGTCTGGTGCTCATAAGACATCGTTCCATCAACTAATCGAAGGGGATCATATGAACCAGGCTGCGACCAAGATCATCGCCGTAACCGGCGCCACCGGGGCCCAAGGGGGCGGTCTCATCCGCGCAATCCTCGCCCACCCTGATGGTGGTTTCAGCGCCAGAGCCATTACCCGCAATCCCGACTCTGACAAGGCTAAGGCGCTCGCGGCCCTCGGGGTGGACGTTGTGAAGGCGGACCTCGATGATGAGGCGAGCCTGGCCCAGGCCTTCGCCGGCGCTTACGGCGCATTCTGTGTCACGAACTTCTGGGAGCACTTTTCTCCTGACAAGGAGATCGAGCAGGCTGGCAATCTCGCCCGAGCCGCGAAGACCGCCGGCGTGTCCCACGTAGTCTGGTCAACGCTCGAAGACGTCCGTAACTGGGTGCCCTTGACCGACGACCGCATGCCCACGATCATGGACCGCTACAAAGTTCCCCACTTTGACGCCAAGGGAGAGGCCAACCACCTCTTTAGCGATGCCGGCGTTCCCACGACCTTTCTCAACACGTCCTTTTACTGGGACAACCTGATCTACTTCGGGATGGGTCCCAAGGCCGGCGAGGACGGGACTTTGGCCATCACGTTCCCGCTCGGCGACGCGAAACTCGCCGGAATCGCGGGCGGTGACATCGGTGGTTGCGCCTATGGAATCTTTGCCGCCGGAAACGAGTTCATCGGCAAGACGGTCGGGATCGCCGGTGGGCACCTGAGCGGTGCGGAGATGGCCGCCAGTCTCACCAAGGCGCTTGGCCGAGAGGTCCGTTACAACGCCGTCAGCCCTGATGCTTACCGGTCGTTCGGGTTCCCAGCGGCCGAGGAGCTTGGCAACATGTTTCAGTTCAACGCCGAGTTCTCCGATGAGTACTGCGCCGCTCGCGACCTTGGTTTCACTAGGAAGCTCAATCCGGATCTGCAATCCTTCGACCGCTGGCTCGAGGAGAACGCCTCCAAGATCCCTCTCGACTAGGTGACTGGGCCGACAATGGTTCATTGACGGCCCTTGATGCAGAAATGCAGAACGACAGATCCGCCGCGGGAGGCACAAGTGCCAGTGGCGGATCTGTCACTTCTGGATTCCTGCAAGACCCACGGCGAGAATGAGTCTTGAACTTGACGTCAGCACTCTCTGGCCGTCAAGCCGCTCCGAGGACGTGCGTTTGTTTCAATCAGGCCGTGCCGGCTGCCCGAGCCGCAGCAGTGAACGGTGCGGCTGCAAGGCTGGAGCCGATTGACACGACGGGCGGTTGGACTTAGCATCCTGACAACTTGAACTGGCCGACGTTGTTCGCCGATGCGTAGGACCATCGGCGATCCGCGCCGAACCCAGCGGTAATGAAGAGAGCACGGAGATGTTCGGTTCGTACAAGGCAGCACCCGACATCGACGTGCTGACGTCGAACATCGTGATCCCGGGGTTCGGCCTCCTGCCCGTCAACGCGTTCGTCCTCCAAGGCGAGGTCCCGATACTGGTCGACACCGGGACGGTGGCGGACAGCGAGGCATTCATGACGGCCCTGCGATCGGTCATCGACCCCGGCGACCTCGAGTGGATCTGGCTGACCCACACCGACTTCGACCACATCGGCTCGTTGCACCGGCTGCTCGTCGAGAACCCGCGGCTGCGCGTGATCACCACCTACCTCGGCGTCGGCATCCTGGCACTGTTCAATCCGCTGCCAATGGACCGGGTGTACTTCTTGAACCCCGGCCAGAAGATCACTCTGGGCGCCCGCACGCTCACCGCGTTCAAGCCACCGGCTTTCGACAGTCCCTCGACCACCGGCTTCCACGACGACAGCTCGGGAGCGCTCTTCAGCTCGGACTGCTTCGGTGCGATGCTCCAAGCGATTCCCGAGGACGCGTCGGCACTCTCGGACGAGGACCTGCGCGACGGCCAGATGTTCTGGGCGACAGTGGACTTCCCTTGGCTGCACAAGGTGAACGAAGATGTACTCGCCAAAGAGCTCGACGTGATCCGTGCAATGGAGCCGACGATGATCCTGAGCAGTCACCTGCCGGCCGCTCCCGGCTCGATGACCGAGAGGATCCTCGCGTCGTTGGCGGCCGTGCCCCGCGCACCGCGATTCGTCGGACCGGACCAGGACGCGCTCGAGCAACTCCTGGCACAGATCACCGGCGGTCCCCAGTAGCTCGAGCGAACCGCTCGCTTCCGGGCTGGGCGCGACCGACCTCGACGACTCGTTCGCCCTGAGCCCGACGAGGAGCCGTGAGTAGCATCGAGGAGAATCGAACCTCTCAGGAGCCATCGCCAATGACCGTGCCGACGTCACCGACACCCATCTTCGCCTTCGCCGAGGAGATCGTCGAACGCCTCGCCAAGAGCGACCCGATATTCGCGACGGGCGCGGGGATCACTGGCTACGACCACCTCTTGCCTGACTTCTCCACCGAAGAGCAGCACCGCTACCGCGACCAGACGATCGACGATCTGTCGGTCCTCGGCACACTGCCCGTGACCAATGACGTGGATCGCATCGCCCAAGAGGTCATCCGAGAGCGGTTGTCGGCACTGCTGACTCTCATGCTCCACGATGAGCCGCGCCGGACGTTCTCGGTGCTGACCTCGCCGGTGTCCGAGATCCGCCAGGTGTTCGAGATGATGACGATCGAGTCGCCGGGTGACGCTGGCGTCGTCCGTCAGCGGCTCAGCCAGGTCCGGGTGTCACTGGACAGCTGGCGTAGCGCACTGCGCGACGCGGCCGCGGCCCATGAACTGCCCGCGACGCGCCACGTCACCGGGGTGGCGGACCAGGCGCAGACCCACGCGCAGGGCGCGTACGACGAGTACGCCCGGCGCGTCGCCGAGGCGACCTCGGTCGACTTCGAGACCTCGGGACTGCGCGAAGCGGCCGAGGACGCCCAAGACGCTTGTAGCGAACTCGCGACCTGGCTGCACGCCGAGTTGGCCCCCCAGGCGGGGGCGAAGGAGGCCTGCGGCGCCGAGCGCTACGGGCGATGGGCGACCTACTGGACCGGCGCGTCGCTGGACCTCGACGAGCTCTACGCGTGGGGCTACCAGGACCTGCGCCGAATCAACACGAGGATGTGGGAACTCGCCGAGCAGCTGCTCGCGGGTGCGCCGAGCCTCGTGGCGGTGGCCGACCACCTCGACCAGGACACGAGTCGGTTGATCGTCGGCACCGACGCGCTGCTCGCCAAACTCAAGGCGTTCACCGCCAACACCGTCGAGGAGCTCGACGGCGTGCACTTCGACATCGACGAGCGGATCCGCTTCTGCGACGCGCGCCTCGCCCCAGAGGGCGGCGCGGCCGCGCCGTACTACTACCCGCCGAGCGAGGACTTGAGCCGCCCGGGCACGACGTGGTTCCCGACGCTCGGCAAGACGACGTTCCCCTGGTGGCGCGAGGCCACGACCTGGTACCACGAGTCGGTGCCGGGCCATCACCTCCAGGCCGCCATCGCCATCCTCGCCATCGAGCGCCAGAGCCGCTTCCACCGGCTCGCCGGCTGGACGAGCGGCTACGGCGAGGGCTGGGCCCTGTACGCCGAGCGGCTGATGGACGAGCTCGGGTACTTCACCGACCCCGGTGACGAGCTCGGGTTCCTCGCCGGCCAGGCGCTGCGCGCGGCGCGCATCGTGGTCGACGTGGGCCTGCACCTCGAGCTCGACGCCCCCCTCGACCTCGGGGTGCTGGGCGAGCTCGGCGACTGCTCTGGCCGGCGCTGGACGCCCGAGATGGCGGTCGCCCTGCTCGAGGAGTGGGCCATCCAGAGCCACGAGATGTCGGCGTCGGAGGTCGACCGCTACCTCGGCCTGCCGGCCCAGGCCATCTCCTACAAGGTCGGCGAGCGCGCCTGGCTGAAGGCCCGCGAGGACGCCAAGTCCCGCCTGGGCGACGCGTTCGACTTGAAGGCCTTCCACGCCCACGCCCTGACCCTGGGACCACTCGGCCTCGACACCTTCGCCGCCGAGATGTCAGCGTGGTCCGGCGACCTCTAGAGCGGCCGACCTCGCAAACTCGTCCCGGGCCAAGTGCGTTACCGTCATTGGTAGCGACAGAAGGAACGTGACATGGCAAACGACCGCACGACACTGACGAGCCTCGAACGCGAGAAGGCGTCGGTCTTCCACTCGTGGTCGGCGCAAGCGACGATCAACCCGCTGATGGTGAAGAGCGCCGGCGGCGTCTACGTGACCGACGAGGACGACAACACCTACCTCGACTTCTCGTCCCAGCTCGTGAACACCAACATCGGCCACCAGCACCCCGACGTGGTGCGCGCGATCCAGGAGCAGGCGGCGACGCTCTGCACCATCGCCCCCCAGCACGGCTACGTGTCGCGCTACCGCGCGGCCGAGCTCATCCTCGACCGCTCGTTCGAAGGGGCCGCCAAGGTCTTCTTCACCAACGGCGGCACCGAGGCGGTCGAGCACGCGGTGCGCATGGCCCGCCTCCACACCGGGCGACAGAAGGTGCTGTCGGCCTACCGCAGTTACCACGGCGCCACCGCGACCTCGATCAACCTCACCGGCGACCCGCGCCGCTGGCCCAGCGACACCGGGTCCGCCGGCGTCGTGCACTTCTTCGGTCCGTTCCTCTATCGCAGCGTCTTCTCCGCGACGACGCCCGAACAGGAGTGCCAGCGCGCCCTCGAGAGCCTCGAGAACATCATCCGCTTCGAGGGCCCGACGGGGATCGCCGCGATCATCCTCGAGACCATCCCCGGCACTGCGGGCATCATGGTGCCGCCCGAGGGCTACCTGCGCGGCGTGCGCGAGATCTGCGACCGCTACGGCATCGTCTACATCGCCGACGAGGTGATGTGCGGCTTCGGTCGCAGCGGTTCGTGGTTCGCCTTCCAGCAGCACGATGTCAGGCCCGACCTCGTGGCCTTCGCCAAGGGCGTGAACTCGGGCTACGTGCCCCTCGGCGGCGTGATTCTGAATGAGGAGCTCAGCGCGTCGTTCAACGACCGCGTCTACCCCGGTGGCCTCACCTACTCGGGCCACCCGCTGGCCTGCGCCGCCGCGGTCGCCACCATCGAGACAATGGAGCGCGAGGGCATGATCGAGCACGCGAGGCGGATCGGTGACGAGGTGCTGCGCCCCGGCCTCGAGGCACTCGCGGAGAAGCACGCCATCATCGGCGAACTGCGGGGAGTCGGCGTCTTCTTCGCCCTCGACCTCGTGTCGGACCGGGCGAGCCGAGAGCCACTCGCCCCCTACGGCGCGAGCTCGCCGGCGATGAACGAGATCATCGCGACCGCTCGGGCCGAGGGCCTCTTGATCTTCACCAACTTCAACCGCATCCACGTCGTGCCGCCGTGCAACATCACCGACCACGAAGCCCGCGAGGGGCTGGCCCGTCTCGACCGCGTCCTCAGCGTGGCCGACCGCTACTACGTAGGGAAGTAGTGGCCGGCGAGGAACGTCGGGCACGCGCGGCCTCGCTGGCGCGCGAGTTCGGCCACGAGTTCGTGGCTCGCGACCTGAGCGACGAGCAGCTCGACGAGGTGACCGCCCGACTCACCGAGCTCGTCGACCTCGTGCGCGACGCCCCACCTCGCCAGCGCGTCATGACCAGCGAAGGGCTCGCGAACTTCAAGATGGCGATCCCGCGCGAGAACGAGGTGGTCAAGCACCAGCTCTTCAGCGACTCGGTGGTCTCGGGAGCCGCCAATCCCGTGGGGCTCGGCGGCTACCTCTGGCGCGAAGGGGACACCGCGGTGATGGAGGTCACCCTGGGCAAGGCCTTCGAGGGGGCACCCGGGCAGGCCCACGGCGGGATCGTGGCCGCGCTGCTCGACGAGACGATGGGCCTCGTGAACGCCATCAACGAGGTCTTGGCGTTCACCGCCCAGCTGGATATCACGTTCCTCGAGCCGACCCCGGTCAATGAGCCCATCACCGCGCGGGCCTGGCTGGCTCGCAGCGACAACCGCAAGCACTTCATCGAGGCGGAGCTGCTGGCCGGCTCGCGCGTCGTGGCGACCGCCTCCGCGCTGTTCATCGCGGTGGATCCAAGCAGGTTCCTGCGACACATGACGGTCCAGGAGTCCTGAGCGCTCGACCGCACGCGCTCACGCGCCGCACGCGCGAACGACCCGTCGGAAGTGGCTGTTTCGTCCCTAATATGGGTCCATGCCCGCAATCACCGTAGAGAACCCGCTTGAACTGCCCCGCGTCGTCATGGCGCTCACCACCGATCGGCCACGTCGCGTGAAGTCGATCACCACCGCCCCGCGCGGGCTCGAGGGCGAGGGGTTCCCGGTGCGCCGCGCCTTCGCCGGCATCGACCTCGCCGACCTCGACCCCTTCGTCCACCTGGACCAGATGGGTGAGATCGACTACGGGCCGGGCGAGCCCAAGGGCACGCCCTGGCATCCGCACCGCGGCTTCGAGACCGTGACCTACATGATCGAGGGCACGTTCCTGCACCAGGACTCCATCGGCGGCGGCGGCATGATCCAGAACGGCGCGACCCAGTGGATGACCGCGGGCGCGGGGATCTTGCACATCGAGCGACCGCCGGACGCGCTGATCGACTCGGGTGGGCTCTTCCACGGCATACAGCTCTGGGTGAACCTTCCGGCGCGACTCAAGATGACGAACCCGCGCTACCAGGACATCGAAGCCGAGTCGGTCTCGCTGCTGACCAACGAGAACGGCGACGCCATCATCCGCGTGATCGCCGGGACGCTCGGCGATGCCGCCGGGCCCGGATCGACCCACACCCCCATCACGATCGTCCACGTCTCGCTGTCACCGGGCGGCCAGTTGGCGCTGCCCTGGAACCCCGCGTACAACGCGCTGACCTACGTGCTCGCGGGACAGGGCACCGTCGGGCTCGACCGCCACGCGATCGGCGAGGGGCAGATGGCCGTGCACGTCGACGGCGACTTCTTGGTGCTGTCGGCCAACGAGGCCCAGGACTCGAGGACCCAGGCCTTCGAGGTGCTGATCCTCGGCGGCGAGCCGATCCGCGAGCCCGTGGCCCACTACGGCCCGTTCGTCATGAACACCAAAGCCGAACTGCAGCAGGCCTTCGAGGACTACCAGGCGGGCCGACTCGGCCAGATCCCGGCCGACCACATCTAGTCCGACGGCGCCTCGCGGTGCACGAGGAACGTGCCCGTCGCGCGACTGACCAGTTTGCCCTCGTGGCTCGTGATCGACGCCTCGGCGTAGGCGATCTGGCGGGTCAAGCGAACCACCTCGCCGCGCAGTGAGTAGCGCTGGTCGCGCGAGGCGGGGCGCATCAACTCGGTCGTCATCTCGATGGTCGCGTTGGTGCGGTCGCGACCGACCAACGCCGCGTTGATGGCGAAGTTCATCGCGGCGTCGAGTAGCACCGAATGGACGCCCGCCTGGACCACCCCGTGCGGATTGCAGGCCAGCTCGGTCGGGTCGAACCGGCCGGTGACCCAGCCCAGGTCCTCGCCATCGACGCCGTAGGCCTCGAACGAGCCCCCGACGACGCCGATGATGGCCATGCCGCCGTCGCCGAGCCACCGGTCCATGTTCTTTCTCTGCGCCGCCACGGATGTGACGATAGCCCCAAGCCGGTCTAGGATTCGCGCGGTGGGAGGACCCCACGCACAACGAAAGGTAGATCGATGCCTACAGCGGTCATTGTCGATGCGGTTCGCACCCCGGGGGGCAAGCGGAACGGAAAACTGAAGAACTGGCACGCCGTGGACCTCGCCTCCGAAGCCCTGAGGGCCATCGCGAGTCGCAACAACCTCGATCCCGCCTTGATCGACGACGTCATCATGGGCTGCGTCTCGCAGACCGGCGAGCAGGCGTTCAACGTCGGGCGAAGTGCGGTGCTCGCCGCGGGCTGGCCCGAGTCCGTGCCCGCCACCACCATCGACCGCCAGTGCGGCTCGTCCCAGCAGGCCATGCACTTCGCCGCCCAGGGCGTCATGTCGGGCGCCTACGACATCGTCGTGGCGGCCGGTGTCGAGGTGATGTCGCGTGTACCCATGGGCTCATCGATCGGCAAGGACGCCGGCTTCCCGTTCGGCCCGCGCGTCATGGCCAGGTACGAACCGGTCGGCGGACTGAAGAACCAGGGAATCGGCGCCGAGATGATCGCCGACCAGTGGGGGATCTCTCGTGAGGACCTCGACGCCTTCTCGGCCGAGAGCCATCGCCGCGCGGCGCAGGCGACCACCGAGGGCCGCTTCGAGCGCGAGATCGTCCCGATCTACGTGCGCGATGAGAACGGCGAGGCCACCGATGAGTTGATGACCGCCGACGAGGGCATCCGCCCCGACACCACGGTCGAAACGCTCGCGAAGCTGAAGCCCGCCTTCAAAGAAGGTGGCAAGGTCACGGCCGGGAACTCTTCGCAGATCACCGACGGCGCGTCGGCGGTGCTGATCATGAGCGAGGAGAAGGCCCGCGAGCTGGGCTACACCCCGCGCGCCAAGTTCCACACCTTCGCCCTCGCCGGTGTCGACCCCGTCACCATGTTGACCGGCCCCATCCCCGCCACCACGAAGGTGCTCGAGCGTGCCGGTCTGACGATGGACGACATCGACCTCGTGGAGATCAACGAAGCCTTCGCGTCGGTGATCCTGGCCTGGCAGAAGGAGCACCACGTCGACCTCTCGAAGGTGAACGTCAACGGCGGCGCGATCGCCCTGGGCCACCCCCTGGGCGCGTCGGGCGCCAAGCTGTGCGCGACGTTGCTGAACGAGCTCGAGCGCACCGGCGGCCGCTACGGGCTGATCACCATGTGCGAGGGCGGCGGACTCGCCAACGCGACCATCATCGAACGCCTCGGCTAGACCCATACGTCGCCCGCGACGCGCGAGGGATCGGGTGGCGCGACGCGCGACGGATTGGATCGGACCGACGTGGCCGGCGCCGGGCGTTTGCCAACGGCACTACCGGGTGGTAGACCGAACACGATGACCACGCCCAACGGGGACTCGTCCTCTGCGCGCCACGTCAGCGTCGTCGTCCGTCCGATGCAGGACCACGACGTCGATGCGGCCGACCACGTCATGCGCGTGGCGTTCGGCACGTTCCTCGGTGTGAGCGACCCCTCGACGACGTTCGGCGAAGCCCAGTACGTTCGCTCGCGCTACGCCGCCGAGCCGTCGTGGGCCTTCGTCGCCGAGCACGAGGGCCACGTCGTCGGCTCGGTCTTCGCGACCCGGTGGGGCAGCTTCGGATTCCTCGGCTCGCTGACGATCCGCCCCGACCTCTGGGACCGGGGCGTCGGCCGGCAACTCATCGAACCGGTCGTCGATCTGTTCGACGGGTGGCCGGTACGCCTGGCCGGGCTGCACACGTTCGCCCAGAGCGCCAAGCACGTGGGGCTGTTCCAGCGCTTCGACTTCTGGCCCCAGCACCTCACCGCCATCATGACCAAGGGCGTCGACGGCAGTTCGCGCCAGGAGCTCGAACTGTTCTCCGAGCTGGGCGAGGTGCACCGGGCCACCACGCTCAGCGAGTGCGCCGAGTTGACCGACGCGCTGTACGAAGGACTCGACGTCAGCCACGACATCCGCTCGGTGCAGGGTCAAAGCCTCGGCGACACGGTCCTCCTGCGCGACGGTGCACGCCTGGCGGGATTCGCGGTGTGCCACTGCGGAGCCGGCGAAGCCGGCAGCGACACCCTCTACGTGAAGTTCGCCGCCGTGCGTCTGGGCGCCCACGCGCAGTGGCACTTCGACCAGTTGCTCACGGCCTGCGAGCGTCTTGCCCAGGAACGTCACCTCACGACAGTCGTCGCGGGCGTGAACACGGGCCGCCGGGCCGCCTACCGCCGCATGCTCGCCTCGGGCTATCGGTCCTCAGGCCAGGGTGTGCGCATGCACCGCCCGGACGTCGCGGGACTGTGCGAGCCGCTCATCTTCGTGATCGACGACCTGCGCTGACCGGGCGACGGCCCCTGGGACCGTGACGATGGAATCGACCAATGGTGCCGATCAGGTCAGTCGGCGGCGACCGCGGCTACTTGTACCGGGTCGCGAGATAGAAGCCGGTGAACATCACCACGAGGCCGGCCACCAGATACCACGACGACACCGAACCGGGGAGGACCCCCAGGTAGTTCAAGAGGATCATCAGCATGCCCAAGGCGAGCAGGTCGACGATCAGCCAGCCGAACCAGTGGGGACTGTGATCGTCGCTCGGGGGCCGCTTGGCCGTGATCCGCCCGCTCGACTCGGGCGAGACGTAGCGACCGACGGACTTGCGATTGTTCGGTCTCGGGGCGGGCTTTGCCATAGGACTCGATGCTACCCAATGGCGATGACGCCTAGGGGACGGTCGTCGTCGCGCCGGAACTGTCGCAGATCGACAGATCGACCGTGGAGTTGTAGAGCACCTGCGATCCCGGAGGTGCGCTCTGGGCAACCACCGTGCCGATCTGGCTCGGCGTGCAGAACGCCGGGTCGGCGACGCTGTAGGAGGCGAGCAGGCCCTGTGTCTTCAGAGCCGCCGTGGCGCCGGCCTGACCGCGTCCGACGACAGTGGGCACCACCACCTTGCAGTACCCCGACGAAGTGACCAGCTGCACGGCGGTGCCGGACTGGACGAGCGCGCCCGCGCCGGGAACCGTGGCGAGGACCAGCCCTGAGGCGGTCGTGTTCGAGCACTGCGAACTCGCCGTCGGGCTCACCGTCAGCCCGACCTGGCCGAGCGCCGACGCCGCCTGCAGCGTCGTGCTGCCCACGAGGTTCGGCACGGGGAACTTCGTACCCGGAGCGAGCACGGTGATCGTCACCGTGTCTCCCGTCTGGCCCATGACGCCGCCGGCTGGGGTCTGGGAGAGCACGGTGTTCGGCTGGCCGCCGGTCCGGGGGATGATCGTGGTGAAGCTCACCTTGTAGAGCAGTTTGGCCTGCTGGAGCGTGTTCTCGGCGTCGCTCAAGGTCTTGCCCGTCGTGTCGGGGATCTTCACCGGGAAGGTGACCGAGCCCTTGCTCACCTTCAGGGTGACGATCTCTCCCTTCTTGATCTTGGCCCCGGCCTTGGGATCGGTCGACACCACCGTGCCCGTCGGGAGCGGGGATGACACTGATTTCGTCGCGCCAATCACGAGTCCGTCGCCACGCAGCTGCTGGACGGCCACGGCCACCTGCTGGCCGGTCACGTCGGGCATCTGGGTGACCGTCTTGTTCATCGTGAGGAAGTAGGCCAAACCGCCGATCGCCAGCAACAGCACGACGACCGTCGCGATGATGGCGGTGCGGTTGTTGCGACGTCGGCGGACATCGGTGCGCGGACCCGTCATCAAGGGCACGGCCTGGGTGTGCTCGCCGGCGACGACCGAGGGCACGGCCCGCGTGGCGTCTGGGCCGTAGAAGGCGGCGTCTCGCGTGAAAGCGCGCACCGGCTGGCCCTCGGTGAAGCGGATCAGGTCGGCGCGCATCTCGTCAGCGGTCTGGTACCTCTGCGACGGCGACTTGGCGAGCGCCTCCATCACGATGGCTTCGAGGTCGCCGGGGATCGAATCGTTGAACTGCGACGGCGGAGGCACCGAGCCGTGCACGTGCTGGCTGGAGACCGCCACCGGTGAGTCTCCGATGAATGGCGGGCGACCGGCGATCATCTCGTAGAGCACGACGCCGAGCGAGTACACGTCGCTGCGTCCATCGACGGCGACGCCCTCGGCCTGCTCGGGCGAGAAGTACGTGGCGGTCCCCATCACCGAACCGGCTTCGGCGAGATGGTCCTCGCTCGCCACGGCCTGGGCGATGCCGAAGTCGGTGACCTTCACCTGGCCGTCACTGGTGATCAGGATGTTGCCCGGCTTCACGTCACGGTGCACCACGCCGTTGCGGTGCGCGTAACCGAGGGCCGCGGCCACCGGAGCCACCAGCTGGGCCGAGCGCGAAGGGGTCAAGGTGCGAGAACCGCGCAGAAGCTCGGCGAGCGACGTCCCGTCAATCAACTCCATGACGATGAAGTAGGTGCCGTCGTCCTCGCCCCAGTCGAAGACCGGCACGATACTGGGGTGCGAGAGGTTCGCGGCCGCCTGAGCCTCGCGGCGGAATCGCTCGACGAACAGCGGGTCGGCACTCAGCTCGGGATAGAGGATCTTCAGGGCCACCGGGCGATTCAGGAGCTGGTCCTGGGCGCGGTAGACCATCGCCATGCCACCCCGGGCGATCAGGTGCGTGACCTGATAACGACCGGAATACAGTCGGGGGTCGTTGACGGGCTCCATACCTTCCTTAGCCTACGCTCTGGCCCTTGACGGGAAAGTCCGTCACTTCGGACACGTGGTCGACGTCCCGGTCGGCGGCTGTCCGGACTGCAGCGCGAGCGCACCCTCGACCAGACACTTGATGATCGGTCCGACGTAGGCGGCGCCGGTCGCCGAGATGGGCTGGAACGGCAAGACGACGGCGACCGCGATCGTCGGCGCGCTGGCGGGCGCGAAGGCGATCATCCAGTCGTCGGTGTTCTTGGCGAGGTTGCCGACCTGAGCGGTGCCGGTCTTCGCGGCGACGTCGTCGGCGGGCAGGAAGATGCCGGACGCTGTGCCGTATTTGACGACGTTCTGCATGAGTGGCACGATCTGCAGGGCCTGGCTCGGGGTCAGGGGCGTCTGCCAGACCTTCGACACGTAACGCTTCACGACCGTGCCGTCGGGCGCGGTGATGTAGTCCAGGAGATGCGGCGTCATCATGACCCCGCCGTTGGCGATCGCCGCGACGACCAGCGCATTCTGTAGGGCCGAGGTGCGGACGTTCTTCTGGCCGATGGACGAGTAGGCCAACCCCGGCAGGTCGTACTGGAACGCCGACGCGGGCGGGAAGTAGCTCGGCACGACGCCGGGCAGGTCGAGCGGCGGGATCTTGTTGTACCCGAAGGAGGCGGCCGTAGCGGACATCAGCGTGCCCCCGAGGTCGAGCCCGAGCAGCGCGTAGCCCGTGTCGCACGACGGCGGCAACATCTCGGGAACCGTGCCGCCGCACTTGCCGAATCCGAAGTTCGCGAGCTTCAGGTTGGTATTGGGCAGCGGCGTCTGGGAGAGCGTCGGATACGACTTCACCAGGAGGTCCGGGCGGCCCACGACGGCGGCGGCCGTGGTGACCACCTTGAAGCTCGAACCTGGCGGGAAGGTCTGTTGCGTGGCCACGAGGCCGAGCGGCGGGAAGCCGTGGGCGTTGTTCTTGGTGTAGATCTTCCACGCCGCCGCGGCGACCTTGAACGACGGCGAGGTCAGCGGCGTGGGGTTGTAGTTCGGGTTCGAGTACATCGCCAACACCGCACCCGAGCGCGGATCGAGCACCACGGCGGCCCCGTCCTGGCCGGCCAGCTTGCTCGCGGCGATTCGCTGCAGCGCGGGCTCGAGCGTCAACGTGATCGAGTCGGCCGCGCTCGTCGGGGCGAGGAGCTGCGCGAAGCTCTGCGGCGGTTGGGCGTGCGCCGTGAGGTAGCTGTCGTACTGGGCCTCGAGGCCCCAGTTCCCGTACGAGGGGCCGGAGAATCCCACGACGCCCGAGGTGAGCGCGCCGAGCGGATAGATGCGGCGGTACGGGTAGAATCCGCTGTGCTGGGCGAGCGACTGCGCGAGGATCGTGCCGTCGGCGGCCACGATCTCGCCTCGAGGGTACTGGGTCGAGGCCGTGGTGACCCGTGGGTTGATCGGCGACCTGTCGAGGGTCGCCGCGCGGAAGAACTGGATCGAGGCGGCCTGGACGGCAACTACGGCGAAGAGCAGCAGGATGATAGAGGCCAGGATCCCGAGTCGTCGTGACACGAACTAACCCCTCTTCACGGTCGTCGTGGTCCCGCGGACCGTCGACGTCGTTGCGTGAACCGTCGTGGTGGTCGTCGGAGCCGTCTTGCAGGAATGGTACTGACAGAACTGGTTGTGGATGTAGTCAGCCCAGTGCAGTGCGGCGAGGAGCGACGGCTCGCTGATGGTCGCCGCCAGCGCCTGACGGTCGGCGGCGCGCAGTTGGTTGACCCGGTACGGCGTGTCGGTGATCTTCGCCGGTTTGTACCACAGCACGCCACTCGGCTGGCCCTGGTACACGGCGATGTACCCCGCGTCGTCCGCTAGGTAGTAGCTGGAGTACGCGTACCAGTGCACCACCACGAAGAAGCCACCGATGACCGCGGCGAGGACGAGGAATGCGGCCCACACTCGCCAGGTCAGCCGGCGACGTCGGCGTGATGGCGCGGTCGCAGCCTTGGCGACGGGCGCCGCCGCGGGCGCGTCGGACGTCACGGTCCTCTTGATCGGCACCGAGGCCACGTTCACCTCGTCGAACTCCATCAGCACCGCCGAGATGTTGTCGCGTCCACCGGCCTGCCTGGCGGACTCGACCAACTGCGCTACCGCCTCGTCGAGCGTGAACGGAGCGCTGGCCAATCGGGCCAAGGTGTCGTCATCAAGCTCGTTCGACAAGCCGTCACTGCAGAGCAGTATCCGGTCGCCGGGCTCGGCGTGCAGCGACAAGACGTCGATCGCGATCGTGTCCTCGACGCCGACGCCCCGGGTGAGTTGGTGGCGACGGGGGTGCACCGCCGCCTCCTCGGGCGTCAAGCGTCCCATCCGCACCCACTCCTCGGCCACACTGTGGTCGTCGCTCAGTTGACGCAAGGCTCCATCACGTAGTTGGTAGGCCCGCGAGTCGCCGACGTGGAAGAGCGTCGGCGACGTGACGCCCTCGCCGTCGCGCGTGAGCCCGACCACGATGACCGTCGTGCCCATGCCGAAGTGGTCCGGGATGTCTCGGGCGTTGTCGAGCACGGCCAGATTGGCGGCGTTGATGGCGTGATAGAGACCTTCGACGGTGGGATTCGCCTCGAAGCCGTCGCGGATCAAGTCGATGGCTATGGCGGAGGCCACCTCACCGGCGGCGTGGCCACCCATTCCGTCGGCCACCATCGCCAGACGGTCGTCGACGTAGATCGCGTCCTGATTCGATTGGCGCACCAGTCCGGTATCGGTCGCCCCGGCGTATCGCCAACGCGTCAACGAACCACCTCGAACAAGATCCCGCCCACCTGCACGATGTCACCGCGCTCCAAGTGGACCCGTCCTTCAACCAGTTCTTGGTTGACGTAGGTTCCGTTGGTCGATCCGAGGTCCTCAATCGTTAGGTCGCCGCTGTCGTTCGCCACTCGGGCGTGACGCGACGAGAGGTACGTGTCAGGGATGGCGATGTCGCAGTCGGCGCTGCGCCCGATGGTCACCGCGACGTCGACGTCGACTCGTTCACCCGTGCGATCGAGTGGTTCGATGAACTCGAGCGCGAGGACTCCGCCACTGCGACGGCGGCGCCCCCTCGCGACTTCGTCGACCGGGCGAGCCTGCACCGACGCCACGCGCAGCACGCGCGCGAAGAAGAGCACGGCGACGACCATCACCAGAACCTGGAGCGGACGGACGACCGCCGCGTAGGTTGACGACGCGGCGAGAAGACTCAAGCGAGCTCAATCCGCAGGTGGATCGTGCCGATCGTGACGTCGTCACGCGGCGAGAGCGAGACGGCGCTGATTCGGTGTCCGTTCACGAACGTTCCGTTGGTTGACTGCAGATCGCGGATCGCGACGCCCTCGCTGGTCCGCCAGACCTCGGCGTGGCGCCGCGAGACGTTGGAATCGTTGATGACCAGGTCGACGTCGGGGCTTCGTCCGATGACGAGCGAGCGCTCGCCGACGGCGAACGACCGTCCATCGCTGACCAAGAGTCGCGGCTGACTCTCGCCACCCACGAACTCGGTCTTCACCTCCAAGTCGCCGGCCTTGAGATCGTCGTCGATGAAGATCTCGACGTGCACGGGTCCGACGAAGCTGTAGCCCTCGCCGACGGCGTGTTGGCGGACGGTCTCTTCCAACTCGGCGACCAGGGCTTTCTGGAAGCCTTCGAAGCGGGCAGCGTCGTTCGGCCCCAGCCACACGCGTATCTCATTGGCTGATATCGGTCCTTGGCTCGACAGGCGACGGGTGAGGTCAACCTCGCGCACGATACGGGTGCCGATCTCAATCGGCTGCAGGGCACTCTTGAACGGACGCGAGAAGGTTCTCTCGAATATCCGCTCCAGGCGGTTTTCCACACTCTTCAGGACCATGACAATCTCAACTGTAATGGTGACTGACCCTGATGGCTTGGGCAAGTCAGGGCGCCTGGCGGTTGGACTAATGTTGCATGGTCTCAGGGCGAGTGGCGAAATTGGCAGACGCGCAGGCTTCAGGTGCCTGTATCCGAAAGGATGTGGGGGTTCAAGTCCCCCCTCGCCCACCGTCAGGGGTCCATTCGGACCCTACGCAGTCGGACGACTCGCACGAAACCAGCAACACCCTTCGCATCGGGCTCGCCTCAGTGGGAAATAACGCCAACCAGTGGCGTTTCAGCTACTCCATTGGTTGCACCTCACCGAGCCACCAACTGGTAATGGGGTGCGGACGGCCGCTCGAGACGGCTCTAATCGCAGTGACGCTCCGGACCCACTGCGCCGACGGGTTCGGAGATGCTCACCAGAGCGACAGTGTTGGTCACGTTGGTATTGAGAGCAGGCACACCGATGGCCACCAGCGCGAGAAAGGGGATCGGCGTCCCGTCAGCCGGCGACGGCGTTGACAGCGCCGGTGCCGAGCGCGGCAGCACCGGCGACGAGTAATTGGACGGCATTGAGCGTCACGTCGCGTAGCG
>JADGOJ010000047.1 GCA_017883045.1 Acidimicrobiales bacterium
GGTGCTGTTCGGAGCGGTCGCCGTGGTCGCGGGGGTCATCGAGGCCTCGCTGTGGTCGACCCAGGGCATGTACTTGCTGCTCGGAGTGATCCTCGGGGGCTCGATTCGATTCACGGACCGCATCTGGCAGGCGGGCGTCGCCATCACGATCGGTGCGCTGTGGGTCTACTTCGTCGCGAGCCTGACCGATCGGCGCAGTCACCGGGTCGATCAGCAGATCTGCCTTTCGAACGCGTATCGGGCTCTTGCGGAGCTTCTGGCCTCGATCGGCACTGACAACATGAACCAGGCTCGGGGCCGAGCCGTGCTGATCCTGGACGAGGCCCAGGACGTCGTGGGAACCCAGATCCTGCGAGACCCCAGTGACGAGGTCGTCGCGCTGCACCAGTGCTTCATCGTGGCGCTGCAGCTCGGAGAGCTCGCCTCGTACCTGGTGAGCAGGGACGAGAAGGTCGACGACGAGGTCGTCGAGGCGCTTCGTCATGTCGCGACCGAGGTCCGTCAGCGCTCGGCGCTCGACGCGACCGACGCGCTGGCCAAGTACTGCGAGCAGTTCAAAGCCTCGCTCACCTCGCCGTCGAGTAGCCACGTCGTCGCCTCGTTCCACGTTCCCTTGAAGTCGACGATGACCGCGGCGCCGCCGTTTCGCCGGACCATCACCCGACTCCCGATGGCCGAGAGGTTCCGCTTCGCCCTGCTCCTGTCCGGTGCGATCGTGCTGGCCGCGTTGTTGTCGCACGTGATCGAAGGCCCACACGGCTACTGGCTGCCGATGAGCGTGGCGTTCATCTTTCGCCCCGACCTCGGCCCGGTCATGCGACGCGCGGTGGCGCGGACCGTCGGAACCCTGGCCGGCGTGGGGATCGCGGCACTGGTGGCGCTCTGGGGCAACCCCGAGATTGTGCTCATCGTGCTGTGCTGCGCAATGGCCGCCGCCGTGCCATGGGCATCGCGTCGCAGCCATGCGCTGACCGTGATGGTCTTCACCCCGATCGTCTTCGTCTTCATCGGCGTGCTCGGGCCGGACCAGAAGCTGTTCGGCCCGCGGATCGTCGACACGGCGCTCGGGGCTGCGATCGTGCTGACCCTTGACTACCTCCTTTGGCTGCACGCACCCTCGTTGCGCCCTCCCCAGTTGGTGGCCCAGGCCCGTGCCGCGACGTTCAACTATCGGCGCACGACCAACGACAGCCATCCCGTGATCCGCCACTCCCTGCGGCGCAACGCCCTGCGAGCGGTCACCCACGCGCGAGCGGCGATCACCTTGGCCGCGGTCGAGCCCCATCTTCTGCACGAATCGGACCCCGAGCTCGTCGAGGAACTCCATGACTTGGTTGAGGCAATCGACCAGCACACGGCGGCCCTCATCGAAAGCGAGTCCACGTAGAAGTCACGCCCCGGCGTTGGCATCAAGAGATCGTCAGGCGATGGCTTTGAGCAGCGCTCGAACGTGCGCCTTCGTCGAATCGATGACCGGAAACGAAGCTTCCTCATTCATCAGCAGACCGAACTCGGTGCAGCAGAGACCGACGACCTGCGCTCCCTGGTTGAGACACGAGAGCGCCACCGCCTTCAGGTACCTTCGCGAGTCGTTGGTGACGATGCCGCGGGTCAGCTCGTCGAAGATGATCGTCTGGAGCCGATTGGTCTGCTCCGTGCTCGGCCGGACCGAGACGACACCGAGTGACGCCAGGCGGTCCGAGTAGAAAGTGGCGTCGATTAGGTACTTCGTCCCGAGCAGCGCGATCGAGGAGTGGCCCAAGGCGAGCACCTCACGGGCGATCTCGTCACGGACGTCGATCACGGGTATCGAGACGGCGTCTCGCACGACGTCGAAGTTGACGTGCATGGTGTTGGCGCCGATGCCCAGCACCGTGGCGCCCGCCCTCTCCAGGCGTCGGGCGCTGTCGGCGAGGACCTCGCCGGTGCCGTCCCAGTCGCCCTTCTGCTGCATTGTGACGATCGACCCGAAGTCGACCGAGTCGATGATCAGCGGCGGCTGCGACCACTCGTTGAGGCCGCCTTCAAACATCTCGTTGAGGTAGCGGTAGTAGGAGGACGTCGACTCCCACGAGAGGCCCCCGATCAGACCAATCCGGGCGTCGCGCATCTCGAGCGCCTAGAAGAAGCTGATCAGGTCGATGCGGTCCATGATCTCCTTGGTCAGCAGCGGCATCACGTCGAGGGCCGTCATGTTCTCTCGAACCTGGGCGGCGGACGATGCGCCGGTGATGACCGTGGAGACGTGGGGGTTCTTCGCGCACCAGGCGAGCGACAGCTGGGCGAGCGAGACGTCGAGCTCGTCGGCGATGACCTTCAGGTCGCCCACCTTCTTGTTGCGCGCCTCGTTGGTCAGCATGTCCTTCAGCCACTCGTAGCCGGGCAGGGTGGCGCGCGATCCAGCGGGGATGCCGCTCATGTACTTGCCGGTCAAGAGTCCCGACGCCAGTGGCGACCAGATCGTGGTGCCCAGGCCGATGTCCTCGTAGAGGCGCTTGTACTCCTTCTCGACGCGGTCGCGGTGGAAGATGTTGTACTCGGGCTGCTCCATCAAGGGCTTGTGCAGATGGTGGCGCTCGGCGATGTCGTAGGCGGCGCGGATCTCGTCGGCGCTCCACTCGGAGGTCCCCCAGTAGAGGGCCTTGCCCTGGCTGACCATGTCGCTCATCGCCCACACCGTCTCCTCGATCGGGGTGCGCGCGTCGGGGCGGTGGCAGAACACGAGGTCCACGAAGTCCAGGCCGAAGCGCTCGAGCGATCCGTCGATGGCCTGGCTGAGGTACTTGCGGTTGAGGGTGTTGCGCATGTTGGGGATGTCGTGCAGTCCCCAGAAGAGCTTGGTGGAGACGACGTACTCGTGGCGCTTCCAGCCCAGCTCGCGAAAGGCCGCGCCCATGACGCGCTCGGACTCGCCCGCGGCGTACCCCTCGGCGTTGTCAAAGAAGTTGACACCCGCTTCCTTCGCGGCGCTCAGGCACTCGGCCGCCTGATGGGCCGTCTCGATCTGGTCGGCGTTGGCGAAAGTCACCCAGCTGCCGAACGACAGGACGCTGACGCGAAGTCCCGAACGGCCCAGTCGGCGGTATTCCATCTTTGCCATGATCTCTCCTCTGTCTCAAGCGTTGCGGGTGGAACGGGTTCAGGCCGCGGGATTCCTCGGCACGTCGGGCCACTGTTCGTAGGACACCGGCTCGGCGTCCTTCGAGCTGCGCACGAGCATGAAGGCACCGGCGAGGGCCGCGCCCAGGACCAACAGCACCATCACTTTGCCCAGTGTCTTGAACGCGCCCATGGAGGTTCAGGATAGTGGCGATGCCCTGTGGACTTATCGCCGTCGGGCTGTAGAATGGTTCCGTGACCACAGGCCAGAGCGACCGACTGCTTCGATAGGGTGAGCACTCGCTCGCCCTGACCCCCGCGCCCGCGGGGGTTTTTTGTTTCTCGTTCGACGACCACGAAGGAAAGGATGGAGATGCGCCACAATCCCCAGCAGCCGAGCCCCATGGCGTACGCCAAGTACCGACCCACGGTGCCCGTCGACCTGCCCGACCGCACGTGGCCCAACAACCGTCTGACCAGGGCCCCGCGCTGGTGCAGTGTTGACCTTCGCGACGGCAACCAGGCCCTCATCGACCCCATGGACCTCGAGCGCAAGAACGCGATGTTCACCCAGCTGGTGGCCATGGGCTTCAAGGAGATCGAGGTGGGCTTCCCCTCGGCCTCGCAGCCCGACTACGACTTCGTGCGCCACATCATCGACGGCGGCCTGATCCCCGAGGACGTCACCATCCAGGTCCTGACCCAGTGCCGTGAGGACCTGATCCGGCGCACCTACGAGTCGCTGCGCGGGGCCAAGCGCGCCATCGTGCACTTCTACAACTCCACCTCGACGCTGCAGCGCCGCGTGGTCTTCGGCCTCGACATGGAGGGCGTCAAGAAGATCGCCACCGACGCCGCCGCGTTCTGCCGCTCCCTGGAGTCCACGTCGCCCGACACCGAGTTCCTCTACGAGTACTCGCCCGAGAGCTTCACCGGGACCGAGCTCGACTACGCGCTCGAGGTCTGCAACGCCGTCATCGACGTCATCGATCCGACGCCCGAGCGGCCGCTGATCTTGAACCTTCCCGCCACGGTCGAGATGTACACGCCCAATCTCTACGCCGACGCCATCGAGTGGTTCCTGCGTCACGTGAACCGCCGCGACAGCATCGTGCTGTCGCTGCACCCGCACAACGACCGCGGCACCGGCGTGGCCGCGGCCGAACTGGGCGTGCTCGCCGGCGCCGACCGCGTGGAGGGGACGCTCTTTGGCAACGGCGAGCGGACCGGCAACGTCGACGTCGTGAACCTCGCGCTCAACCTCTTCTCCCAAGGCGTGGACCCCGAGCTCGACATCCGCGACATCGACAAGGCGCGCCACGTGGCCGAGTACGCCAACCGGCTCCCGGTGCACATGCGCCACCCCTACGTCGGCGAACTGGTCTACACCGCGTTCTCGGGATCGCACCAGGACGCCATCAAGAAGGGGATGCTCGCGATCGGCGACACCTACGACGTCTGGGAGGTTCCCTACCTGCCGATCGACCCCAAGCACACCGGGCGGACCTACGAGGCGATCATCCGGGTCAACTCGCAGTCGGGCAAGGGCGGCGTGGCGTACCTGCTCAGTCAAGAGCACGGCCTCGACCTGCCGCGCGCCATGCAGGTCGAGTTCTCCAAGCAGGTCCAAGAGCTCACCGAGGCGACCGGCACGGAGATCTCGCCCGCCGAGATCTGGGACGTCTTCACGACGACCTATCAGCCCGAGAATCCGAAGATTCAGCTGCTCTCGAGCGAGGTCTCGGCCGACCAGCACAGCACGCGCATCTTCGCCCAGCTCGTCGTGAACGGCCAGCACGTGACCGTGAAGGGCGAGGGCAACGGTCCGATCGACGCCCTGATGGCGGGGCTGCACAACGAGATGGACGTCAACTTCAAGGTCCGCGACTATCACGAGCACGCGCTCACCGCGGGCTCGGAGGCCTCGGCCGTTGCCTACGTCGAGGCTGAGGGCCCCGACGGCGCGACGTGGTGGGGCGTGGGCATGAGTTCGTCGATCCTCGACGCGTCGCTCGAGGCCGTCATCTCGGCCGCCAATCGTCGTCGTTGAGCAACCTCGTAAATAGACTGGGGCGATGAGCTTCCACTCCTTCACGGTATCCATGGGGTGGCTGGCAGTCCTCTCGGGCGTCGTTGCCACCTACGCGCAGTTGCGCCGGGTCCGGACCCTCGGGGTCGAGGGTGTCTCGCTCGCCACGTGGGTCCTCTTCGTCTACATGGGCTGCTTCTGGATCACCTACGGCTTCGTCGCGCATTCGTGGGAGGTGGTGTTCGGGAGCCTCATGATCCTCCCGATGCAGCTGGCGATCCTGTTTCGCCTCGCGCCCTGGCGCCGCTGGGCGGTGCCCGCGCGCGCCATGGCCTACTTCATCGCGTGCTGTGTGTTGCCGACGCTGCTCTGGGGCTGGGCCGGCGGCGTCTTCGGCACCGGAGTCGCGATGACCATCACTCGGGCCCCCCAACTGATCGAACTGGTCCGCCACGACGACGCGAGCGGCGTGTCGGCGGCCTCGTGGTTCGTCGGAGCGTTCGGCTGCACCATGTGGGTCACCTACTACGTTGGCGCCCACCTTTGGGCCGCGCTGACCGCGACGGCGTTCGCCGGTCTCGCGAACCTGGCGATCGCACTACTCGCCACGTGGCGTCACGCGCAGGCGCGCCAGCGACTGGTCGTCGCTGAGGTCTTCGCCTAGTTGCGATGCACCGAGGGCGACGTGGCCGTCGATTCGTAGTCGGACCAAGAAGGGGAGCCGAGCCTGCGATGCCCCACCGCTTTCGAACCTCGGCCACGAACCAGCCGTTGATGATCGCGCGGTCGTTGGCGACCCGGCGCTACGTGTCAAGCGCCTCGTCAAGCGCATTCGCCGCGCCGCATCGCGCAGGTGCGGCCACCGGCGTGCCCAGAGATGAGCCCCTTAGCTGAACAGACTCGCGTAGCCGTTGATCGCGGGTTGGCCGCCGAGGTGCGCGAAGAGCACGTTGGCGTCGACGGGGACTTCGCGGTCGAGCACCATGTGGATCAAGCCGGCGAGCGACTTGCCTTCGTAGACCGGGTCGGTGATCATCGCCTCGAGCGACGCCCCGAGGCGCATGGCCTCGAGCGTGCGCTGGTCGGGGATGCCGTAGGTGCCGGCGTGGAAGCGGTCGTCGAGGATGATCTCCTCGTCGACGAGCTCGCGCTCGACGCCGATGAGCTTGGCGGTGTCGCGCGCGATGCGCGCCACCTGCGCCCAGGTCTCGTCGGGCTTGGCCGACCCGTCGATGCCGATGACCGTGCGCGGCCGGTCGTTCACGGCGAAGCCGGCGATCATCCCGGCCTGGGTCGAGCCGGTGACCGAGCAGACGAAGACGTAGTCGAAGGTGATACCCATTTCGGCCTCCTGTTGCTCGACCTCGAGGGCCCAGCCGGCGAAGCCCAGCCCGCCGAGGGGGTGGTCCGACGCCCCCGCCGGGATCGCGTAGGGTGTGCCCCCGCGCTGCTCGATCTCGGCGATCGCCTGCTCCCAGCTCTCCTTGAAGCCGATGCCGAAGCCGGCCCTGACGAGCCGGACGTCGGCCCCCATCAGGCGGCTGAGCAGGATGTTGCCGACGCGGTCGTAGGTGACGTCGGGCCAGTCCACCCAGCTCTCCTGGATCAGCACGCACTTCAGGCCGGTCTTCGCGGCGACGGCGGCGACCTGACGGGTGTGGTTGGACTGCACGCCGCCGATCGACACCAGTGTGTCACAGCCTTTGGCGAGCGCGTCGGCGACGAGGTACTCGAGCTTGCGGACCTTGTTGCCCCCAAAGGCCAGCCCCGAATTGACGTCGTCGCGCTTTGCCCAGACCGTGGCGCCCTCGAGGTACTCGCTCAAGCGGTCGAGGCGCTGGATGGGCGAGGGGCCGAACATCAGGGGGTAGCGGGCGAACGATTCCAACGACATGGTTCCTCCAGTGGTCAGCGAAATCGAAGCTATCGCACCTCGCCGCGGTCGCTATGCGAGAGACCCGGTCGCGCGGCGCTAGGGCGCCCTCTTCGCACGGCCGCGCCGCGACCACCTCTTGTCGCGGCGATAGAGGCTGGGGAACTGGTCGCGTCGCGACCGGTACAGGTCGCGCACGTCGTCGTGGGGCTCGAAGACCCGGCCGTGCGCTCGAAGCGACGAGAGGTCACCGAGTTGGTTGCGTCCGAGCGACACCGAGGCCATTAACGCGGCACCACGGAGTTGGGCGACCATCGGTTCGGGGACCTGCTCGACCGGGCGCTCGAGCGCGTCGGCGTAGATCTGGCACCACAGGTCCGACTGGGCGCCGCCGCCGACGAGCCTGATCGGCGACAGTCTGCGTCCCGCGAACTTCTCGACGTGCGCGAACAACCACGCGCTGTTCGCGGCGACGCCCTCGAGCACCGCGCGAATGAGGTCGGCGGTGTTCGTGGTGATCGAGAGGTTGGTGAAGCCGGCGCGGATCTGGCTGTTGGCGACGGGGGAGAGCACCCCGGCCAGCCACGGGGTGAAGAGCACGCCGTGGGCGCCCGGCGGCGACGTGGCGGCGAGTGCGGTCATCTCGGCGTAGCTCATCGGGGCGCCACCGCCGGCGAGCACGCCGCGCAGCCAGTCGAGGGACTTGGCCCCGGTGTCCTGGTTGTTGACGATCAGGTACGAGTCGTTGGTGAGGCCCGGCGCCGTGGCGATCGAATGATTGATGTCGGTCTTCTTCTTCGGAACCGGACAGCTGATCCACGAAGTGGTGGAGAGGGCCAGGTGCGCGTCGTAGAAACCGGTGCCCCCCGATCCGATCGCCGCGGTGTGCAGGTCGAGCAGTCCCGTGATGACGATCGTCTCGTCGCAGAGTCCGAGTTCGAGGGCGACGTCTGGCGCGACCGTGCCGACGATGGCGCCGAGCGGCAGTAGCGGCGGCATCCGCTTGGCGTCGATGCCGACCGTCGCCAGGAGCTGGGGGTCGTAGTGGTACAGCGTGAGATCGCGGTTGTCGGTGATCCAGGTCGCGAAGCGCGACGCGTGGGTCGCCGACGCGACGCCCGTGAAGCGCATGGTCAGGTAGTCGACCGGCTCCATGAACCAGCGGGTGCGGGCGACGAGTTCGGGTTCGCGGTGCATCAGGTAGAGGATCTGGCCGACGGGGTCGCCCCCAGAGAGGAGCGGCGCGCCGGCGGTCTTGCGCACGAACTGCAGGACCTTTCGAGCGCTGTAGCCCTGGACCGGTCCGCCGAACGCGGCGCGACTGAACGGACCGCCGCGGGTGTCGAGCCACGTCAGGCACGGACCCGTCGGGATGCCGTGGGCGTCCACGGGCACCGTCGAGCCGTACTGTCCGGTCACGGCGACGGCCTTGACTCTCTCCTTCGCCATGTCGGGACGTCCCAAGAGCCGCCTGGTCGACTCGACGATGAGCGACCACCACTCGCTGGGATCCTGGGTCGCGGCCCCGTCACCAGCGAAGTGCGTCTCGACCGGGTGCAGTTCGTAGGCGAGCACGTCGCCGTCGAGGGTCACCAGGCCGACCTTGGGCCCTCCGGTGCCCAGGTCGATGCTGAGGCAGAGCGCGTCGTCGGTCACGGGGCCGGAATCGCGGCCTGCTGGTCCATCATGTCGGCCATAACGGCCTTGATGAACTCGTCGGCCTCAGCGGTCATGCCTCCGGCGACGCCTCCGTAGATGGCGCCGGACTTCGGGGCCTCGTCGCGGTGGGCGAGTGCGAACGCGACCGCCTCGGCGAGGTCCGTGGTCCATCGCTCGACGACGCCCGGCTGGGTCTGGGGCCTCGTCACCGCCATGTGGATGGCGTTGGGGTACTGCTGGCCGTTCAGACGCCAGCCGCGTGTTCGCAGGAAGTCGTTGACGAGGTAGACGTCGAACTCGTCGGACGTGAACGAGAAGAGGAAGCTCGGCTGACCCATCATGCGAAGCGACGGGTGACTGCGCACGGCCGTCTGCATCTGGGCTGACGTCGCGAAGATGGCCTCGGCGTAGCGGCGGTAGCCCGAGCGGCCGAGGTGCACCATCGCGGCCCAGGTCGCGGCGAGCAGGCCACCTGATCGCGATCCGTCGATGCCCGGCGAGCAGTACTTCCCGCCCGACCAGTCGGTCAGGTAGAAGTACTGGGCGTTGCGCAACGACTGGTCGGCGAAGGCCAGCACGCTCGTGCCCTTCAGCGCGTAGCCGTACTTGTGCGTGTCGGCCGAGATCGTGGTCACGCCGGGCACCGAGAAGTCGAAGGGCGCGATGGGGTAGCCGAGCTCGCGCCCGAAGGGCAGGATGAAGCCGCCGAGACAGCCGTCGACGTGCAGTCCGACCTCGTGTTCGAGCGCGATGGCGCCCAGTTCGCCGATCGGATCGATCGTGCCGTAGCCGTAGTTCGTCGCCGAGCCGATCAGGGCGACGGTGTTGGAGTCGATGTTGGCCCTCACCCAGTCGAGGTCCACCTGGGTCGTGACGGGGTCGACCGGCGCGATCTTCATGTCGACACCGAAGAGGTGCCCGGCCTTGGCGAAGGCGGGGTGGGCGGTCTCGGGCTTGATCATGTTGGGCCGCGAGGTCGAAGGGGCGGCGCTCTCGCGGTAGGCGAGCACGGCGTGGGCGATCGATCCCGACCCGCCCGAGGTGACGAGGCCACCAGGGTTCGTTCCGGTGAGCGAGTTCGCGCCGAGCATGTCGAGGGTCATCGCGATGATCTCGGCTTCGAACTTGGTGGCGCTCGGGCACATGTCGCGCTGGAGGGTGTTGACGTAGGAGAAGTGGGCGAACGCCTCGTTCAAGAAGTCGTAGTGGTCGTGGTCGCCGCAGTACATCGTGCCCGAGCACTGGCCGCTCTCCCACACGTGGTTCTCGCGCGACGACAGGTCCGACATCATCGCGAGGATGCGCTGCTTGTCCGTGCCCTCCTCGGGCATCGTGCGATGAACCTCGTACTCGTCGGAATAGGGCAATCCACTCATGGCGTCTCCAGTCGGTGTCAGCAGAGAGCGTAGAACGAAATCATCGGTGCCAGGAGCATCGAGGCAGGCTGGGCGGTCGCTCGAAAGAGCGCGAATCAGCCGATGTGCCCGGCGGCGTCGAAGAGGCCCTCGAGTGAGGGAGCCTCACTCAACGCCTCGTACGTGGTGATGGCCGCCTCACGTCGCAAGGTCAGCCCGATGTCGTCCCAGCCGTTGAGCAGTCGTTGGCGGGTCATGGCATCCAGGGTGAACGTGCGCTGCCAGTTCGCGTCGGGCACCTCGACGCGCAGGTGGTCGACGTCGATCATCACGAGTCGACCAGGTTGCTCCTTGATGAGCCGCATCAGTTGCTCGACGTCGTCGACGGGAAGCTTGACGATGACGAGTCCCTGCTTGGAGGAGTTGTTGGCGAAAATGTCGCCGAACGAGGGCGCGATCACCGCCTGGAAGCCGTAGTCCATCAACGCCCAGACCGCGTGCTCGCGCGACGATCCAGTGCCGAAGCGTGGACCGGCGACCAGGATGCTCGCGCCGACGTAGTCCGGCTGGTTGAACACGAAGTTGGGGTCGTCGCGCCACTCGCTGAACAGGCCGCGACCGAAGCCGGTCCGCTCGACGCGCTTGAGCCAGTCCGACGGGATGATCTGGTCGGTGTCGACGTCCGAGCGCTCGAGCGGGACGGCACGGCCCTCGACGATCCGCACGGGCTTCATTCGCCCAGCTCGTCGGGTGAGGCGAAGCGGCCCATAATCGCGCTCGATGCGGCGACCGCCGGTGACACGAGGTGGGTGCGCGCACCGCGACCCTGGCGACCCTCGAAGTTGCGATTCGACGTCGATGCGCAGCGCTGACCTGGCGTCAACTGATCGGGGTTCATGCCCAGGCACATCGAGCACCCCGGCTCACGCCACTCGAAGCCGGCGTCGAGGAAGACCCGGTCGAGTCCCTCACTCTCGGCCTGGTCCTTGACGCGGTGCGAACCCGGTACCACGAGCGCCCTGACGCCACTCGCCACGTGGCGGCCCCGGGCGAGCGACGCCGCAACGCGAAGGTCCTCGATGCGCGAGTTGGTGCATGATCCGATGAACACCACGTCGACGGGGATCGACGCCACCTTCGTCCCCGGGGTGAGTCCCATGTAGGCCAGCGAACGCATCGTGGCGTCTCGCTGGTCGGGGTCGGAGAAGTCGTCGGGCGACGGGACGACGCCACTCAGTGCGACGACCTGGGCTGGGTTGGTGCCCCAGGTCATGGAGGGGACGAGTGCCGTGGCGTCGAGCACGACCTCCACGTCGAAGACCGCGTCGTCATCGCTGACGAAGCGGCGCCAACGCTCGATCGCGGCGTCGAGTGCCGTGCCGTGCGGGACGCCGGGACGGCTTCGCAGGTACTCGATCGTCGTTTCGTCGACCGCGACCAGACCGGCGCGCGCGCCCGCTTCGATGCTCATGTTGCAGACCGTCATGCGGCCCTCCATCGAGAGGTCGCGAATCGCCTCACCGCGGTACTCGACGACGTAGCCCGCCCCGCCACCGGTGCCCAGCGTGGCGACGATGGCGAGGACGATGTCCTTGGCCGACACTCCGACCGGCGCTTTGCCCTCCACCGTGACCGCCATTGTCTTGGCGCGCTGCTGGGGGAGGGTCTGGGTGGCGAGCACGTGCTCGACCTCGCTGGTGCCGATGCCGAAGGCCAGTGCGCCGAAGGCGCCGTGGGTGGACGTGTGCGAATCGCCACAGACGATCGTCATGCCCGGCTGGGTGACGCCCAGTTCAGGACCGATGACGTGCACGATGCCCTGGTTCTCGTGACCACGAGGGAAGAGGGTGATGCCGAACTCTGCGCAGTTCTCATCGAGTGCCTCGAGTTGGCGTCGCGAGACCGGGTCGTGGACCGGCGTCGTGATCGGGTCGGTCGGGACGTTGTGATCGGCGGTCGCCAACGTGCGGTCGGGCCGACGCACGGTCCGGTGGCTGAGGCGCAGGCCGTCGAAGGCCTGGGGGCTCGTCACCTCGTGGATCAGGTGGAGGTCGATATAGAGCAGCGTCGATTCTCCCTCGGGCGAAGCGACGATGTGCTCGTCCCAGATCTTCTCGTAGAGGGTTCGTCCGGCCACGGCTCAGCGTAACCCGACGATCTTGACGCGCAGCACTCCCGATGGAGCTTCGTACTCCACGAGGTCGCCGATCGAGTGGCCGAGCAGCGCGGCGCCGAGTGGCGAGGTGGGTGAGGCGACGAGCACTTCGTCAGGCTTCTCCTCGATGGAACCGATGAAGAACTCCTGGAAGTCGTCGTCGGCGTCACCTTCGTAGACCACCTGGACGATGGTGGCGTGTCGCGCGGTGTCGGCGTTCTCGTCACGCTCGACGATCTCGTGATGGCGGATGACCGTGTCGATCTGGCGGATACGCGACTCCATCTTCCCCTGGGAGTCCTTGGCGGCGTGGTAGTCACCGTTCTCCGACAGGTCGCCAAGCATGCGGGCCGACTCGATCACGCGGGCGATCTCGGTGCGTCCGACCGTGGTGAGGTGGTGGTACTCGGCCTTGAGCTTGTCGAGGGTCTCTTTGGTGATGCGGTGGATTTCGCCGGCCATACAGATTCCTAGGTAGTGGAGAAGTACCAATTCTACCGTGCGTACTGTCGAGAACTACCCTCGGGTTTGCCACGTGCGAGGCTGGGCGACCAAAATGGGGGAAAGAAGGAGACCCGCGCATGAGCAACCAACGCCCCTACCGCGTGGCCGTGCTCGGTGGCGACGGCATCGGACCCGAGGTGGTCGACGTCGCCTTGGAGGTCGTGCGCGCCGCGGGCGTCGCACTCGAGACCACTCCGTTCGACCTGGGCGCGGCTCGGTACCTGCGTGACGGATTCGTCCTGGACGACGACGCCCTCGAGCAGCTCCGTCGATTCGACGCCATTTTGCTGGGCGCTGTCGGCCCCGCGATCGGCGACACCCGGATCCCCGGGGGTGTGCTTGAGCGGGGCCTCTTGCTGAAGATGCGCTTCGGACTCGACCTCTATATCAACTACCGGCCGTTTCGCGGGGTGGCGGGATCGATTGCCGAGGGTCGCGAGTTCGCCATCGTGCGCGAGAACACCGAGGGCCCCTACGCGGGCGAGGGCGGCGTCCTGCGCTTTGGCACGCCCCACGAGGTCGCCACCCAGGGTTCGGTCAACACCCGTTTCGGCGTCGAGCGTTGCGTGCGTTACGCCTTTGAGCGGGCCTCGCGTCTGACGCGCCCCAAGTTGACCTTGGTCCACAAGACCAACGTGTTGACCTTCGCCGGCGACCTGTGGTCGCGGGTCGTCTCCGAGGTGGGCGCCGAATTCGCCTCGGTGGAGGTCGACTACAACCACGTCGACGCCGCCTGCATCTATCTCGTCGAGAGTCCCGAGCGCTACGGCGTGATCGTGACCGACAATCTCTTCGGCGACATCCTCTCGGACCTTGCCGGTTCGGTGACCGGCGGCATCGGTTACGCGGCCAGCGCAAATCTGAACCCCGCGCGCACCGGGCCGTCGCTCTTCGAGCCGGTGCACGGCGCCGCTCACGACATCGCCGGCACCGGACGGGCTAACCCACTGGCGGCGGTGTCCTCCGCGGTCCTCATGCTCGAACACCTCGGCGAGGACGCCGCCGCCTCGCGCATCGCGCGAGCAGTGCAAGACTTCGAAGGTGACGTCACGCTCGGGACGGCTTCGATTACCCAAGAGATACTAGGAAGGCTGTAGATGCCCATCACCCCTACGAAGAAGATCTGGATGGACGGGACGCTCGTCGACTGGGAGATGGCGACCACCCACGTGCTAAGTCACACCCTGCACTACGGCACGGGCGCGTTCGAGGGTGTCCGCGCCTACAAGACGCCTAACGGGGTCGCGGTGTTCCGTCTGCGCGAGCACATGGACCGCCTGCTGCGCAGCTGCAAGATCCTGATGATCGACGTCCCGTTCACGCTCGACCAGCTCTGTGACGCGGTCGTCGAGACGGTTCGGGTCAACGAATTGACCGAGGGATGCTACATTCGCCCGTTGGTCTACCTCGGCTACGGCGAAATGGGCGTGAACCCGCTGCTGGCTCCGACCAACGTGATCATCGCCGCCTGGCCGTGGGGCGCCTACCTCGGCGACGACGCGGCGGAGAACGGCGCGAGGATGAAGATCTCGTCGTGGTCGCGCCACCACCCCAACTCGATGCCGACGGCGTCCAAGACGGTCGGCGGCTACGTGAACTCCAGCCTCGCCAAGGTCGAAGCGGTCAAGGCCGGCTACGACGAGGCGATCATGCTCGGTCCCGACGGGCGGATCAGCGAGTGCACCGGAGAGAACCTCTTCATCGTGCGCGACGGCCTGCTCATCAGCCCGCCACCCTCCGAGGCCGGAGCGCTTCGCGGCATCACCCAGTCGAGCGTGGTGAAGATCGCCAACGACCTCGGCCACCAGGTGAGCTTCGAGGCCATGCGACGTGACGACCTCTACCTCGCCGACGAGGCCTTCCTCACGGGAACGGCCGCGGAAGTGGTGCCCATCGGATCGGTGGACGACCGGATGGTCGGTAGTGGCAAGCCCGGTCCGATCACCAAGGAAATCCAGTTGACGTACTTCCAGGCCGTGCGCGGCCTTCGCCCCGCGTACGAGAGCTGGCTCACGAAGGTCTGATTCGTCGTCGCGGTAGTCTCGAGAAGTGACCCAGCCAACGTTCTCTCCAGTCCCCGCCTCGGGTGTCGTGCGCCCCACCATGGAGACCGGCACTCCCGAGTTCGCCCGGGCGCCCAAGCCCGGACTCCAGCGCTCGGCGCATCGATCGGCCGGTCGCGGTCAGGGCACGCAAGCCCCCGGCGAGGGATTCGCCCTGACCATCGCCCAGCGCGAGTGCGCCAAGCTGGACTTCGAGCACGAGCACGATCGTCACGACGTCGCCCTGGGCGTCGCGCTCGTGGCGGCCAAGCGCGCCAGTCTCACGGGGCGCGCACCGCAGTTGAGCGACGTGCAGGTGGCCCTCGAACTGTTCGGGCTACGTGCCACCGCGGTCGTCGACCACGCCGCAGCTCAGCCCTTCGCCGGTCTTGCGCACAGCTACGTCGCCCAGCGCCGTTTCGTCGATGCCGTGGGCGACGAGCAACTGGTGGCGCCGGGCTCTTGACACCCCATCGATCCAACGACTGAAGGAACGGCCATGAGTTTCGACCTCACCCAAGAGCAACGGGCCTTTCGCGACGTGATGCGCAGCTTCGTCGACGAGAAGATCGCCCCCCACGCCGCTCGCCACGACCGTGACCAGACCTTCCCCCTGGAGAGTTTCGACGCCTGTGTGGCAATGGAGCTGCCCTCGCTCCAGGTGCCCGAGGCCTACGGTGGCGCCGGAGCCGACATGGTCACCCAGGCGATCATGGCCGAGGAGCTCGCGAGGGGATGCGCCTCGACGTCGGTGACGATCCTGATCTCGAAGTTGGGGATGCTGCCGATCATGAACTTCGCCTCCGAGGAGATCAAGCGCGAGTACCTGCCGCGCATCGCGACCGGGGAGATCCAGGCGAGCTACTGCCTGTCCGAGGCCGACGCCGGCTCTGACGTCGCCTCCATGAGGTGTCGCGCAGTTCGTGACGGCGACGACTACATCTTGAACGGCTCGAAGTACTGGATCACCAACTCCGGCGTGTCGGACACCTACACCGTCTTCGCGAGCACCGACCCGACGGCACGCACCCACGGGATCACGTGCTTCCTCGTCGAGAAGGGTTGGGGCGTCGAGTTCCCCAAGCACGAGGACAAGATGGGGCTTCGCGCCTCGCCGACCGGTGAGGTCGTATTCAATGACGTGCGGGTTCCCGCATCGCACCGGATCGGCAACGAGGGCGAGGGGTTCCTGATCGCGATGCACACCCTCGACCGCTCGCGCCCAACCATTGGCGCCCAGGCTGTCGGCATCGCCCAGGCCGCGGTCGACTACGCCGGGGAGTACATGAGGGGCCGCAAGGCCTTCGGCAAGCCCATCGCCGAGCTGCAGGGGCTGCGCTTCATGCTGGCCGACATGGCGATCCGCACCGAGGCGGCCCGAGCGCTGGTGTACCGCGCCTGTTCGACGATCGACGCGGGCGACCCCGACGGCACCCTGTCCTACCTCGGGGCGGCCGCGAAGTCGTTCGCTTCGGACACCGCCATGAGCGTGACGACCGACGCCGTGCA
>JADGOJ010000126.1 GCA_017883045.1 Acidimicrobiales bacterium
GCGGTGTCCACGAGCACGCGCAGCCGGGCTTCGCTGTTGAGGATCGACCGGCTGAGTTCGGCGGCGGCGAGCGAGGTGGCCGCCATCTGGGCGAGCAACGCGAGGACCTCTCGGTCCTCGGTGCCGAACTCCGAGCCGGACGCGCGTCGAAAAGCCACCACCCCGCGCGGTGAGTCGCGGCGCTCGAGGATCGGGGCGACCAGCCAGTCGTTCTCCGACCAGGGTGACGTGCGCCCGATCCTCGAACTCGGAAAGCTCTCGATCGCGCCCGCGTCAGTCGGCCTCTCGCAGAGGGGCGCCTGGTTGCGCCGAGCGACACCGCGCAGCGGCGCGAGTGCGCCCTTCTCCAGGGTGACGATCGCGATCTCGGCGTCGAAAACCCCGCGCGTGCTGTCGGCGAGCCTCGCCAGCAGTTCGTTCTCGGTTCGAAGGCTCGCGACGTTGATCGATGCGGCGATGAGCTGATGGAGCTGACTGGCGATCCTCTGGCTGCGCCGCACTGCCTCTCTCGTGTCGCGCTTGGACAGCAACTGCTCGATCGCGTAGCCGACGTTGGCGACGACCTGCTCGGCCGCGGCCACCTCGTAGGTCCCGTAACCGGGTCGCGAGTCGCCGACGGCGAAGGTCACGACGGCGAAGGTTCGCCCGTTGACGCGCAGCGCCGTGGCGACGCCATCGGCTAGCCCCTTCTCGCCTGGGAGGGGCCACGCCTCGGTGTCCCCCGTCGCGGCCACTCGCGCCACGATCTCGGCGAGGTTGGGCACGCGCAGACCCAGCGACGACGCGCAGCACTGCTCGTCGCTGGCTCGCTCGTGGACACGCTGGCAGCCGCGCTCGCGCACGGCGAAGCGGCGGATCGAACGGTCCTCGCCGACCAGGTCGACGCTGCACCAGTCGCTGAAGTCGGGCACGGCCAGGTCGATCAAGTTGGTCAGCAGCGCGTCGGAATCGCCCCAGGGGGGCGTCGGCGCCGAGGGTCGGCCGCTCGAGCGCGAATAGCCGCGCACGAACGCCCACGCGCGGCCCTGTTCGCCTACGGCCGGCTCGCTCGGGGTCGTCGAGTCCCCCTTGGACCGACCCGCCCTACGGCTCGTCCACGACATCCTTAGAGCGGTCTTCCCGAGAACAGGGCGAAGTCCTCGAGGAAACGGTCGATTTCGGCCACCTCGTGCGGACGAGAGAAGAGGAAGCCCTGTCCAATGCTGACCTGCTCGACCTGCAGACGCCTGCGCTGCTCGGCGTCCTCGATACCCGAGGCGATGATCTGCACCTCGTGCAGCTTGGCGAGTTGGACGAGGGAGTGGACGAGAGCGGCGGCCTCCTCCGAGTCGGCGATGCCTTCGATCGAGACGCGATTCAACTTCACGATGTCGATCGGGAACTGTTCGAGTTGCGAAAGGGTCGAGCGACCGAGCGAGAAGTCGTCGACGGCCACCCGCACTCCCACGCCCACGAGCTCGGTCAGCAGCTCCTTGGCCTGCGTTCCGCCGTCGAGCAGGGTCTGCTGGGAGAACTCCAGGACGAGCAGGTTCGGATCGAAGCGGCTGGAGTCCAAGGCGGCCGTGACGTCGTCGATGAACTCGGGACGCTCGAACTGCTTCCCGGCGACATTCACCGAGACCGTGAACCGGTAGCCCTTCGAGTGCCAGAGAGCCCCCTGGCGAGACGCGGTCGCGAGGGCCCACCGGCCGACCTCGACGATCAGGTCACTCTGCTCGAGCACGTGGATGAACCGGTCGGGTCCGACGACACCTTCAACGGGATGGCGCCAGCGAAGCAGGGCCTCGACGCCGGCGAAGGCGCTCGTCTGGAGATCGATCGTTGGCTGATAGACGAGGAAGAACTGGTCGTTCTCGAAGGCGGTCGCCAACTCCTCGGCCGAGACCTGGACGATCGCGCCCGATGTCGAAGGCTGAGATTCGTTGGCCATGGCGTATCGCTTCCCCGAAGGCCTCGGCGGTGTCACCACAATCGAGGCGTTGTCCTGGACCCTTCGGTCGAAACGATACTAGTAATCCGATAATTTCGGTCGCCTTTGACGGTGCGACCACTCTGGCACCGCGGACATGACCGCGACGGTTCCTTCGACCCCGGCGACATCGCAGCCGCCAGTTGACGCAGCGAGGTTCACGCGAGCCACCGGCATTCGGACCAGACTGGCCCCACCACCGCGTGCCACGAGTCCCTCGTCCTGACAGCGGACTTGGTGGACCAGTGGAGTCGAGTGTTCGTCACGCTCTACAACAGCCGCAACCGACACTGCAGTTGGTGAGGGGTCGCGAAGTACCGAACCCGGACAAGGGCCACCAACGGACGAGCAACGTCATCTTCATCGCACTGTCAACTCGTCGGCGTCGCCGAGCTGGCCCGACGCAACACTCTGCACGTGCTCCTCCTCGGCGGTGGCGATAGTCTCGAACGTGGTGCCGAGGTCGGACCGAATTCGTGGCTCGAAACGCTGAGCAGTGGACATCGACGCCGAAGAATCAACATGATGTCAAACATTGAGCAAATAACGAACAAGTCGGTCTTTTTTGCAAAAGTCGATGGCACAATCATCATGCCTCGCGTTCTGCGAGGGCCGTTCTCAGTTTCTTCTGAGGTGGACCACCAGCATGCCCTTGCGTGATGGTCCACGCCCCCGATCGATTCTGGCTCGATCCAACTGGCGCGAAGAAATAACCCTCGACCAGGACATTCTTCGATAGGACCACCGCGACACCTGGCCCTGCCGCGATAGTTCGATCGTGCGGTGCGGCAGTGACGTCCCTCACGCGACTGCGCGGCACCATCGTCGGTCCGATGCCTCGTCTCGCGAGCGACCTCGCTCCCCGCGCACGAAGCTCGACGCCGACGTCGCCAGCGCGCAGTCGACGCTGATCGTCGTGACGGGACTTCGTCGCGGACAAGCGACTCGCTCCACCGAATTGGGCAGATGTTGCGAAACCCGAGGGAGCACTTTGCGATTGGCTTTCGACAATTGATACATGCGCATTTTCACGCAAGGGCAAGAATTCAGCGGCGACCCCACGGGTCCAGCCGCGTCGCATCGCCGGCGCCCACGTCGGTCCGTCGTCACCGGTTCGATGGGTCTCTTGGTGGCTGGACTGGCGCTGAGTTTCACCGCGCTTCCCGCCATGGCCAACATGTCCTCGGGCACCGCAGCGCTCGCGACGGGCTCGACCCTTGCGACGACCAGCTCAGCGGCCACGACGACGACGCCGGTCGCACCGACGACCGTCGCCAAGAGGACCGTGCACTCCGTGCCCACGACCGTGGCGGCCAGGGTCGCCCACGAGGCCACGACCTCTACGGCCACCAACAATGGCGCGTCGGCGAAGGACTCGCCGTCGCCAACCGCGCCGGTCACGGAGCCACCGGTTGCTCCAACGACGGTGGCGCCCGCGACGACCACCACGCTCGAACCCAGCCCGGCGGCGCTCAGCATCTCCAACCCCAGCGCGAACATCGGGGCGAACCCCAACTTCCTGGCGCCGGGCAACTGCAGCTTCGCCAACGGCGCCTGGTCGTGTGACAACCCCTGTGTCGTCGGCACCGCGGCGGCGATGTCCTGGCCGGCGTTCTCCAACGGCGCCGCCTGCACGAACTACATCCTCCGCGCGATCAACAACGCCCGCGCCATCGAGGGCATCAGGCCCATGGTGCTGCCGAGCAACTGGTACAGCCTCACCACCGACCAGCAGCTCTTCGTCGTCACCGACCTCGAGCGCACCGCCCGCGGACTGCCGGCCTACCTCGGCATCAACGCAGCGCTCAGTGCCGACGCCCAGCGCGCCGCGGGCGCCAACGCCGACCCCTCGATCGCCGCGGGCTTCCCGATCGGCAACGACGCCCAGGGCTCGCCGGGCATGGGGGGCGCGTGGTCGGGCGGCTTCAACCTGCTCGCCGCGGACTACGTCTGGATGTACGCCGACGGCTGGGGCGGCAGCGCTGGCACGACGTCGAACATCGTCTGCACCTCGGCGCGCGCGCCCGGTTGCTGGGCCCACCGCGACGAGCTGCTCGGCTCGGACCCGGGCTACAACCCCGGCGTCGGCCTCGCCTGCACCAACTGCGAGGTGGGGACCGGCTTCGCCATGGTGAACGGCCACGCCTCCTACACCGTGTTGATAGAGATCGCCCAGGGCACCCTCCCCCCGATGAGCTTCACCTGGACGAACAACGTCCTGCCCTACCTGGCGTAGTTCTTCGCGACCGGCACCGCAGTCCCCCTTCGGTGCCGGTCGCGAAGCGTTAGTCGAGTGGCGCGGGCCGGGCGAAGAAGTAGCCCTGGGCGAGGATGCCCCCTCGCCCCAGTTCGGCGCCGAGGTCGCGCAGCACGTCAGCCTCCCCCTGGGTCTCTATTCCTTCGGCGATGATGATCGTCCCGCTCTGGGCGGCGAAGTGGCACATCCCCGCCGCCATGGC
>JADGOJ010000048.1 GCA_017883045.1 Acidimicrobiales bacterium
CCCCTCGCCCACGACGAATCCTCCTCTTGGATGCTTCATCCGACGGGCCGCTCCACTGCAACGCGGCGATCGCGCAGGCCTGTCTCGCCCTCGGCCTCATAGTGGCCAGCCACTTGTAGTAGGCCGTGCGGCTGATGCCGTAGTAGCGACAGGGTTTGGCCACGTTGCCTGTCACCTCCTGGGCGTGGCGGATCACTGCCAGTCGGTGTCGAATCTTGCGATGCTGTTCTCGTTCAGTCATGAGTTCCTCTCTCAACGAACACAACTGCAAATAACGCCGGCGAGTCTTGGATCTAGTCCTGCAGCGCTGTTCTGACAATCGCGCCGACCTGCTCGGTCTCGAGGAGGAAGCCGTCGTGGCCGGCCGGTGAGGAGACGCACTGCATGCGGCCCGCGCGCGGTATGAGGCGTGCCAACTCCTCTTGCAGCTCGCGGGGGTAGAGGCGGTCCGAGGTGATGCCGGCGACCGTCACGGGGGTGCGAATGTTCTTGAGCGCGGCGACGACGCCACCTCGACCCCGACCGACGTCATGGTGATTCATTGCTTCGCTGAGCACGATGTAGCTGTTGGGATCGAAGCGGGCCGCCAACTTGTCGCCCTGATATCCGAGGTAGGACTCGATGGCGTACCGACCCCTCTCGAGCACCGCATTGTCGTCCTGGGCTTCTCGCCCGAAGCGGGTCTCAAATTCCGTCCACGTGCGGTAACTGAACTGCCCGATGCCCCTGGCGATGGACAGCCCGTCCCTCGGTCCGTGCGGTTGGTCGTAGTAGTCGCCGCCCGCGAAGAACGGGTCGGCCCGAATCGCGCGCACCTGCAACGAGCACAGGGCGATCTGGTCGGCGGTGCCCGCAGCACCCGCCGCGATGACGACCGCCCGCGCAACTCGCGACGGATGGCCGACCACCCACTCGAGGGCGCGCATACCCCCCATCGAGCCACCAACCACGCCGGCCCATTTCGCGATGCCCAGGTGATCGGACAGGGCCACCTCGACGGCGACTTGGTCGCGAATCGTGATGACGGGGAACCGCGAACCGAACGGCCTGCCGTCGGGTGCCACCGATGAGGGACCGGTGGTGCCCTGACAACCCCCGAGCACGTTCGGACAGACCACGTGGAACCTCTCGGTGTCGATCGCCAGTCCGGGGCCGATGACGCCCTCCCACCAGCCGGGCGTCAGATGGCCAGGACCGGCTTCACCGGCGGCGTGCGAGTCACCGGTGAGGGCGTGCAGCACGAGCACTGCATTGGACCCGGACGCGTTGAGCGAACCCCACGTTTCGTAGGCGACCGTCACCGAGTCGAGATGGGCACCGCCCTCCAGCGCGAAGCCACCACCACCGCCAGTAAGTGTTGCGAACTGTCGTCGTCCGGGTTCGTCCCCCGCACGCCAAAAGACGGACGAAGCGTTGGTCACGCTCCGTGGGCTGCCCGGAAGCCTGCCTCGAGGTCGGCCAGGATGTCGTCAATCGACTCGATACCCACCGAAAGACGCACGAGGTCCGGGCTCACGCCGGTCGTGGTCTGTTCGGCCTCGGTCAACTGCGAGTGGGTCGTCGAGGCCGGGTGGATGGCCAGGCTGCGCACGTCGCCCACGTTCGCGAGGTGGCTGAAGAGTCCCAGGCCCTCGATGAAGCGCCGACCCGCGTCGATGCCCCCCTCGATGCCGAAGGCCACGATGGCCCCGCCACCCTTCGGGAGGTACTTCTGCTGACGCTCGTGCCACGGGCTCGAGGCGAGTCCCGAGTACTTCACCCACTTGACGTCGTTGCGGGCCTCGAGCCAGTTCGCCACCGCGGTCGCGTTGGCGACGTGACGCTCCATCCGAAGGCTCAAGGTCTCGAGTCCCTGAATGAAGAGGAACGAGTTGAGGGGGGCGATGGCGGGACCGAGGTCGCGCAGGTACTGAAGTCGGGCCTTCAGCACGAACCGCGCTGGGAAGAGTGCCGGAGGGAGCTGGCCGAAGATGAGGCCGTGGTAACTCGGGTCGGGCTCGGTGAACGACGGGAACCGGCCGCTGCTCTCGTAGTCGAACGTTCCCCCGTCGACGATCACGCCGCCGATGGACGTACCGTGGCCGCCGATGAACTTCGTCGCGGAGTGCACGACAATGTCGGCACCGTGCTCCAACGGACGGAGGAGGTACGGCGTGGCGAGGGTGTTATCGACCACGAGGGGGATCTTGTGGTCGTGGGCCACCTTCGCCACGCCCACGATGTCGAGCACGTCACCCTTCGGGTTCCCTAGGGACTCGGCGTAGAAGGCCTTCGTGTTGGGGCGTATCGCTGCGGCCCAGGCAGCCAGGTCGTCGGGGTCATCGACGAAGGTCGTCTCGATGCCCAGCTTGGGCAGTGTGTAGTGGAACAAGTTGTACGTTCCGCCGTAGAGCGATGACGAGGACACGATGTGGCCACCGTTCTCGGCAAGATTCAAGAGCGCGATGGTCTCGGCGGCCTGTCCGGATGCCACCGCCAGAGCGGCGACGCCGCCTTCCAGTGAGGCGATTCGCTCCTCAAAGACGTTCTGGGTCGGGTTCATGATTCGCGTATAGATGTTCCCCAATTCGGACAGTCCGAAGAGAGCCGCCGCATGCTCGGTGTCACGGAAAACGTAACTTGCCGTCTGATAGATCGGGACGGCTCTGGCGCCGGTAGCGGAATCGGGTGCCGCACCGGCGTGAATCTGTCGCGTCTCAAATCCCCAATCAGTCATTCTTCTCTCCTCACCTGCTGGTGGTTTGTGATCTTTCGTTGTCGGGGAACCCCGTGGATGGAAATACTAGATAAATCTGATCGAAGATGTCAACTTTCACCTCTCATCCGAGCAAGTCGTGGGTGCCATCTCGACAACACATGTGGAACGATCTGCCTCATTGCGTCAACCCACGATTCCGACACGATCCTCGTGGAAGCACCGGCCGGCGGTCACACACAGCGCGTACCATCGCACCCCTGACAAACCACACCTCGAGAGAGGTGGGGGTTCGTCCGGAAGCGAGCGAGGTGGTCGAAAAACCATCTCAGGATGCCCAAGTCCCCTCTCGCCCACCAGAGATGCCCGTCGGCCCTTTTTGCTGAAAGGCGAATGAGGACAGCGGCGGGGACCATACTGCAGGTAGACGGCAGAAAGGTGTGTGGGCGGTTATGCGCGATCCCCAAGCGATCATCGGTCAGATCAACGGCCTCGAGGTTCCGCGCTTCGCCGGACTCGCGACGTTCGCCCGCCTTCCTCGCATTGACCAGGTGGCGGCGTACGACGTGGCGGTGGTCGGAGTTCCGTTCGACTCGGGAACGACGTATCGCCCTGGGGCGCGATTCGGTCCTTCGGCCATCCGCCAGGCCTCCCGGCTGCTGCGACCGTTCAACCCAAGTCTCGACGTCGAACCGTTCGCCACCCATCAGGTGGTGGACGCGGGCGACCTCGTCGGGAATCCGTTTGATATCCCTGAAGCCATTGGCCAGATAGAGCGAGGAGCGGCGTCCCTGATCGCCGACGGCCAACGCCTGGTCACGCTCGGCGGCGATCACACCATCGCCTTCCCACTGCTGCGCGCCATGAAGAGCGTTCACGGGCCCGTGGCCCTCGTGCACTTTGATGCACATCTCGACACCTGGCCGACCTACTTCGGCGCCGCCTACACGCACGGCACTCCATTCCGCAGGGCCGCCGAGGAAGGACTCTTCGAGCCAGGCCATAGCGCACACGTTGGCATCCGGGGCTCGCTCTACAGCCGCGGTGATCTGACCGACGACGCGGCCATGGGATTCAAGATCTACTCATGCCTGGACTTGGATACTCAAGGGGTCGAGCGGGTGGTGGAGCAGCTTCGAGACCAGATCGGAGATCGTCCGACCTACCTGTCGATTGACATCGACGTGCTGGACCCCGCGTTCGCCCCGGCCACCGGAACCCCGGAGTCGGCGGGTCTCAACAGTCGGGAGTTGTTCCGTCTGGTGCGTGGGTTGATGGGTGTGAACCTGGTCGGAGCTGACGTGGTCGAAGTCGCACCGGCCTACGACAACGCCGAGATCACATCGGTGGCTGCGGCGAACCTGGCCTACGAGTTCCTCTCGTTGATGGCGCCTCGCCGCTGAGACCACCGCACGACAGATCGGCGACCCGAGCCGACTGAAGGTCCGCCAGGTCGGCCATCGACCTCGCTGCGGCCGTTGACGACGGCGTCCGCGACTGCCGGCAAGTAGAAGTAACCGTCGGAGTGCAAGCGCGACCTCCAAATATGTGCTGCAATTCATGCAGTCGACGAGCCAACGTCACACTGGGGGGAAAGTGGAAGAGAGCAACATACAAAAGGCCGAGGAGAAGGTCGAACAGGTTCTTGAAGAGATCCTCGAGGTCGGCATCCTTGAGGCCTTCGAAGAGCCCGTCTACGAAGGCGCCATGCCTTCACACGAGGGAGAGATGACCCTCGAGATGCACGGCATGGCCCCCATCCCGCTGGAGACCCGCTACGGACGCTTGCACCGGACATTCACCGTCTGGTTCACGCCGAATCTGGTGCCGGCCGGTTTCTTCATCGGCACGCTGGCCACCGCCAGTTACATCGGCGTGGGCTTCTCCCTGGGCCTGATCGCCATCGTCGTGGGAACGGTGGTGGGGGCGCTGCCGGTCTCCATTCTGGGGACGTGGGGGCCCAAGACCGGCCTCGGCCAGCTGCCGCTCGCTCGTCTCACCTTCGGCCGGACCGTGGCCTTGCCCGGAATCCTCCAGTGGCTCTCCACGATCGCGTGGGACGCCATCAACGCCATCTTCGGCGCCCAGGCGATCCACATCCTCATCCACGTGCCGTTCTGGATAGGACTGCTCATCGTGTTGGTGATGCAGGGGGTCCTGGGCCTCTTCGGCTACGAGGTGATGCACCTGTTCCAGAAGTGGATGTCCATCGTGCTGGGCGTGATGTTCATCTTCATCACCGTCAAGATTGCCAACATCGGCAACTTTCACGTGCCCGCTTCGGCCCACGGCGGTTCGCTCGTCGGGGGATTCATCCTGATGACTACCATCGCGGCCAGTTTCGTCATCTCCTGGGGCGCCTACGCCTCGGACTACAGCCGATACATGAAGCCCGACACCTCCCGCCAGTCGATCTTCTGGCTGACAATGGCGGGCATCTCGCTGTCGGCGATCTGGATAGAGTTCCTCGGACTGGCGGCTGCGTCGATCGCGGTGAACGGCACCGCCGGCGGAATCCAGCACTTGCTGGGCGGTGGCGCATTGGGCGCGATGGCGATGGTGGCGATCTGGATCGGGACCGTGTCGGTCAACGCGATGAACGACTACTCGGGGTCTCTTGCTCTCCAGGCGGCGGGGGCGCGGATACGCCGGCCGTATGTGGCGGTGCTCGTGACGGTCATCGCGTTCTTCCTGACGCTCTGGCTCGACACCGGGAACCTGGCGACGAAGTTCACGAATGTCCTGCTCTTTGTCACCTACTGGGTTCCGCCATTCGTCGCCATTCAAATGGTCGACTGGTGGGCACACCGCGGAGAGATGGACGTCACGGACGTCACCCGTTGGGATCGCCTCCAGCCTGGTTGGGGCGCCCTGATCGCGATGCTGATCGGGTTCGGCGTGTCGGTGCCGTTCATGGACACGTCGCTCTACATCGGATGGGCGTCGTCGCACTGGCTCAACTACGGCGACATCGCGTTCCCGGTGGGCTTCGTGGTCGGCGGCGCCGCGTACGTGGCAATCCAGTGGTCGTCGATCAAAAGGACTCGCGCGCTGCGGTGAGACGCCATGACACGATCGCATCGTGGCCGGCACGACCAGCCACGCAACGAAGGGACCAGGATGACGCAGTTCGAGGTCTGTAGGGATTGGCCCGAGGGCAAAACGGCGGCGGCCTGCTTCACGTTCGACATGGACGCCGAGTCCGCGGCGCTGTCCGCGGTTCCCGGAGTCGCCGACCGCATGAGCGTGATGAGCCACCAGTCCTACGGACCGCTGGTGGGGGTCCCCCGCATTCTCAGACTTCTTGACACGCACGGTATCCGGGCCACGTTCTTCGTTCCCGGCTACACCGCGCACCGCTACCCCGGGGTCCTGCGTTCGGTCGTTGGCGCCGGGCACGAGATCGCTCACCATGGCTACCTCCACGAGACGTTGGTCGGGGTCGACGAGGAGGCGGAGATCGACTATCTCGATCGCGGGCTCGCCGCCCTCGAAGAGGTGACGGGGATTCGTCCCGTGGGCTACCGGGCACCGATGTGGGAGTTGAACTACCGCTCACCGAGGCTGCTCCACGAACGGGGCTTCCTCTATGACTCCAGCCTGATGAATGCCGATACGCCCTACGAGCTCGTAGCCGGCGAGCCCGCATCGAGCATCGTCGAGATCCCGATTCACTGGGCCCTCGACGACTGGGAGCAGTACTGCTATGTTCCTGACGCCTTCGGCTCTGGACTCATCGAGAGTCCGGCCAAGGCCAGGGAGATGTGGATCCTGGAGTTCGATGCCATGGTGGCCGAAGGCGGGTGTTTCGTGCACACCTCGCACCCGTTTCTCTCCGGTCGACCGTCGCGGGCGGCCGCTCTTGGCGAACTCATGGCTCACGCAGTTCGCAACGAGAACGTGTGGGTGACCACGATGGAAGACCTCGCTCGTCACGTCAGATCACAGTCTCTCCAACCAGTCGAGCTAGTCAAACCAGAGTTCTAGATGCTCGTCGAGATTGCCAAGCCAATCCGACACCCAGCGCTCGAATCACGCCTGCTCCGTTGACGGCAATCCGCTGACGCTGACGCCGTCACAGGGCGAGAGTGGGAGGAAGACCACCTCAGTGGCGCAGGTCCACCTCGCCCACCTGAGCTCCCCCCAATCGTCGAGTGGGCCAGTGCGCAGGACTGGCGTCAACGGTGCATGATGGAGCCATGCCGACCAACTTGTCCAATCGGCGCTCCGGCGCGGCCAAGGACGCCTCACTCGGCTGCGGCATCGACAGCGATGGCGATGGCGTTCGAACCATCCACCGCAAGTCTTGAGCTGATGTGATGGTCGAAGGTTCCGCTGTGCCAACGTCGACGGCGTTTGAAGGAGATTCCGCTTCGATCACGGTGCCACACCGCTCGGTGATACTCGCCGTGTTGTGTCTGACAGTGCTGATCATCAATCTCGACGGCACGATCTTGAACGTGGCCCTGCCCACCATCGTCAACACTCTGCACGCGACGTCCAGTCAGCTGCAGTGGATCGTCGACGCCTACACCATCATCTTGGCGGGCCTCTTGCTCATCGCCGGATCGCTCGGTGATCACGTCGGCCGCAAGTGGGTCTTCGTTAGTGGACTCGTGCTCTTCGCGGCCGGCTCGGCGGCGTCCGCCTTCTCGAACAGTCCCGACCAGTTGGTCGCCGCCCGATCCTTCATGGGGATCGGTGCCGCGGCGATCATGCCATCGACACTGTCGATACTTACCAACGTCTTCACCAAGCCACTGGACCGGGCCCGGGCCATAGGACTCTGGTCGGGCACGAACGGCCTCGGTCTCGCGATTGGACCGGTGGTCGGGGGCTGGCTCTTGACGCACTACTGGTGGGGTTCGGTCTTTCTGATCAACGTGCCCATTGCACTGCTGACGTGTGTGGCCGCCCTCTTCTTGGTGCCCGACTCGAAGAACAAGGCCGCCAAGCCGATCGACCCCGTGGGTGCAGGTCTTTCGCTGCTCTGGGTAACGCTTCTTCTGTGGGGGATCATCGAGGCCCCGATGAGAGGGTGGAGTTCAGCACCCATCCTGCTCGCGATGATAGGTGCCGTGGCCGTCGTGGGAGTGTTCGTCGCGTGGGAGCGTCGATCGTCCCACCCGATGCTTGAACTGTCATTCTTCAAGTCCCGACGTTTCTCAGTTGCGATGGCGGGGCTGGGACTCGTGCTCTTCGCTCTCTCGGGTGGGCTCTTCCTCTTCACGCAATACCTCCAATTCTGTTTGGGCTACAGCGCGTTCCAGACCGGCCTTCGCATCGCCCCGATCGCCGGGGTTCTTCTGCTGGTGGCGTCACTGTCGAGCATGCTGGTTCGCCGTTTCGGCACCAAGATCGTGGTCTTCTCTGGAATGGGCCTGATCGCACTAGGTTTCGCGATGCTTTCGACGGTCACGTTGCACTCCACCTACGCCAACGTGCTCCCGGCATTCTTCCTCTTGGGCATCGGCTCTGGACTCACGGTGGCCCCCTGCACTGAATCGGTGATGGGCTCAGTGCCGGTGGAGCTGGCCGGCGTTGGATCGGCGACCAACAGCACTGCCTTGCAGATCGGTGGAGCCCTCGGCGTCGCGGTCCTGGGAAGTCTGCTCAGCACCCACTACCAGAACGACATGGGCTCGTTGCTCGCCCACTCCGTGATTCCGGGCCCGGTACTACACACGGCCATCGGATCGCTGGGCGGTGCGCTGGGCATCGCGCGGCACGTTGGTGGTTCGGTCGGTTACTCGCTCGCTCGCTCCGCGCGCCAGTCGTTCATCGACGCGATGACCTTCGCCGTCTCGGTCGGTGCGATGCTGTCCGGCGTCGCCGCGGTCCTCGTCCTCGCCCTGCTGCCGTCCAGAGGTAGCGAGGGCACTGAGACGATGTGACCGAGTCGCTTCGACTCACTTCACTGACATCGGGCCACTCAGAACGCGACCAATGTTTTGAGAAGTCCTCCGCCGGCGCTTCTTCCTGACACGACTCGTGCGAATTCGACGGCGTCCATCTCGATCAACTCGCCATCCTCAGTCGAGTCCGACGCGTAACCATCTCCGGCGGAGCCGGACAGGTTCAGCCGGAAGGGACGACCATGCCGTCGAGCCCACTCGGCCACCATGAGGGCCACCAATCGTCCATCGTGTGGTCGTGAAAGCTCCATTGGACGGCCGGTCACCCGACTGATGTCAACGCGGTGCATCCAAACGTCACGGGTGTAGATGATGTCAACGAGTGTCGCCCCGCTCACCCTGCCCACCATCGGCACGTCGATTGGCAGAGGGCGCAGCGCCGCCGTTCGTCTGCGGTACGACGCGACGCGCGGTCCAGCAACGCCGAGCCTGGCGACCAGGTCCGAGGGCTTGAGGCCTTCGCGATCCCGGATCTGCACCTCGTTGATGCCGTCGACCAGGTCCGAGGAGTCCATCCGACGCTGCTCACGTCGTCCGCGCAGCGTCTCTCGAAGCAGTTTCCACGTCGAGTCGCACTCCGCCGAGCCGACGACGTGGCAGGCCATCCGACGCACGGTCCAGCCTGGGCACTGGGTGGCCACCTCCCACTCCTCGTCACCGAGGCTCGCGAGAAGCTCTGCGAAGCGCTCGTACTCGTCCAGCGCGAGACACTGCGCCTCGTCGCGGGTCAGTGGAGCTATCTGTCCGACCGTGATCACATCGCTCATTTCGCTCTCCTGTCAATGCGGTCGACGTACATGTCGACAGCGTCGTCGATCAACCGCAACCAACGCTCCCCACCGAGGTCATTGGCGATCTGCTGATCGATCAGTCCGGTGAGCAGTGCGGTCCAGAGGTCGACGTCGCCGGGCCCGTCGATGCCAACCCCCCGCAGCCGGGAGATCGTGAGCTCCAGCGCCTCCACGGCCTCGGCGTACGCTTCGGGCGATGGCACGTAGCCAGGAATGACCCGTTGGCACATCAACTGATACCGGATTGGATCGCGAAGGCTGAACGCAGCGAAGGAGCGGGCGAGCTGACGAAGGACGCCGCGGCGATCCGACGCCGTGACACACGGCGTCACCTCGGCGATGCACTCCGCCCAACCCTGGGCAAACATCGCGTCGTAGATCGAAGACTTACTAACGAAGTACGAGTAGAGCGACGGCGCGCGCATCCCCACGGAAGACCCCAGTCTCCTCAGCGAGAGTCCGGCGAGTCCGTGCTGGCGGACCTGGCGCCACGCCTCATCGACGATGCGCTGGCGGGTCGCCTCATGACGCGGCGCCCTCGTACTCTTCTCGGCAGTTCCTAACACTGTTAGGAAGATACCTTGCTCCGTGTCGTGGGTGGGTATCGAGGAGTGGCCGACGGAACAAGTACCCCGGCTCGACGCGGGAGAGACTCCTAAAAGTCCACGTCAGGGCTGAGAACGCTCCTCTCGACGGCGACGGATCTGGGAGAACCGAGGGCGCGGGTTCCCCCGCCGAGCGGTCAGCGAGCGGGCGCCGCACGGTCACGGCGCCACCCTCGGCGATCGCCCATCGGGCTGAGCACCGGGCTCGCGCCGTCGATGGCAGCGAGGGTTGGGCGGTGAGCGAACCACTTCGCCCGTGAGCAGTGCTCTCGAATCGAGCCCCGCTCCGCGTGGTCGCCGTTAGGCCAGCGCCGAAGCGCAGGACCACTGGCTCCATCCGTCGCGGGCGTACAGCAGGGCGGCCGCTCGCACGTTCAGTACCGGGTTGAATGCCAGGTCCAAGTTGTTGGGGTCGTAGCCGAGCATGCGAAAGAGGTACTGCGCCGTGCCTCCGTCGTTCAACTGGAAGAGACCGCGGTCGTGCGTGCCGTTGCTGTCGAAGGCGATGTCGTTCGCATGGAACTTGGACTCGCACCACGCGATCACTGCTGCGTCGTGCCATGCGCTCTGCGGAAACGCGTTGTGGATCAGTGAGATCACGTGGCTGTCGGTCGGCGTCGGATTGACGTCGAACGCGAGCGGCTGCACGTGCGTCGTCAACGCCACTTGATTGATCGACGACGTCAGCGTCGATGGATCGACGACGGGACGCGACGTCGCTCGGCTCGCAACTCGTGACGACTTGTGCGCCATCGCGTGAGCATCAAGCACCGACGCCGAGTCAACGAGTCGCAGTGCGCTGAGGTGGGGGACCGAGGCCGGTGATGGAGAGATCATTGCGAACATCGTCACCACGAGAGTGAGCGCGATCGCTTGGAACGACTTCCTGATTGGCTTCCGGGCGCAGTGATACCAATGGTGCGTATCGGACACTTCGTAACCTCGCTTGGTTGTTTCCACCGCACCGTTGCGGCGAATAAGTGAGCTGCCGCAAACGGCTGGTCGACTTTTCAGGACCTGCCATTGGGGCGCTAGACGTTGTTGACACGCCGAAATGGGCGACGCGAAAGAATTACATTCTACGGGGAACCCGCCCGGTCGGTGCCGGGGCGTCGAATCCCCAGTGACTCAAAGGGTTCAGGCTGATGTCGGGCCCCGGAGGGGGCCGCGGACCGCAGGTCGGAAAGCTCCAGGACGACCTGCCCCGGTCAGCCCTTCACGTAGGAGAGCTTCTCCGATACTTGGCCATCTCGCACCTTGATCACGTCGACCCCGCGAACGTGGCCCCCGTCCCACGAGTACGTCCAGAGTTGCACCACGCGATCACCCGCCGCAAAGGTCTCTTCGGCCTCGAAGTGCGCGTTCGCGTCGTCGAATATCGGTCGCCACGCTTCGCGGATCGCGGCGCGACCGACATAACGAGTTCCATCCGGAGCGGGGTCGGTGTTGTCGAAGATGCAGTCCTCGGTGATCAACGCGACGGCGCCGTCCAGGTCGTGGTCGGCCCACGCCGCGCCGAAGATCTCGACTACCTCGAGTGGCTCCATGCTGCACCTCCCCTCTCGCGTTACTGCAACGTACAATACGCGCGGGCCTTCTGCACGACCCGGTGGCCATGGGCATGACTGTCGGGCGACCGCGTGCACCGACGGATCGCCGCACCGACGATGTCCGCCTCCGACGCCAGCATCACGGCACTCTGCTTGACAACCGGAACGAACGTTCGTACTGTCGGCTATGCCAGGCATCACGCGTATGTCTGGGGAGAGGAGAAGCGACAAATGACGAACAAAGCGGTGATCAGCCTGACGACGGGCACCGAGGAACTCGAGAAGGTGACCGTAGCCTTCCTGGTCGCGGTCGGTGCCGCCGAGACGGGTCGCGAGACCTTGATCTTCATGACCCAGGAGGCGGTGCGACTGGCCACCACCGGAATCGCCCGGGGTGTCGCTTGCGATGGGTGCCCACCACTCGGCGACCTGCTGGAGCGTTACCGGGTCGCCGGCGGCAAGTACCTCGTCTGCCCGATCTGCTTCGACACCAGGGGCCTTGACAAGGCCGACCTCATCGAGGGGGCGGAGATCGGCGGCACCATCCCGCTGTGGAACTGGATCGGTGATGACAACACCGTGTCGTTCAGCTACTGATGATCCCAGCTTCGCACCGTGTGCAAAGAGTCAGACCAGCCAGAATCCGTCGACACCATGTGTCGACACCGAGAAAGGAGTTGAGATGACCGCGCCTCTCGGCGAGCTGTACGTCCACGCGCTCGCGAGCAAGAATGCCGACGCGCTCAAGTCGCTCTTCAGTCCGAACCTTGACTTCAAGGCGCTGACACCCGGACAGTTCTGGGAGTCGAACGACGCCGACGAGGTGGTCGACGCCACCCTCCTCGGCGAGTGGTTCGAGCCCCAGGACCGGATCACCGACATCATCGGCATCGAGAGCGACCGAGTCGGAGCGCGCGAACGCATCAGCTACCGGTTGGCCCTCAGTTGTCCCGATGGCGACTACGTCGTCGAGCAGCAGGCGTACTACGAGACCGACGGCGCGAGGATCACGTGGCTTCGTATCCTGTGCTCTGGCTTCCAGCCCCTCAACGGCGGTTGAGTCGCCACCCGAACGCTCCCTCTTCGACTGCGCGGTGCTCGGTACTTCGCCGAGCCCACCGCGGAGCGCCGAGACGCTACTGGTCTGACGTGTGCGCGAGCACCGTCTCCTTCGCCCACTTGTAGTCCGCCTTGCCGTTGGGCGCGCGCGCGATGCTGTCGAGCACGGTGATCGTCTTGGGGATCTTGTAGTGCGCCAGGGACGACCTCAGCCACTCGCGGATCTCGTCGCCGCTGGGCGGGGTCGGGGACGATGACGCGGCGACCGCTACGACGCGCTGGCCGAATCGCTCGTCAGGCAGGCCGACCACCAGACAATCGTCGACGCCCCCGTGGCGCTTGATCGCCTCCTCGACCTCCTCGGCGAAGACCTTCTCGCCACCGGAGTTGATACAGATCGATCCTCGACCCAAGAGGGCGATGGTGCCATCGGCCTCGACAGTCGCCCAGTCGCCCGTGAGCACGTACGACTGGCCGTCGATTTCAATGAAGGTGCTCTTGGACTTCGCCGGGTCCTTGAAATAGCCAAAGGCCGGGGTCCGACTGGCCAGCATCCCGCTCTCGCCCGAACCGGCCGCCACGTCGCGACCGTCATCGGTGATCACTTTGGTGCCAGGGATCGGGGAGAACCGCGCCGTCTCGGCCCGGGCATCGTTGCCCGCGGTGCTGACGCCGAAACTCCCCGCCTCGGTCGAGCCCAGAGCGTCGACGAGTTGGGCCGAGAGACGTGACCGCAAGCCGTCCTTGATCTCGGCGCTCCAGATGGCACCCGAGGACGCGATGGCCTGCACGCTCGACACGTCGTAGGGCCGGCCCTCACGTTCGCGCTCCTCGAGCGCGCGCAGCATCGGGCGGGCGAAGGCGTCGCCCACGATGACGATCTCGGTGATGCGCTCACGCTCGACCAGCGCCCACAACTCGTGGGGGTCGAAGGTCCGGTGCTCGAGGAGTACGGCCGTGCCGCCGGACAGCAGGGCGCGCATCGCCGAGACCCACATTCCCGTTCCGTGCATCAGCGGACAGCACGTCACCGACACCACGGGTGCGGTCGAACTGATCTCTTCGACCAGGGGCCCGACCTGTTCGGCGACCGCCGGAAGTTCCGCCCTCAGGCCCAGGATCGCGAACGCGCCGTAGAGGCGCAGCACCAGGTCCGCCTGGCGGTACATCACGCCCTTGGGCATGCCCGTCGTGCCCCCGGTGTAGAGCATGTAGAGGTCGTCACGGGATCGGTCCTTGCGCGGCTGGGGCGCGTTCGCCTCGACCAGCTCTTCGAAGTCCACCGAGCCCTCCAGATGCACGCCGCCATCGTCGACCTCGACGAGCAGTCGCAGGTTGGGCAGGCGGCCGCGAATGGCGGCGACCCGGTCGCTCAGGGAACTGTGGAAGACGAGCGCGGCGGCGTCGCTGTTGTCGAGCAAGTAGGCCAGCTCGTCGTCGAGGTAGCGGTAGTTCACGTTGACCGGCACCGCGCGGTGCTTGAACGCGCCGTGCTGGGCGAGCAGGTACTCGGGGCAGTTGTAGAGGTACAGTCCGACGCTGGCGCCCTCTGGTACGCCCGCGGCTTCCAGCGCGGAGGCGAACCGGGCCGCGATCTCGTCGAAGTCGCGGTACTTCACTCGGCGCTGGCCTTGCACGATGGCGTCAAGGTCGGGCACGGTATCGGCCGCGACTTCCCACGCGGTGGCGAAATGCAAGTCCATGATCCCCCCGTCGGTCTTGACAGCGCACCACCGCCGGTCCACGGGCGGGCGGTGACGATGGGCCAACGATACATTGTCGGTCGCTCGAGCGAGCCCGCCTCAGTCGAGCGAGGCCAGGAACTCCAGCAGCGCGGCATTCACTTCGGCGGGGCGTTCCTGCTGGACCCAGTGCCCGGCAGCGCGGAGCGTGATCTTCGCGCGCAGGTCGGTCACCCACTCGTCCATCGCGGCGTCGGACATGAACTGCGCGACGATGTCCTGTTCACCCGCGAGGAAGAGCGCGGGGACGGTGACCTTGGTCCTCGCCAGGTCCTCGGTGAGCTCCCAATTCCGTGTCATGTTGCGGTACCAGTTGAGGCCACCGGTGAAGCCGGTACGGGTGAACTCGGTGACGTAGTAGTCGAGGTCGTCCCGGGTCAACCACTCGGGCAGCGCACCAGGATCGGGCAGCCACGCACGCCACCCGGCGCCACGCCTCGGCAGGGGCCGAAGCCCGAGCGCCGTCTCCCTCGTCGACGTCGCTCGTAGCGCGCGTCGCAAGGTGTCGGCGGGGTCGCCGTCGAGTTCGGCGTCGGCCACGCCGGGTTCTTGGAAGTAGAGGATGTAGAAGAAGTCGTCACCGAAACGCTTCTTCATCAAGGCGATCGGATCGGAGCGGGAACGTGGGACGAACGGCACACTCAGTCCGGCGACTGCCCGCACGCGCTGCGGAGCGCGCTGGGCCAGGGTCCACACGACGGGTCCGCCCCAGTCGTGACCCACGAAGACCGCTCGCTCCTCGCCCAGCGCGTCGAGCAGCCCGAGCAGATCGTCGGTCAGGTGGAGTATGTCGTACTCTTCGATCGCCCGCGGGCCGTCGGTCTGTCCGCAGCCGCGCTGATCGGGCGCGATCACGTGGTACCCCGCATCCGCGAGAGCGCCGATCTGGTGGCGCCACGAGTACCAGAGTTCGGGGAATCCGTGACACAGCACCACGGCGGGGCCCTCGCCCTGCTCCGCGATGTGCATCCTGATGCCGTTGGTGGCAATCGACCGGTGGGAGATCGCACTCACGCAACGACGTTACCGTCGCGCGGCTTTCGACGGCGGCCCTCCGCCCACCGGTGGCGGCTCGCGGACGGTCAGTGTCCCTTGGGCGGCGACTCCTCAAGTCCTTCGAAGGAGTCCGTGCAAGCGGTGCGGCGAACCAGGAGGCACGTCAGTGTTCGACGTGGTCGTAGTTGGTGCTGACGGCTCGACGACCGCGCGACGCGCTGTCGAAGCCGCGACCGAGATCGCGGTGATGTCGAGCGGCGCGCTGCACATCAGACCGCATTCAATCCGGGCAAGCGCGTCGACGCCTCTCAGACCCGCGAGTTCCAGCACCTCAGCACCGAGAAGGACTCCGACGCCCTGCTCCCGAGCCTGTCGCTCATCGCCCAGAAGCGCGGCCTCGCGTCGGTGCTGCACGCCGCCAAGGGAGACGGGCCCGACGTGCTCATCGAGAAGGCCAAGGAGATCAACACCGACCTCGTCGTGGTCGGCGGCCGAGACACGAAAGGCGTCGGCCGAGTCCTCGGCCGCATCCCCTACTCGGTGGCGCACGGCTCGCCGTGCTCGGTCCTGATCTTCGACACCACCGACCAGCACGCGAGTCCAGCCGACAACGTCCGGGGTCTCAAGAGGTGCGCTGGGCACCCATGGCGGCGTCTCGACTCGCCGCGATGATTCCACCGTCCTGGCGAACTGCATGCATACTGAGGTGTGCCCGCGAACCAACCTCACC
>JADGOJ010000049.1 GCA_017883045.1 Acidimicrobiales bacterium
GGATGGGGGACATGGGCATTCCAACCGGCTCGGTCATCGAGGTCTTCGCGGACATCTGGTGTCCCTTCACGCACGTGGGGCTTCGAGCAGTCGCCGAGCAGCGGATCGTCGCTGGCCGTTCCGACGTCGCCATCAGGGTCCGGGCCTGGCCGCTCGAGTTGGTCAACGGCGTTGCGTTGGATCCGGCGACCACCCGGGCCCACGTCGACCTCCTGCGCGAGCAGGTCGCCCCGATGATGTTCCGGGACTTCCGCGTTGATCGGTTCCCGACGTCAACCCTGGAGGCTCTGGCGCTCGTAGAGCGGGCGTACCGCACCGACGTCCGGCTCGGAGAGCGGGCGAGTTTCGCTCTGCGACATGCACTCTTCGAACAGGGTCGGGACGTCTCCGAACCGCAGTTCTTGTCCGCGATTGCGGAGCGGCTCGTCACCGAGATGCCCGATGACGTCGATCGAGCCGCGGTGCTGGCTGACTGGCACGAAGGTGAAGCGCGCGGAGTGCGTGGCTCGCCCCACTTCTTCTGCGGCGAGACGGACGCGTTCTGTCCCTCACTTCAGATCACGAAGGGCCCCGGGCAGGGGGTGTCGATTGTTCGCGACGCCTCGCGCCTCACTGCGTTCCTCGAGACGTGCCTCGCGCCAACGGCCAGCTGAGTCACGTTCGACGGGCCGGGCGACTGGCCCGCACGGCACCGCGCGTTGCGTCGAGGTCCAATGGCGCCGACATCGAATCGGGGCTGGTAGCGTCGCGTGAGCAGGCCCGGCAGGGGCTGACGCTGCGTGGCGCCGCCAATCTGGGCTTGAATGTGAACGCTCCCGAAGTTGCCGACCTCCAAGGGGTTGAATGAAACGACTCTCGCACTCGTCATACTTGAGTTTCCTCGGACGACTCCTGCCCCTCGTGGCGCTGGGACTCTTCTCCTGGATGTCCTACCTGACGGTCACGCTGCCGAGTTCGTATCGAGCCCGAAACTGGGACGCCGCATGGATCGGCTTCGATGCCGCCATGCTGATGAGCATCGTGATCACCGCGTGGTCCATTCGAAGGAAGAGGCAACTCGCCATTCCGGCCGCGATGGTCTCGGCGACGTTCTTTCTCATCGACGCGTGGTTCGACGTCTTGACGTCGAGGCCGGGGCTCGATTTCACAATCGCCCTGGCGACGGCCTTCCTGGCGGAGATCCCCCTGGCGTTCCTGCTCTTCAACTTCAGCAGGCGTTCCATCCGTCGCTCACTCGTCAACGCCCACCGACAGGCCGGCATCCAGAACGTCCCGACCTCACTCGCGCGGACGCCGCTCGCGATCTTCGAGGACGAGTGACGCCCTCCACCGCCAACGCGTCCGAGGACGGTCACCTGGAACTGCCGGCGAGCGCACTGGTACCCTCTCGGTGATGGGGGAATCGCGCGAGGGCAGGCCGTGACCGAGCAGGTGCCGGCGAAGTCGATGTGGGAGGAGCGCTACAGCGCCGACCACTACGTCTACGGCACCGAGCCGAACGCGTTCCTGCGCGAGAACGTCGCGATGCTCCCGATGGGGGACATCCTCTGCTTGGCTGAAGGCGAGGGCCGCAATGCGGTCTTCCTGGCCGGTACCGGACGGCGGGTCACGAGCGTCGATCTCACCGAGGCCGGGGTCAAGAAGACCCTGCGCCTGGCGGTCGAACGCGGCGTCGAAGTCGACGCCCGCGTAGGTGACCTCTCGACGTACGACCTCGGGACGGAGAAGTGGGACGGCATCGTCTCGATCTTCGCCCACATGGCGCCCCAGGTCCGTGCTCGCCTACACCACCGGGTGGTCGAGGCGCTGCGGCCCGGCGGGGTCTTGCTCCTCGAGGCCTACACGCCTGACCAGATCGGAAGGGGCACCGGGGGACCGCAGTCGGCCGAGATGACGATGACGTTGAGCGCCCTGGAACAGGAGCTCGCGCCGCTGGAACTCCTCCACGCTGTGGAGACCGAGCGGATCGTCATCGAAGGACCGGGACATACCGGAAGCGGCGCCGTCGTCCAAGTGATCGCGCGCAAGACGATCTGATCGAGAGTCGCGAGGGCGGTCAACCGAGCGATGAATTACTCGAGTCGCGACGCGCGCGAAGCGGTTGTTGATCCACTGCCCCCACGAATGGTCAGCATGAGTGAGGATGCACTGGGAGAAACGGACAAGCCATGATTTCGACGTTCTCGAAGGACTCAGGCAGCATCATCGACAACGCTGAGGGATTGCGTTTCTCACGCGTCTTGGTGGGCTCGTTGGTGAGTCTGTGGGTGGACCGCCCGAGTCTCGATCCCGGCACCTTGGAATCCAGAAATGGCCATACGAGCGCGTCCTTAGTTGTCAAAATTTCCTGGTCAGATGCATCGGCCAGTCCACCGACGTCCGAAGAAGTCCGCTCGAATCTGGGCCTTGGGTTACATGAGCTGGGTTCCGATGTTGTCGGGGTTATGCGATTCGTGAATGTGGATGGTGGTTCTCTCGAGTTGTGGATCGAAGGTTGTTCAACTGCTCCAAATCGGTGGATCTGGAAGTCGCGTTCCAAGGATCTCATTCGGGACTTTCGGCTACTTCGGGTTCACGTCGGAGGCCCGACGCGACAAGAATGCAGCCCAGCACTGGCGGCTTGAACTGGCCAGACTCTGACTGGTGTCGGAGGCCCGACAAGACAGACCTGCAACCTAATGGGACTGGAGACTTGACACTAGTGATACGTGACTGGTGTGGGCGGTCCGAAGCGATAAGTCCGCCACAGAGTAATGGCGCAACCGCGACCATTAGACGAGACTCAGACCATGTCAAGGGAAGACCACGTAACTTCAGACACTCCAGAGGAACAACTTCCAGGGGGAAGCTCACCATTGCCGTGCGGTTAGGCGCGTGATCGCTGTCGCCAACTCGCACCGGAACCGAGTGACGTGATTCCGCTGATTCGGGCGTTGTAGAAGAAATGACCTCTTCGACCCCGAATGGTTTCGCATTGTACGCCGACACCCCGAGGTGGCCGTGCGGGTGGGAGCACGGAGAAGTTCGACATTGACGCGGGCCGTTGCCTCAACGGATGACCCAACCTCTGGACCGAGCTCGTGAATCGCTACGGCGGCTGGGGCGATTATCAAAGACTGACCGATCGTACGATTTCATTCGTCGAACTCGATTTGACTCCGGACGAGAACTAAGTCAAGTCCGAATGCCCGCGATGACCACGTCGAACATGGGATTGACGAGCGACTGATCAGGTGCATGTTCATTGGCCATGACGATTCCGTGCATTAATCGAAGTAGGCTGGCGATCTCAACGTCCGGTCGAACTTCACCGGCGTCCTGAGCGCGGCGCAGGAGAACGGCGCCAGCATCTCGCATGCTGACACAGGCGATTTGAATCTCAGTACCCTCGGTGTGCTTCGCGTTCATGACCGCTGCGCCCATGCTTCGCCCGTGCGCTCCGAAATCCATTTGCAGACGCAGCCAATCGATCAATGCGCCGAGCGCTGCCGGAGCAGTTTTCAATTCTTCGGCGCGCTGACGAAGTTCCAGTGCCTCATCGAGGAACGTGGCTTCGAGCAGTTCTTGACGTGTCGGGAAATGACGGTAGAGCGTCCCGATCCCAACGCCCGCGCTACGGGCAATGTCTTCGAGCACGATGTCGTCTCCTCGTACAGCGACGGCAGCGCGAGCGGCGGCCAAGATCACTTCGTGGTTGTGCTGCGCGTCTGCCCGGCGAGGACCTTTCCTCACTCCTGTCTTGCTCATCACTTCTCCTCTAAGAGGCCCGTCTCAAAATTCTTCAAGCAGTACTTGCAACCGGAGGCAACCTCCGTATAGTATGTGGAGGCAACCTCATGTTAGGTCCTCCGGAGATCGAAAGTGAAGCCTTCGGGCAACGAGGTTGTTCGATGTTCATTCTTCCGGACTTCAGCATCTAATTCAAAAAGGAGCCATTGTGCCTCTGACCTCTCACGCCCAAAAACGAGCATCAACCATCGCCTTGGCCATTATCGTCACCTGCCAGTTGATGGTCGTACTCGACGCCACCGTCGTCAACATCGCCCTCGAGCCGATCAAGCACTCCCTGCACTTCAGTTCGGCCGGACTCTCGTGGGTCATCGACGCCTACAGCCTGGCTTTCGGAGGACTCTTGCTCCTCGGCGGTCGAGCGGGCGACGTCTTCGGGCGACGTCGAATGCTCATCATCGGTCTCACGATCTTCACGGCCGCATCACTTCTGGGAGGAATGGCAATGACGTCGACCATGCTGCTCCTCACTCGCGCCGTCCAGGGTGTCGGAGCTGCACTGGCGGCGCCCAGCACACTTAGTTTGATCAGCGCCACCTTCGACGAAGGCCCCGCTCGCAACAAGGCGTTGGGAATCTTCACTGCGGTCTCCGCCGGTGGCGGATCCCTCGGTCTCATCCTGGGTGGTGCGTTGACGTCGTGGGTGTCGTGGCGATGGGTGATGTTCATCAACGTACCCATCGGCATCGCCATCATTCTCTTGGCCCCACGTTTCGTACCGGAACCACCGCGCAACGGTGGACGCCTCGACGTCGCGGGCGCGGCGTTGGTGACCGGTGGTCTCGGGAGCTTGATTTACGGCTTCATCCGTCTCGCCGAACACGGGAGCCGATCGGTCACCCTTAGTTCCTTCGCGCTCAGTGTGGTGTTGTTGGTGTCGTTCGGGCACGTTGAAAAGCGCCGCGCGCAACCGCTCCTGCCAATGCGACTGTTGACGGACCCCTTGCGTGGCCCGGCGTACTTCACGATGATGCTGGTGCCGGCGGTGATGTACGGCGTCTTCTTCTTCATCAGCCAGTACCTCGAAAGCGACCTGCACTTCAGCGCCGTCGAAGCCGGTTTCGCATTCTTGCCAATGACGGGATTGATCTTCGCGAGTTCTCGCATTACGCCGCGACTCGTCAGTCGGTTCGGCGCTCGACCGATACTCCTGTTCGGATTGTTCACGCTCGGCGTCGCGACGCTCTGGATCTCGAGGGCCACACCGTCCGAGGGCTATTTCGAGAGCCTGTTCGGACCGCTCGTGCTTTTCGGCATCGGGGCCGGTTCGTGCTTCTTGCCGCTCAGCGTCACGATTCTCGCGGGCGTACCCCGCGCCGACGTCGGCGCCGCGTCGGGAATGCTTCAGACCATGCAACAGACCGGCGCCGCAGTCGGTGTCGCCGCCCTGACCAGCATCGCCGCTGCCCACGGGCGCTCGGACGCACTGTTGACGGGCGCCGGCATCATCAGCGTGGCGCTCCTCGTCGCCTATTTCGCCATCCGACCGACGCAGAACATCGTCTCGAACGCCGAAGAGACGGCCGAGGAGATGATCTCGCTGGCGATGGTCGAATAGCCCGCCAGGAATCCTCCGGCGTTCACCGTGACGTTGATGTCGCGACCGTGCAAGGCCCTTCCCGGATGGGAGGGGCCTTGCAGCAAGATCCGCTCTCCCCGAGCGTTACGAATGCAATACGCGTGTCGCCCATGTGATTCAGCCCGGGATAGCAGGAGACTTACCAAGTTCCGATACGGCATTATTGCTCCTCGGACTGGTTCCGCGTTGGTGCAAGAATCGGAGACCAGGAGTGAGGTCTGTCGCACTGCCCGACGCACTTCTCAACCCAATTTGGGGGTGGTTCGCGAAGCGGCGAAGGAACCGGGATTCTTTGTTTTCCTTTCATGGCAACGCGACCGTTGGGATTCAGGAACGTGAACGCTCAATTCTGCTCAGTGGGCCACGTGTCACTGGTGGGCCGCCCGGGTCTCGATCCAGGCACCTTGGGATTAAAAGAGGGATGCGGATGGTCGAATCCGTCCGGTGAAGTCGGAATCATCCGAGAATCAAAGAAATCTTGTCCGGTGGTGTCGGTTTCGTCCGGTGGTGTCGGAATGGTCCGTGGGAAATTGCGTGGGATTTCTTGGTGCGGTGCGCTCTCTTGGCGTGCGGGGCACCTCGGCCAAATTCCAACTCCACTAAGAGTTGTTGTTGGTGTTGCTGTGGTCATAACTCCTTGAACTCGACCGGGATCAGGTAACAACGAGGACGGTTGCTTACGCGCGGCCCTCGTGAGTTGTTGCTAATAGCGTGGAGGGACGCCAGCCGCGTGAGTGCGAAGACTCGCTCAGTGCGATTTCGCTACTGTTGATCCGACTTTGGCAGCGGTGAGGGGATCGTTGGTGCCTGTCCGCGGCGATACACGAGAAGTGTGCGATTGAACTCGATCAGGATGACCCCGTCCTGGTTGAAGCCCGTGGTGCGAACCGTCACGACTCCGACGTTCGGCCGACTCTTGGAGTCTCTAAGTTCCAAGACCTCGGACTTGGAGTAGACGGTGTCACCTTCGAAGAGCGGCTTGAGGAGGCGCACCTCATCCCAACCGAGATTGGCCATCACGTTCTGGGAGACGTCGCTGACTGATTGGCCGGTGACGAGGGCGAGGGTGAACGTCGAGTTCACGAGCGGGCGCCCGAACTCGGTCTGGGCGGCGTAGTGCTTGTCGAAGTGGAGCGGAGCGGTGTTCTGGGTGAGCAGGGTGAACCAGGAGTTGTCGGTCTCGGTGACCGTCCTCCCGAGGGCGTGGTGGTACACGTCACCTACGTGAAAGTCTTCAAAGAATCGGCCCCGCCAGCCTTCAACGTCCGTCATCGTCCCTCCTCGTCTCGGTCTGAGCTTTCGAGATTCGCGAGCATCAGGATCCTACGGCTTTGGCGGACCACGGCTTCGTCCACCATGCGGCCGTCCTCGTCGAGGACGACCCCGTGGCCACCGGCCAGTGCGGCTTCGTACTGGCTGACGAGACGCTGCGCTCGGACGATCTCTTCGGGATCCGGAGTGAACACTGAGTGGATGATCGGGATCTGCACCGGGTGGATGGCCGCGCGCCCGACGAAGCCACCGTGTTGCAAGCGTCGCGTCGAGGCTTCCAAGCCTTCCAGGTCTCGGAACTCTCTGGAGACGGCTCCGACGGGCGGCAGAAGACCGGCGGCGGCGGAAGCGACGACGACGCTCGAACGGCAGAAGGCGAGTTCATTCGAGTTATCCGTGCCCACGACGCCTAGGTCGGCGGCCAGGTCAATCTCCCCGATCTGGAGACGTAACACTCGTGGCGCCGCGGCGATTGTGGGAAGTGACTGCAGCGCGAGGGCCGACTCGATGAGTGGCATAAGTGAGACCGGCGACTGCCGGCCAATCTCATTCTCGAGTTCGTCCAGGAGCGCGCCAACGCGTTCGATGTCCTCGGGACCGCTGACCTTGGCCAGACAGATGCCGCTCAGGTTCTCGTGGAAGAGGGCGGCGACCTCCGCAAGACCGCGTTCGCCGGGATTGATGCGCACCCACAGTTCGCTCGAGGCCGGCTGGTGCGAGCCGAGCCACTCGACGGCGTTGTCAAGCGCGAGGTCCTTGTGTTTCAGCGCGACCGCGTCTTCGAGGTCCGCGATGACGGCGTCGGCGCCTCGGCGGGAAGCCGACGCCAGACGTTCGGTCGCGTCAGCGGGGACGTAGAGATAGCTGCGCGCGAGACGACCGCTCATCGAGGGTTCAACGGACGAACAGCAACTGGACGAGTTGGCCGGAGGCGCGAAGGTGGTGGCGCATCGCCTCTTCGGCGGTGCGCGAATCCTGACTCTCGACGGCGGCGACCAACGGGGCGTGCGAGAGCATCGCCTCAGGACGCACGGGGCGGTCGCGCCAGTAGAGCCTCCAGAACCGCAGGTTGTGTGCGAGGAGCCGTTCGGCGGCCTCTTGGAGAATCGGGTTCTTGATCATGTGCACTAAGAAGGTGTGCACGGCGTGATCGGCGAGGAGAAACTCTTCGGAATCACCGGTCATCCTCGCCGCGTCGGCGGTCGTGACCAGTCGCCTCATCTCCTCGAGGTCGTCTTGCGTGACGCGAGTCGCGGCGATATAAGCGATGCCGCACTCGATGGTCTCGCGGGCCTCGAACATGGCGAGGACCTCTTCGAAGGTGATGGGTGCGACGATGATGCCTCGCCGCGGCAGGATGGTCACGAAGCGGTCGGCGGACAGGCGGGCCAGCGCTTCGCGCACGGGAGTGCGTCCGTAGTCCAGTTCGGCCGCCAGCGACTGCTCGTTGAGCAGCGCGCCAGGGGCGATGGAGAGATTGACGATGCGATCCAGCAAAAGGCTGTAGGCGGCGTCACTGTCACGCTCTGTGGTGGCGGGAATCTCGCTCGTCTTTATGCTCATATCTTCGACCGTTTCATGGTTAGCACGTCGGGAGCGGCCGAGACCAGATGATGCCACGGGCCACTGCCCGCAATTACTTGAAATTGTGACCCACCTAATGTATCTTACCATCGTGCACTGATATATCAGAGCGCGAATTGAAAATCGACGGCGACCGACCAGTCGCTGCAAGTTCAGAGGGGGAGTTCATGGCCGAGGCAACTAACGCAACATCGACGGCGGCATCACCGCATCGGCTCGAACGGGGTGTTCTGAACATCCCGAACGCCATTGCGTTGTCCGCCGCGGCGATGGCACCGGTGTTGGCAGTGGTGCTGAACGCTCCGGCGGCCGGACCTCAGGCTGGAGCAGCCCTACCGCTCTCCTTCCTCGTCGCCTTCATCGCCTGCCTGCTGGTCGGAAACTCCGTGGTGCAGTTCGCACGCCGGCTGCCTTCGGCGGGATCCTTCTACACGTTCAACAGTGCCGGACTCGGCTCGAGCGCGGGCTTCTACACCGGCTGGCTGTTCTGGATCGGCTACGCGATCCTGGCGCCGGGGCTCTTCACCGCCTTCGGCTCGTTCGTTCACGACTACTTCGTGTCGACCTTCAATTCCAACGTTCCTTGGTGGCTCTTCTCACTTTTCGCGATGGTCATCATCCTGGCCTTGTCGTTGCGTTCGATCAGGGCGTCGGTCAACGTGGACCTCGTACTGCTCTTCCTTGAAGTCATTATCTTCCTGGTGTTGTCAATTCTCGCCATCGTTCACGGTGGCAGTGGCAACACGATCAAGTCGTTCTTGCCCAGTAGTTCGCCTCACGGGGTGTCGGGCGTCGGACTCGGCGTCGTGTTCGGCATCCTGTCCTTCATCGGTTTCGACGCCGCGGCCACGCTGGGTGAGGAGACGAAGAATCCGAAGCGCAACGTCCCGATGGCGGTGAGCGGTGCGTTGATCTCGGTAGGTATCTTCTACGTCTTCGCCATGTACGCGCTCACCACTGGGTACGGCCTCAACAACCACGCCAACCTGCTCAAGTTCCTCAGTGACCCCAACCCCTTCGTGACGTTGGGTCACCACTACGCGTCGTGGCTACTACAGCCCATCGAACTCGCGGCGATCGCCGGACTGTTCAGTTGTTTCATGGCGATCCACAACACCACGGTGCGCGTCATGTTCTCCATGGGCCGCGACCGCGTGCTTCCCGTCTCGTTCGGGCACGTCCACGCGAAGTGGTTCTCCCCTCACATAGCGATCATCGGTCAGACGATCTTCACGGTGGCGATCGGTCTGGCCGGTGGCGCCTGGCTCGGCCCGGGAGCCACCGGTAACTACGGATTCACCGGTTCCATCGGCACCGTCGCAATCGTCATCGTCTACTGCATGTGCAACATCGCGCTGATCCGCTACTTCTGGAAGTCGCCGGATCGCAGCTGGTGGCGTCACGTCATTATCCCGATCGCCGGTGTCGCGGCATTCGCCTACCCCCTCTGGAGCGTCGCCAAGCCGGGCCAGAGTTGGCCCTTCAGCCTCGTTCCGTGGATCACCCTCGCCTGGCTCGCCCTAGGTACCGTCCTGCTGCTCTCCTACCGCAGGACTTCGCCGGAGAAGATCGCGGCGATCGGGACCTTTGTCGCTGAGGAAGAGTTGGAGGCGGCGGGCGAAGAAGATCAGAGTCTCCTTGCCGCGCGTGCTCCTTCGCTTCAACACCCCACGGTGGAGGAAGAGGCCGAGCGGCACCCGGAAATTATGGAGGATTGAGTCTCTTGATTGAAGTCCACGGCAAAGACGTCTACACCGACATCGAGGAGTTGGTCAATCCATCGCACACCGCGTTGCTGGTGATTGATATGCAGCATGACTTCGTTGATCCAGGCGGACTGTTCGGGTCGATGGGCGTCGACCTCTCGATGTACCAGGAGTCTCGGCCGCGTCTGGCCGAGCTGCTGGGGGCGGCCCGGGAAAATGGGGTCCTGACCATCCACCTGCAGAACACCCAGCTGGCGGACCACATGAGTGACTCACCGGCCCAGCATCGATTCAATCTGCGCATGCACGGCGACTTTCGCCAGGGTGACCAGCCGCTCACGTACACGGTGCCGGGCACCAAGGGTCACGAATTCCTTCCCGAGTTCCGGCCACGCGACGGTGAGTTGGTGGTGCGCAAGTACCGTTCGAGCGGGTTTTGGGGCACCAATCTCGATATGCTGCTGCGTTCGAATCAGGTGGAGACCGTTGTTGTCGCGGGGTGCACGACCGAGGGCTGTGTCGAGTCGACGGCTCGCGATGCGATGTTCAACGACTACTACGTCGTCATCCCCGAGGATTGTGTCGCGAGTGACGACCGAGCCCAGCATGAGGCGTCGATCTTCTTGATGCGACATCGCTTTGATCTTTCGACCGGAAGTGCGGTTCGCAAGGTCTGGGCGACAGCGCACAACACGAGCGGAGGTAAGTAGCTATGGGAAAGCTCGAAGGAAAGGTCGCCCTGGTCACGGGTGCGGCTTCTGGCATCGGTCAGGGTATCGCAATCGCCTTCGCCAGAGAGGGCGCGACCGTCGTGGTGGCGGACCTCGTCGACGAGTCGCGCGCGCGAGAGACGATGGACGCAGTCGCGGCCTTCGGCGGGAGTTCGTGCTTCATCCAGGCCGACGTCAGTGATGAGGCCGGTGTTGCGGCGATGGCCGAGACGGCACTCGCCAGATTCGGCCGCGTGGACGTGCTCGTGAACAATGCGGGTGTCTTCAGTGAGGCCCTGCTCGAGAACATGACGATCGCTCAGTGGGACCATGTGCTGAACACGAATCTCCGTAGCGTCTTTCTCTGCACGAGGGCCCTGTTGGGGCAGATGCTCGAGCGTGGGGAGGGTCGGATCATCAATATCGCTTCCCAGCTCGCGTACATCGGTGGCGTATCGGCGACTCACTACACGGCGAGCAAGGCCGGGATCATTGGTCTGACCAAGGCGCTCGCCCGTGAGGTGTCCCATCGTGGGGTGCTGGTGAACGCGATCGCCCCCGGGGCCATCGAGACACCGCTGCTCGAGAGTGAGACTGAGGAGTGGCGCAGTTCGAAGCTTGCCGAGTTGCCGATTCGACGCTTCGGCCGCGTTGACGAAGTCACGCCGACGGCCGTGCTGCTGGCGTCGGACGACGGCTCGTACTACGTCGGCGCCACGCTCGGTCCGAACGGCGGAGACGTGATGCTATGAGGATCCTCGACGTAGTTTGCACCCCAGTGACGACGGGCTTCTTCCGAGATGACCAGAGCGCGATTCGCGAGGGTAGGACACACGACGGGTTCCTCTATACGGGCTCGCCTGTGACCCCGGGTTTCACGGCCATTCGAGAGCCCGGCGTGGCCGTCTCGGTCGTCCTGATCCTTGCCGACGGCCAAGTCGCCCTCGGCGACTGCGCGGAGGTGCAGTACGTCGGCGCCGGAGGACGGGCCCCCCTGTCGAGCCTCGACGAGCTGATGGCGCAACTCCACAATCACGTGGTCCCTCGTCTGGTCGGGCGAACGTTCGAGGGCTTTCGAGCGGCGGCGGAGGAGATCGACGGCCTCTTGGTGGACGGTGCGCCGCTCGCGACCTCCGTGCGCTACGGCGTCACGCAGGCGCTCCTGCACGCGGCGGCGCTAGCGAGCGGGCTCACCATGGCTGAGGTCGTGCAACTTGAATATGGCGTCGACGTCGAGATCGACCTCGTCCCGCTCTTCGCCCAGACCGGTGACGATCGCTACGCCAACGTCGACAAGATGATCCTCAAGCAGGTCGACGCCCTGCCCCACGGTCTCATCAACGAAGTTGACACCAAGCTCGGTCGCAACGGCGAGTTCCTCCTCGACTACGTGGAGTGGCTGCGCGAGCGGGTGCTGCGCGTGCGCACCCGTCCCGACTACTTCCCCCGCTTCCACGTCGACACGTACGGCACCATCGGCATGGCCTTCGACGGCGACCTCGAGCGAGTCGTGACATATCTGGCGAGTCTGGCCGAGGCGGCGGCTCCATTCAGCCTCTGGGTCGAGCATCCCATCGACGCCGGAAGCCGTGACGGCCAGGTGGCTACCTTCGCGAAGTTGCGACGGATGCTCCGCACTCGCGAGATACCGGTGGAGATCGTGGTCGACGAGTGGTGTAACACCCTCGAGGACATCGACATCTTCACGAGGGCGCAGGCCGCTGACGTTATCCACGTGAAGACGCCCGACCTCGGGGGCATCAACAACACCATCGAGGCGCTGCTCCTCGTGCGTGAGCGAGGGTTCCGTTCCTACAGCGGCGGGACGTGCAACGAGACGGACCAGTCGGCCCGGGTGACCACCCACGTGGCGATGGCCTGTGGAGCTGACCAGGTGCTCGCGAAGCCGGGCATGGGAGTCGACGAGGGCATCATGATCGTGCGCAACGAGATGGCTCGGACCCGCGACCTGGTCCGGTGGCGGCGCGCTCAGCAGTCGGTCCAGGTCTCCGCGACATGAGACCGCTCGAAGACGTTCGGATCCTCGCGATCGAACAGTACGGTGCGGGGCCGTTCGGCTCGGTGCAACTGGCCGACCTCGGCGCCGACGTCATCAAGATCGAGGACCCTAGTGTCGGCGGCGACATCGGAAGGTACGTGACGCCGCAGCAGGACGGTGAGGACAGCGTCTTCTTTGAGGCCTTCAATCGCAACAAGCGGAGTCTCAGTCTCGACCTCAACAGCCATTCGGGACGCGCCGTGTTCGAGGACCTCGTGTGCGTGAGCGACATCGTCTTCTCCAACCTGCGCGGCGATGTTCCCGAGCAACTCGCCATCCGTTACGACGACCTGAAGCACATCAATCCGAAGATCGTCTGCTGCTCGCTGAGCGGCTACGGGATGACCGGGCCCCGACGGGCCGATCCGGGATACGACTACGTCGTCCAGGGCCTCACGGGCTGGATGGATCTCACCGGTGAGCCCGACGGGCCACCGACCAAGTCGGGACTGTCGATCGTGGACTACTCCGGCGGGCTGGTCGCGGCGATCTCGATGCTGGCCGCGCTGCACGCGGCCCGTCGTGACGGGGTCGGCACCGACTGTGACGTGAGCCTCTTCGAGACGGCCATGTCGATGCTGACCTACCCCGCCGCCTGGGCGCTCAACGGAGATTTCGTTCCTCGTCGCACGCACCACTCCGCGCATCCGTCGATTGTGCCGTTCCAGGTCTTCGAGTCAAAGGACGGCTGGCTCGTCGTGGCCTGCCCGAAGGAGAAGTTCTGGCGCCGTCTGGTCGAGGCGTTGGAGATGCCCACCCTCGCGGTCAATCCACGTTTCCAGGGATTCACCGCGCGCTACGAGCACGCGGACGAGGTCCTGGCCATCCTCGGTGAAGCCTTCTTGCAGCGTCCTACCGACGAATGGGTGGAGATCCTGACCGCGGCTCAGGTGCCGTGCGGTCCGGTCAACTCCGTTGCTCAAGCGCTCGCCGATCCGCAGTCGGCGGCGCGTCACGTCGTCGTGACGACGGAGCACCCCCGTTTCGGCGAGGTGCGCCAGGTCGTGAGTGCCGTTCGCGTCGGCGGGGAACCCGCGACGCACCGAAGGGCTCCGCGCCGACACGAGGACGCCGACTCCGTCATAGGTCTGCTGCTCGGTTACTCGGAGGAGCACCGGGCGACTCTCGCCGCCGAAGGCGCCTTCGGCGCCGATTACGTGACCCAGAGTTCGTCGGGGTTGGATGGTTTGGAGTGACAATGAGGACAGGAGAGACATATGTTTGAGATGACTGATCGGGTTGCGCTCATCACGGGTGCGGCATCGGGGATCGGCGCGGCGACCGCTCGCGTCTTCGCGGCGGCCGGGGCTGACCTGGCGCTGGCGTGGTATCCGCCGGACGGCCACGACATCGAGCTCGTGCGCCGCGACGTCGAAGAAATGGGGAGGCGCTGCGTGGTCGAAGCAGTCGACGTGGCCTCGACGAGCGACGTCGCGCGTCTGACCCAGCGCGCCGTCGACGAGCTCGGCGGGGTGCACGTAGCGGTGGCTAACGCCGGGATCGCGCGCAAGATCTCCCTCGAAGAGCTCGACGACGAATCCTGGAGCCATCTCATCGACGTGGACTTGAACGGGGCGTGGCGCGTCTTTCGCCAGTGCATTCCGCACATGAAGCGCCAGGGCTTCGGTCGGTTGATCGCGACCTCGTCGGTCGCGGGCACGGTCTCGGGGTGGCCCGAGCACTCCCACTACGCGGCGGCCAAGGGTGGTCTCGTTGGCCTGATCAAGTCGCTGGCTGTTGAATACGGTCCCTTCGGCATAACGGCCAATGCGGTGGCTCCGGGCGTGATTCGAACTCCCCAAGCGCTCGACCCGGTCAACTCGCTCGGACTCGAGGCGCTGGAGGCGGTGGGGCCCAAGGTTCCCGTCGGACGGGTGGGCACGCCCGAGGACATTGCCTACGTGTACCAGTTCCTCGCGAGCCAGGAGGCCTCCTACTTGAGCGGTGAACTGATTGTCGTCGATGGCGCCCGTAGTCTCGCGGGCCTTGATTGAGTATCTGGTTGGTTGAGTTTCCATAGAGAGGAGCATCATGAGCATGAATGATCAGTTTTTTCGACGTACCGACCTGGAGGAGGGTGTTCCGGGGCCGCGCCGCGATCTCGTTGGCTATGGCGAGCACCCGCCGGTGGTGCGTTGGGCCAACGAGGCCAAGGTCGCCATCCAGATTGTCATCAACTACGAGGAGGGTTCGGAGAAGACCTTCGCCATGGGCGATGGCGTCAACGACGGTCTCTACGAGCTGCCGTTCGCCGTCGATGACCAGCGTGACCTCGCCGTCGAGTCGATGTATGAGTACGGTTCGCGGGCAGGCATCTGGCGGCTCTTTCGTGTCTTCGACGCGGCGGAGGTCCCTGTGACCTTCTTCGCGGCGGCGGTAGCGCTGGAGCGCAATCCCGAAGTCGCCAAGAAGCTCGCGGGGCGTGGCGATGAAGCGGCAGGGCACGGCTTTCGCTGGTCCAACCACTACGAGATGACGCGCGACGAGGAGCGCGAGGCCATCAAGCTGGCGGTCGAGTCGATCGAGAAGACGACCGGGACCCGTCCCGTCGGCTGGTACTGCCGCGAGATGAGTGTGAACACGCGTGATCTGGTCGTGGAGGAGGGCGGCTTCTTCTACGACTCGGACACCTACAACGAGGACCTGCCGTATTGGACGAAAGTCAACGGCCGGTCGCATCTCGTCGTGCCGTACTCGCTCGTCGTGAACGACGCCCGCTACATCGTGGGCACCGGTTACGGGAGCCCCGAGCAGTTCTTCGAGACCGCGAAGGCGTCCATCGATCGTCTGCGCAACGACGGCGACGACGTGGGTCGCATGATGTCGATAGGAATCCACCCGCGCGTCAGCGGCAACCCGGCTCGGGCCGATGCGTTGGCACGCTTCATCGCTTACGCCCAGCAGTTCGACGACGTCGCCTTCATGCGTCGAATCGACATCGCCCAGACCTTCGCCCAACAGGTGCCGAAGCCTGAATGACAGCAGAGTTGGAGTGGTGATGACGTACGTACTCGATGACGATCGGGAGCGTCTTGACTACGACGCGGTCTGGCACTACCTCTCCACCGACGCCTACTGGAACCGATGGCGAGGCCGAGAAGACGTGGATCATCAATTTAGGGGCGCATGGCGCGTGATCGGGGCATACGTCGAGGGAAGCGATGATCTAGTGGGCTTTGCCCGCGCCGTGTCGGACGGCGTCAGTGATGCCTACCTGGCCGATGTCTACGTGGCTCCACCGCATCGCGGGCGGGGCATTGGGGGTCGGATGGTCGAGGCCATGGTTGAAGAGGGACTAGGTGCGCGCTTTCGCTGGTTCCTCTCAACCCGTGACGCGCACGAGCT
>JADGOJ010000050.1 GCA_017883045.1 Acidimicrobiales bacterium
AAGCGCTACGACATCGAGTGCGACTTCGAACGCACGGGGGAACTGCAGGTCGCGGTCGAGCCATGGCAGTTCAGGAACATGACCGAGATCGCCCGCCTACGCAACGCCCTTGGCGACACCGTCGAGGTGCTGAGTCGCGACGAGGTGCAGGCCAGGGTGCACTCGCCCTCGTACATCGGCGCTCTCTTCAACCCCGACGGCACCGCGCTGGTCGACCCGGCCCGTTTGGTGTGGGGACTCGAAAAGGCCTGTCTGTCGCTCGGCGTCAAGATCTTCGAGAACTCGAAGGTCGAATGGCTCGAAGACGTCGACGACGCCGTGCGCGTGCACACCCCCTACGGCGCGGTGACCGCGGCGCGCGTCGCTCTGGGCACGAATGTCTTCCCGGCCCTGGTGCACAAGGCGCGCAAGTACATCGTGCCGGTCTACGACTACGTGCTCGTCACCGAGCCGTTGACGGCCGAGCAGCTCGAGGGCATTGGGTGGCAGGGCCGCGAAGGGATTGCCGACTCGGGCAACCAGTTCCACTACTACCGGCTGACGAACGACAACTGCATCCTGTGGGGCGGCTACGACACGATCTACAACTTCCGGGGCAAGGTCCGCCGTGAGTACGAGTTCAACTCAGAGACCTACGCGACATTGGCGGCCCACTTCTTGAAGACGTTCCCGCAGTTGAAGGGCGTCAAGTTCACCCACGCCTGGGGCGGGGCCATCGACACCTGTACGCGCTTCTGCCCCTTCTGGGACACGTCACACAACGGCAAGGTCGCCTACGTGCTCGGCTACACGGGTCTGGGTGTGGCTTCGACTCGCTTCGGCGCCGCCACGATGCTCGACCTGCTCGACGGCCACGAGACCGAACGGACCAGCCTGAGCATGGTGCGCCGGCGCCCCATGCCCTTCCCGCCCGAGCCGTTCAAGTGGGTCTTCATCCGTCTCACGCAAGCGGCCATCAAGTACGCCGACGAGCACGAAGGCCGACGCAATCTCTGGTTGAAGACCATGGACCTCTTCGGCCTGGGATTCGACTCCTAGAGCGCAGGGGTTCCGGGGCGCCCGCCCGGATGGCGGACTCGATGCATTCGGATCATCGGCGACTCGACGGACCGCTCAGCCACCCAGCGAGTACGTGATCGAAACCTGCACGGTGACCGCCTCGACGCCGGTCTGCACCGGAACCACATTCTTGAAACCCGTGCCCGTCGCCGAAGGGCCGTAGTAGATCGGCGGGACCAGATTCTCCTGGTCGCTCACCTTGACGATGCTCCTCACGTGCGCGCCGCCAGCCTTGGCGAGTTGTTCGGCCGCGAGGTGCGCGTTGGCCATGGCCTTGGAGCGGGCGGACGCCAACAGCTTGGACTGGTTCGAGATCGAGAACGAGATGCCGTTCAACTGGATGCCGTTGCCGACCGCGCGAGCGGCGGCGTCGATGGCCGCGCCCGACTGCTTCACGTTGTGCATCGTGACGTTGAGCGTGTCGTCGACCGAGAAGCCGGTGACCACGCCGTTGTTGTTGGTGTTCTGGTAGATGTTGAGGCCCGAGGTCTGCATCTCCTTCTTCTTCACCCCGTTCCTCAACAGTGCCGCGACGAGGGCCTGCACTTTCTGGTTGTTGGCCGACAGCGCCGCTGACGCCGATGTGTCCGTCGTGTGCACGCCGATGTTGAAGGTCGCCGTATCCGGTGCGCCGCGCACGGTGCCAGTGCCCTGGACCGAGATCGTTCCCGCCACCGCGTTGTGCGAGCGCCCGACCTCGACGCCGGCGATTCCGACGACGACGAGCAGCAACGCCGCGACCAGCCACACCAAGAGCCGAAATGGGTTCGCCGGCGGACTCTCGTGGGTGCGGCGGCCGTCACTCCCGTGAGACCCGTCGTGTCCGTCCTTCTTGTCCGCGCGCTCGTTCATGCTCGCTCCTCTGTCCACGGGGGACGGACTGGCTCGTTCGTGCCATCCGTCGTGCCGCACCCCTCATCATGTACCTGTCGTGGCGTCGGCCAAACTTTCACGACCATCCCGACCGGCCATCTCCGCCACGCAGGACGCTCCGGCGTCCCGCGTGGCCGCAGCCGTTCAACGTCGCTCTCCGACGCCAGAGGCTAGGAAGAGCTGTCAGTCCTCACTGGTCGATTCGGTGCCCATGAGCTCGGAGATCATGTTGACGACCGTCGGGTCGGTCAGCGTGGTCACGTCGCCCAATTGGCGATTCTCCGCGACGTCGCGCAGCAGTCGACGCATGATCTTGCCCGAGCGGGTCTTGGGCAGGTCGGGCGTCAGGATGATCTGGCGCGGCCGTGCAATCGGGCTGATCACCTTGGCCACGTGCGTGCGCAACTCCTCGATCACGAGCACCTGGTCCTTGGCGGCGTCGTCGGCCGTCAACTTCAGGGTCACGAACGCGACGATCGCCTGCCCGGTCGTCTCGTCGAACGCGCCAACGACGGCCGCCTCGGCGACCGCGGGGTGGCCGACGAGCGCGTGTTCGACCTCGGTGGTCGACAGCCGGTGACCCGAGATGTTCATCACGTCGTCGATCCGGCCCAGCAGCCACAAGTCGCCGTCCTCGTCACGCTTCGCGCCGTCGCCGGCGAAGTACTTGCCGGGGAACCGCGACCAGTACGTCTCCTGGAATCGCTCGGGGTCACCGTAGATGCCACGCGTCATCGCCGGCCACGGGTTGGTGATGACCAGGTAGCCACCCTCCCCGTTGCCCACGGAGTTCCCGTCGTTGTCCACGACGTCGACGCCGATGCCCGGGAACGGCGTCATGGCCGCACCGGGCTTGGTCGACGTGATGCCGGGAAGCGGCGTGATCATGATCGCCCCGGTCTCGGTCTGCCACCAGGTGTCCACGATCGGACAGCGGTTGCCGCCGATGTGCTCGCGATACCACATCCAGGCCTGGGGGTTGATCGGCTCGCCGACGGTGCCGAGCAGCCGCAGGCTCGACAGGTCATTCCCGTCGGGGTACTGGGGCCCCCACTTCATGAGCGTGCGGATGGTGGTCGGCGCCGTGTAGAGGATCGTCACCTTGTTCTGCTCGATGATCCGCCACCAGCGGTCCTTGCCGCCCGAGTCGGGCAGCCCCTCGTACATCACCTGGGTCACGCCGTTCACCAGCGGGCCGTAGACGATGTAGCTGTGGCCCGTGACCCAGCCGATGTCCGCGGCCGTCCAGCAGACGTCGGTCTCGGGCTTGACGTCGAAGATGTAGTGGTGCGTCGTCGCGCACTGGGTGAGGTAGCCACCCGTCGTGTGGAAGATGCCCTTGGGCTTGGCGGTGGTGCCCGAGGTGTACATGATGAACATCGTGTGCTCCGAGGGGAACGATTCGTAGGCGTGCTGGTCGCTCTGACGGTCGACGAGCGTGTGCCACCAGTGGTCGCGGCCCTCGACCCAGTCGACGTCGCCGCCGGTGCGACGAACGACGAGGACGGCCTTCACGTTCGGGCAGCTCTCCAGCGCTTCGTCGACCGCCGGCTTCAGCGGGCTCGCGGTGCCGCGGCGAAAGGCGCCGTCGGCGGTGACGACGAACTGGCAGTCCGAGTCCAGGATTCGGCTCGACAGGGCGTCGGCGGAGAAGCCCGCGAAGACGACCGAGTGCACGGCGCCCAGTCGCACGATGGCGAGCATCGCGACGACCGCCTCGGGGATCATCGGCATGTACACCGCGACGCGGTCGCCGGATTTCACGCCGAGCTCGGTGAGCGCGTTGGCGGTGCGAGCGACCATCTTCTTCAACTCCGCGTAGGTGATGGTGCGCGACTCACCTTCGGCGTCCCCGATCCAGTGGTAGGCGACCTTGTCGCCCTTGCCCGCCTCGACGTGGCGGTCGACGCAGTTATACGAGGCGTTGAGCGTGCCGTCGCTGAACCACTTGGCGTTGGGCAGATCCCAGTCAAGTGAGTGAGTGGGAGCCGTGGTCCAGGTCAGACGATCGGCCTCCTTGCGCCACCACGCGACGGGATCGGCGTTCGCCTCGTCATAGATGGAAGGTTGCGCGTTCGCCTGCTGGGCGAACTCGGGACTCGGCGCGAAGCTGCGCGTCTCGTCGAGCCACGCTTCGAGTTTCGATTCAGTCATTGCCACTCCCGCTCTCCTGTCCCCCGAACCGAGTCCGGGAGACGTTGACATGATTCACATTCGTAACTGGAGCCGAGAGTAGTTCTCTATCGGCCTAGTAAGCCAACAGCGCCCGAGCCGTTGGGCTGGGGCGCTGTTGGCGGTTGGGTCCGGTGGCAAGCCACCAGTGACTAGAAGGTTAGCCTCGCGGACCGACCGGTAGCACCACTTTTCCGTGAGTTTCGTTGATGACCCCGGCCGCCGAGGCGTACCAGGCCAGAGCTGCGGTCAAGAAGCCCAGCCATCCACCGATCTTGATCATGTTCTCGTGGCCAGCGCCCCAGTTTCCGATCGTCAGGAAGACGAACGTGGCCGAAAGAGCGACGAACACCGAGAGCACTGCGGTGCTGGTCTTGAGGGCGGCGACGGTCATGTACAGCGTGAAGATGGTCCACGCCAACAAGTAGACGGCTAGCGAGTCGGTCCCAGCGGGGATTGCCGGTATCTTCAGCAAGACGTAGAGGCCGATCCAGAATGCGCCGTAGGACGTGAACGCCAGCGCACCAAAGGTGTTCCTGCGGTGAAACTCCCACATTCCAGCGGCGAACTGGGCGATGCCACCGTATATCAGGGCGAGCGCGAGGGCCGCCGCCGCTCCTCCGCCGTGCCACAGGTGGGCGTTGTCAGAACTCAAACAGAACGTGGTCATCGCGAATCCTGCGAGTCCGAGTGGACCCGGATCCGCGACACTGTGTATCGGACGTGCGTCCGCAACCATCTGATCAGACATGTAATTCCTTCCGGATAGGTTGCACATCGAGTCGTCGGGTTGACGGCCCAAGGCAATTAAACACCTGACGTCGCACCACGGCTGGGATGATTCGAGGCAACCTTGTGAAATAACTCACATTTAGTAATCCCTCATAACAAGGACAAAACTCCACGGTCCGGGAAGTCACCACTCCAAGCCGGTCTCGTCAGCGATGTTGCTCGCGGCTCGAGTTCAGCCGTCGATCGCGGCGCGATACGAACGGACGAAGGACTCGACCTCACCTGCTCCCCCGCCGTCCAAGATGATCTGAACCAGGGCCGAGCCGACGATGACCCCGTCGCCGATGCCCGAGGCCTCCTTCGCTTGTTCTTCGGAGCTGATGCCGATGCCGATGTAAGTCGGCACCGTCGTCACCTCTCGAATGGACTGCACGACCCGTGCGGCGTCGCCCGCCCCGCCGGACCGGCCCGTCACGGCCATCCGCGCCGAGGCGTACGCGAAACCCTGCGTCGCCTGACCGAGGCGCCGGACCCGGTCGGGCGTCGTCGACGGGGCGACGAGCAAGACCGTGGCGACATCGTGCTGGTCGCAGGCCGCGATCCACTCGTCCGCCTCTTCGAGGGCGAGGTCGGGCACGATCGCCCCCGAAACGCCGCTCGCCTGGAGCTTGCCCGCCGACCGCTCGAGTCCGTAGTGGTGAAAGATGTTGAAGTACGTCATCGCGATCAGGGGCACCGAGTTGCTCAGCGCCTCCAGGTCCGCACAGATTGAGTCGAGGGTGGTGTCGGCCCGCAGCGCACGAAGGGCGGCCTCTTGGATCACGACGCCGTCCATCATCGGGTCGGAGAAGGGGATGCCGATCTCGACGGCGTCGGCGCCGGCGTGGACGGCGGCTTCGACGTGTTGGATCCAGTCGGGCGTCAGGCCGCCCATGAAGTACGGAACCAGCGCCTTGCGGCCGGAGTCCCGCAACGCGCGCAAGCGCGTCTCGAGACTCTTCACGACTCACCGCGCAGCATCGCGCGAACCTGGGCCACGTCCTTGTCGCCACGGCCCGACAGGTTGAGCAGGACCGACGATCCCGTGGGCAGGGAGCGGCCGGCCTCGCGGGCGATCCACGCGACGGCGTGGGCCGACTCGAGCGCGGGGATGATCCCCTCCAATTCGCTCAGCAGCGCCAGGGCGTCGAGGACGTCCTCGTCGCCGATCGGGTAGTACTCGGCCCTTCCGATCTCGGCCAGGTGCGCGTGCTCTGGCCCGATCCCGGGATAGTCGAGGCCGGCCGAGATCGAATGGGCCTCTTCGATCTGTCCGAACTCGTCCTGAATCAACAACGACCGCATGCCGTGCAAGACGCCGGGCGAGCCGCTGACCACCGCCGCACCTCCGGCTGCTTCGACGCCGATCAGTCGCGCCGAGGTGTTGGCGAATCCCGCGAAGATCCCCGCGGCGTTCGATCCCCCGCCCACGCACGCCACCACGGCGTCGGGCGTGTCGACGCCGTGCTCTCGCATCTGTCGCAGCGCCTCGTGTCCGATGATGCTCTGGAACTCGCGCACCATCCAAGGGAAGGGGTGCGGGCCCATGACCGACCCCAGGCAGTAGTGGGTGTCCTCGACACACGTGACCCACTCGCGCATCGCCTCGTTCACCGCGTCCTTCAACGTCTTGCTGCCCGAAGTGACCGGCACGACGGTCGCACCGAGCAACTCCATTCGAAAGACGTTGAGGACCTGGCGCACCGTATCGACCTCGCCCATGTACACCGTGCACTCGAGGCCCAGACGCGCCGCCGCGGTGGCGGTGGCCACGCCGTGCTGGCCCGCGCCGGTCTCGGCGATCACCCGGTGCTTGCCCATTCTCTTGGTCAACAGGGTCTGACCGATCACGTTGTTGATCTTGTGCGAACCGGTGTGCGCCAGGTCTTCGCGCTTGGCGAACAGGCGGATCCCGAGCTTGTCCGAGAGCCTCTCGAGAGGCGTCACGGGCGTCGGGCGCCCAGCGAAGTCGCGCAGCACGCGGTGATACTCCTCGACGAACGTCGAATCGGCCCAGGCGTCGACGAACGCGCTCTCCAACTCGAGACAGGCCGGCATCAGGGCCTCGGGCACGAACCGGCCACCGAAGTTGCCGAAGCGGCCCCGCTGGTCGGGCGACGACATGTAGGGGGGGTCCGTCACTTCAATCCTCTCGTTGCTCCATTGCCCGGCGCGCGTTCTCGACGAAGCGCCTCACCAGCGTACGGTCCTTGACGCCCGGTGCGGACTCCACGCCACTCGCGGTGTCGACACCCCAGGCACCCGTGGCGCGAATGGTGTCCGCGACGTTGCCCGGGGTCAGGCCGCCCGCGGCGATCACGGGAACGTGGAACCTCCGCCGTGAGAGATCGTCCCATGAGTGGGTCCTCCCGCTGCCGGGTGACGGCCCGTCGATCAGCACGGCATCGACCTGGCTGTCGTCGAAGTCGTAGAACTCGCCGCTTCCGATGGTGAGGGCTTTCACCACCTTCAGCCCTCGCCGGCGAAGCTCCGTCCGCAGTTCGGGCCCGAGCGGTCCGTGGATCTGGGCCACGTCGAGTGCGAGTGCATCCACCGCTTCGAGGACCGAGGAGTCACTGTTGTCGCGAAAGACGCCGGTCACGACGACCCGTCCCGCGGCTGCGCTGGCGAGTTCGGCCGCCCGGTCGAGCGAGACATGCCTCGGCGACGAGGCGAGGATCAGCCCAAGGCCGTCCGCGCCAGCCTCGATGACCGCCTCGACGTCGTCGAGGTTGGTCACGCCGCAGATCTTGATGAAGCGATCACCGGGAAACTCAGGCACGACCGAACCATGGGACCGAGGCGAAACTCCTGACCATCTCCTCCACGGCGTTGGACGTGACGAAGGCCTCGCCGACGAGCACCGCGTCGAAACCGGCCTCGGCGGCGCGGCGCACGTCGGCCACCGACCCGAGACCCGACTCGCACACGCTCACGACCGTATCGGGCAGCCCCCCGATGACCGAGGCGGCGTGGGTCGGGTCCACCTCGAAGGTTCGCAGGTTGCGCTGATTGACCCCGACGATCCGGGCCCCACTGTCGAGCGCGCGAGCGGCCTCCTCGTGGTCATGGACCTCGACCAGGGCGTCGATCCCGCAGGCTTCGGCGAGCACCAGGAACTCTCGAAGTTCGTCGTCGCTCAGCGCCGCGACAATGAGCAGCACGGTGCTCGCCCCCATCGCCGCGGTGTCCAGCACGTCGTTGGCGCAGACCGTGAAGTCCTTGCGCAAGAGCGGCACGCGAGCGGCATTGGCGACCACGCGGAGGTCATCGACCGAGCCCCCGAAGCTTGCGTCGTCGGTCAGTACCGATATCGCCGCGGCACCTCCCCTGACGAAGGCGCTGGCCATCTCCGCGACGTTCATGTACTCGTTCAGCCATCCTCGGCTCGGCGAGCGGCGCTTCACCTCGGCGATGACCCTCACGTGGGCTTCGGCGCGGTTGGCCAGTGCCTCGTACATCGACGGACCGTCGTAGTTGACCTGGCCCACGCGTTCGCGCCAGTTGCGCTCGTCGCGGGCTGCGCGCGCGCGATGCCGCTCCAGGATCTCGTCGAGGTAGGTCGCCGCCATCACCGAATCGTAGTGGTGCGGAGAACTGCCGGATTCGCGACTATCTTGTCCCTATGCCAAGGCTCCTCACGCGGTGTCACCGATGAATGGATCGTTCTCGAGCGACGTCCTCAATCCCCTCGTGCACGGCACCGATCTCGAACGAGGCGAGGCCCGCGACGCGCTGACGGCCATCCTCGAGGGAAGGGTCGAGGGCGTCCTGATCGCGAGCTTCCTGACCGCGCTCACCGCCAAGGGCGAGACGGCCGACGAGATGACCGGCTTCATCGACGCGATGATGCACACGGCCACGACCTTCTCGATCGGTCCCGACGCGATCGACATCGTGGGCACGGGTGGCGATCAGCTGCACACCGTCAACATCTCGACAATGGCCTCGCTCGCGGTCGCCGGGTGCGGCGTGCCGGTCGCCAAGCACGGCAACCGCGCGGCGTCCTCGTCGGTGGGCTCGGCCGACGTCCTCGAGGCCCTCGGCGTGCGCCTTGACGCGCCCGAGGCTGTCGTTCGGGCGTGCATCGAAGGCGCGGGCATCGGCTTTCTCTTCGCCCCGACGTTCCACCACGCCCTGGGCTACCTGACGCCGATTCGCCGCGCCCTGGGGTTCCGCACGATCTTCAACGTCCTGGGGCCGCTGGCGAACCCCGCCCAGGTCCGCCGCTCGCTGATCGGCGTGGCCCAGGCCTCGCTGCTCGAGCACATGGCCTGGGTCCTGGTGGCGAGGGGGATCGACTACGCCATCCTGGTCTGCGCCGATGACGGGCTCGACGAACTCTCCCTGGGCTCGCCCTCGACGCTGCACGTCATCACGCCGCTCGGCGCCGAGGTCCAGCGCCTTGACGCCCCCCACGAACTGGGGCTGCACCACAACGTCGCCAGCATCCGGGGCGACGACGTTCGTCACAACGTCAAGGCCGTCCACTCATTCCTCGAGGGCAAGCAGGGCCCGATCTTCGACGTCGCCTGCGCGAACGCGGCGCTCGCCTTGATGGTGGGGGGTCGCGCGACCTCACTCACCCAGGGATTCGCGATGGCCACCGCGAGCGTCGTCGAGGGCCACGCCGCCCTGGCCCTCGAGCGCCTCGTCGAGATCTCCAACTCCTAGAGACGACGCAGCTCGCGCTTGTACCGCTTGGCGTTCTCGACGTAGGACTCGGCGTTCTCGAGGATCGACTCCTCGCCGCTCACGTCGGGCTTGATCGTGGCGGGCACGCCCACGGCGAGGGCGTTGGCCGGCACCTCCATCCGATTGCGCACGACCGCGCCGGCCCCGACCGTCGCGCCACTGAAGACGGTCGCCTCGTGCAGCACGATCGATCCGCTGCCGATGAGGGCCCGATCGTGCACGACGCAGCCTTCGAGGTGGGCCAGGTGACCCACGACGCAGTCATCACCGATGACCGTCGGATAGTCCGCGATGGCGTGCACGATGGCGCCGTCCTGGATCGAGGTGCGCTCACCGACGATGATCGTGCCGTAGTCGCCACGCAGCACCGCGCCGGGCCAGACCGACGAGTCGGCGCCGACGCGCACGTCACCGATGATCACGGCGTCGGGGTGCACGAAGGCGTCGGGGTGGATTGACGGTGTCCTGTCCCCGAACGCGTAGATTGGCATCAAGAACCTCCTAGTGGCTGAGCCACGAAACTAACTGATAGATGCGCCAGATCAGGTAGAGGACCGTGGCCACGATGAAGAAGCGCCAGCGCCACGGGATCGGCTCGCGCGCTTCGGGCGTGACGTCCGCGCCGCAGACCTCACAGACGTCGCCTTCGACCGGGCGGTCACAGTGCTCGCACCACTGGGCCACTATTCGACTCGAACGCGAACTCGCAGCGGCGACGATCCCAGTTCGAAGCGCTCGCGCAGGGACCGTTCGACGTAGCGCAGGTAGGTCGTCGGCAGGCGCCCGGCGACGAAGAGAGTGAAGGTCGGAGGCTCGGTCGCTCCCTGCACCGCGTAGCGGATCTTGCCCGTCGGCGCCGGTTGCTTCATCTGCAGGTCCCGAATGGCACGGTTCAACGCGCCGGTCGGCACCCGTTTGCCGTAGTCGGCCGCGGCGATCGCGAGCGCCGGCAGGATCCGGTGCACGCCCTTGCCCGACGTGGCCGTCGTCTTCATCACCGGCGCGTCGCCCAGGAAGGCGAGCTTCTGTCCGACCGTCTCGAGGACCGAGTCACGCTCTTCGACGGGCACGAGCTCCCACTTGTTCAAGACCACGAGCGAGGGGCAGCCCGCGGCCGAGATGCGCTCGGCGAGCCGTTGGTCCTGGCCGGTGGCGCCGACGGTCGCGTCGATCACGAGGATCGCGATGTCGGCGCGGTCGAGCGCGTCGAGGCTGCGCAGCACCGCGTAGGTCTCGAGGCCGGCCTCGGTCTTGGCCCGGCGGCGCATGCCGGCCGTGTCGATGAACCGAATCAATCCGACGTCGGTCTGCACCACGGTGTCGATCGCGTCGCGGGTGGTGCCGGGCATGTCGTGCACGACCGAGCGCTCTTCGCCGATCAGCTGGTTGAACAGCGTGGACTTGCCCACGTTGGGGCGTCCGACGATCGCCACGCGCAGTGCTCCATCGTCGTCGGCCTCGGCGGCCTCTTCGACCTCTCGCGCCTCGCCGAGCTGGTCGACGATGAAGTCGAGCAGGTCACCCGCTCCGCGGCCGTGCTGGGCGCTCACCGTGTGCGGGTCGCCGCAGCCCAGACCCAGGAACTCCCAGCTACTGGCCTCGTGCTGGGCGTCGTCGACCTTGTTGACCACGAGGGCCACGGGCCGTCCGCTGCGCAGTGCCCACCGGGCGGCGTGGGTGTCCTCGTCGACCATCCCGGTCGTGACGTCGACGACCAGCAGCACCAGGTCAGCCGAGGCGAGGGCGGCTTCGGCCTGCTTGGAGACCTTCTCCTCGAGGTTGTCGCCGGCCTCGAGCCATCCGCCGGTGTCCACGACGTCGAAGGTCAGACCGCGCCACTCGACCTCGACGGCCTTGCGGTCGCGGGTCACGCCTCGGTGCTCTTCGACCACGGCGACGCGCTTGCCCGCCAACCGGTTGACGAGGGAGCTCTTGCCCACGTTGGGGCGGCCGACGATGACGACCTGGGGCTTCTTCATGACGAGACCAATCCTTCGGAGCGCACCGACTCGAGGGCGTTTCGAAGATCTTGACCCGTTGTGCGAACGGTGATCACGGAGTTCGGCAAGTCATCCACCGTGAGCCCGTCGAGGAATCGGCCCTCGGAGAGACAGACGTCAGGCAGCAGACAGACCGTGTCCGAGGGCACCTGCGCCAGGGCCGCAATGAGGTCCTGGCCCGTCAACAGGCCGGCCACCTTGATGTTGCCGCCGAAGTAGGAGTTCTTGACTGTGAGTACCTCGACGTCGGCGAAGCCATGGTCGTCGAACAGTCGGCGCAGGATCGGGGCGGCGTACTCGCCGGTGATCACCATCGCGCCGTCGCCCCCGTGCAGGCCGCGGTCTCCTCCGCGCGGTGCCCGGTAGCCCAACGCGGGCGCCCCGTCCACCGATTGGAAGAAGCCGGTGCCCAGCTTGTCCATCACCGTCTGGTCGATGAAGCTCTGCACGAAGGCGGCGACCAGCCCGATGCCGTTCTCGGCCTGGTCCAGGCTCTCGAACGCCGCCGCCGGTGGCGGCGTCGCCCCGGCGACCAGGTAGAACTCGTCGCTCGCGAAGACCGAGACGCGCCCCAGCAACTCCTCGGTGAGCCGCTGGAATCGGTCGGCGAGCTCGATCACCTGCTGCGCCTCGGGCTTGGTGTGCGAGCGCATCGTCTCTTCGAGCGAGAAGTCGCTCACGCCCACGGGCACCAGGGCGACCGAGGCCAGTTCGGGGTAGAGCGAGACCACGTCGTGCAGCGTGCGCTCGAGATGGGATCCGTCGTTCACGCCCGGGCAGACCACGAGTTGGGCGTGCACCTCGATGCCGGCGCGCAGCAGCTCCTTGAGCCAGCGCAGGCTGGTCGCCCCCCGCGGGTTGCGCAGCATCTCGGCGCGAAGCTCGGGGTCGGTCGAGTGGATCGAGACGTAGAGCGGCGAGAGACCCTCGTCGATCACCCGCTCGAGATCGAACTCGGTGAAGCGCGTCAGCGTCGTGTAGTTGCCGTAGAGGAACGACAGGCGAAAGTCGTCGTCCTTCACGTAGAGCGAGCGGCGCATGCCCTTGGGCAGCTGGTAGATGAAGCAGAACGAGCAGTGGTTGTCGCACGTGCGGATCCGGTCGAAGACGGCCGAGTCGATGCCGAGCCCCAGTGGCTGACCCTCCTCCTTGACGATGGCCACCTTGCGCGACAGCGCCTCGCCCTCGCGGCGCACCACCAGAGTGACGTGATCGCCGTCGATCAGCTGCTGGTACTCGATGATGTCGCTCGGCTCGCGCCCGTTGACGCTCACCAACTCGTCACCGACGAGCAGATCCACCGCCGAGGCCGGTGAATCAAGGGAGATTGAGGAAATTCGCGCGCCCGACACCCCTCCAGCCTAGGAGTAATCGCATTCTTCGGTAACTAGGCTGGCCGGGTGAGTGTTGACAAGGTTGTTCTCGCGGCCCCGCGTGGCTTCTGCGCCGGAGTTGAAAAGGCCATCAAGGCGCTCGATTGGATGACCCGCGTCTTCACGCCCCCGGTGTTCTGCTACCACGAGATCGTCCACAACCAGTTCGTCGTCGACTACTTCAGGTCCCTCGGCGTGGTCTTCGTCGATGACGTGTCCCAGGTGCCCTCCGGCGCCCCGGTGATGCTGAGCGCCCACGGGTCGCCGCCCGAGGTGATCGAAGCGGCCCGCCAGGCGGGCGGCACGGTGATCGACGCGGTCTGTCCCCTCGTGACCAAGGTTCACCACGAGCTCAAAGTCCGTGCCCGCAAGGGCTACACCGTGCTCTACGTCGGCCACGAGGGCCACGAGGAGGCCGTCGGCACCATGGCCGTGGCGCCCGAGTCGGTCCACCTGATCGAGTCGACGGCCGACATCGACGCGCTGGGCGACCTGGCCGGCCCGTTCGCGTTGCTCAGTCAGACGACGCTCAGCCTCGACGAGTGGCAGGACCTTCGCGATTACGCCGAGGTGAAGTTCCCCGACATCTGGATGCCCAACCGCAGCGACCTCTGCTTCGCCACCACCAATCGCCAGGCCGCACTTCGTGCCATCGCCGCCGACGCCGACGCGGTCGTCGTGATCGGTTCGGCCAACTCCTCCAACACCGTGGCGCTCACCAAGGTGGCCGAGGCGGTCGGCTGTCCACGGGTGTTGCGCGTCAACGGGGCATTCGAGCTGCCCGACGACCTCTCGGGCGTGGTGGCGGTCACCGCGGGCGCGTCGGCGCCCGAGTCGCTCGTCAACGAGGTGCTCGAGCGACTCAACCCGATCAACGGCGTCACCGTGAGGTCGGTCACCGTCGAGGACGAGTACTTCCCCCCGCCACCCGAGTTGCGCGAGATGCTCAAGACCTTGTCGGCGGTGCTCGACCTCACGCTGCGCACGCCGTCGGTCTCGACCTTCGACGGGCAGGCCGATCGCGAGTTCACCGCCGCCGAGGTTCTTTCAGCGGCGAGCCGTTGAACCGGACCGTTCACGGCCCAATTGTTAGTATTTTGCGGTGAGTTCCTTCCCCAGCATGGACGTCTCCACGCGAGAGCAGTGGATGGTCATCGTCGATGAGACCATCGCCGCCCAGCCCCGGGTGGCCGCCCAGTTGCTAGGCATGGTGCGAGGGCTCGGGGGCATCACCGACGGCTTCTCGGTCGACCAAATGGAGCACGCGCTCCAGACCGCCACTCGCGCCGAGCGCGACGGCGCCGACGAGGAGGTCATCGTCGCCTCGCTGCTGCACGACGTGGGCAAGTTGATCTCGGTTCCCAATCATCCCCGGATTGCCGCCGAGATCCTCCGGCCCTACGTCCGCCACGAGGTCTACTGCATGATCGCGCACCACCAGGAATTCCAAGGCCGCTGGTACTACGAGTACCTCGGCATGGACACCAACCTGCGCGAGCGCCACGTCGGCGAACCGTGGTACGAGCTCGCCGAGCGCTTCGCCGACGTCTGGGACCAGAAGGCGTTCGACCCCAACTACCGGTCAGAGACCCTCGAGCACTTCGAACCCTTGGTGACACGGGTGTTCGCACGGGCTAAGTCCATCTAAGGAGATCCATGGTCAACGATGATCTAGAGCAACGCCGTTCGGCACGCCTGCGCGCATACGCCATCGAGCAGGCGCTGGCGCGCCTCGCCACCGAGCGTCCGGGCTTCAAGCCCGAGGCCATCGTGGCGGCGATCTGCGCCTACGAGGAAGAGGGCAACATCGGGGGCGTCCTTGAGAAGATGCCCGCCTCGATCGACGGCCGGCCCTACACCACGCTGGTGGTGGTGGACGGCGGCGACGACCGCACCGCCGAGATCGCCCGTTCCTTCCCCGAGGTCGTGGTAATCGAGTTCCCGGTCAACCTGGGACACGGCGTGGCGCTGCAGGTCGCGTACCGCTACTGCGTCAACAACGGCGTGAAGTACGTCGTAACCCTCGACGCCGACGGGCAGAACGACCCCGCCGAGATCCCCCAGATCCTCGCGCCCCTGCTCGCCGACCAGTCCGACTTCGTGCTCGGCAGTCGGGTGCTCGGCGTCGACAAGACCTCGGACCGAATCCGCAAGAGCGGTGTGCGGTTCTTCTCCTTCATCATGAACCGCATGACGGGCGCTGGTCTCACCGACACCTCGACCGGCTACCGGGCGCTGCGCGTGACGATGCTCGCCGACGTGGTTGACCGCCTGCGCCAGCAGCAGTACCAGACCTCGGAGCTGCTCATCACGTGCCTGAAGCGCGGTTGGCGCGCCAGCGAGGTGCCGACCATCTGGCACCGGCGGTTCTCGGGCGAAACGAAGAAGGGCGCGACCTGGATCTACGGCTTTCGCTACGCGAGGGTCGTCTTCGGCACCTGGTGGCGCGAGCGCTGATCAGTCCCCCCCTTGGCGGTGTGACGGGGGTGGGCGGCACGGGGTCATACCGGCGACGCGGAAGCGTCTTCACCGCCAACCCGGGTGACTAACCGCACCGGCTGGGGCGAGCACGAGACCGGGCGCTGCCCGTGTCTGCGTGAATCCCAGTCCCGTAGCCGAGGTCCCCACGGTCGGTCAGGTGCGAAGCGACCCCACCGGTCGATTCTGGCGCCATGCCCGTGGAGGGTGGAGCAGTTCGCCGCCGCGCGAAGCAGGAGTCAGTCAGACTCTCCGGGGCAAGAACTGGATGTCCCGCCCAGGGACACTGCACCGGGCGGTGGTTTCATCGCACCGACAAGCGCAGGGGGAATCAGTCGCCGAGGCTCTCGAAGTAGACGGCCTCGAGTTCGACGCGCAGTTCCTCGCTCTTGGTAGCGATCGCCGAGCGCGAGACACGGCCTTCGGACGAGGGCGGTGTGATGGGCCGGCCCACCACGATGCGGACTTTCGCCGGACGTGGCAGCTTGGCACCCCGTGGCATCGCGCGATCGCTGCCCCCAATGCCCACCGGCACGACCATGGCGCCGGTTCGCGCGGCGACGAACATCGCGCCGTCGTGCAGGGGCGCCACGCCACGGCCCTCTTTG
>JADGOJ010000051.1 GCA_017883045.1 Acidimicrobiales bacterium
ACATGTCATCCATCGCGGTCACCACGCAACCTCGCAAGGTCCTCGCTGACCTCGCTCCATCTTCACTGCTCGCTGACGCCATCCTTGTGGCCGGCGCAGCGACTCTGGTCGGCATTCTGGCCCAATTCACTGTCCACCTGAGCTTCACTCCCGTGCCAATCACGGGTCAGACGCTTGGCGTGATTCTCGCGGGCTCCGCCCTTGGTTGGCGTCGTGCCGGTCTCTCGATGGCGCTCTATGTCGTCGCCGGTCTCATCGGTGTGCCGTGGTTCGCCGGTCACGCGAGTGGCTTCGTCGTGGCTACGTTCGGCTATTTGATCGGTTTCGTGTGTGCCGGTCTGCTGCTTGGTTGGCTGGCGTCACGGGGTAACGACAGGACAGTCGTTCGGGCAGTTGTCTCGATGGTGGCAGGCGAGGCGGTCATCTTCATCATCGCCGTGCCTTGGTTGGCTGTCGCACTGCATGTGTCGCTGGTCAAGGCGATCTCGCTCGGCTTCACACCGTTCATCGCGGGAGAGTTCATCAAGGCCGCGATTGCGGGCGTCGCCCTTCCGTCCACGTGGCGCCTGGTTGATCGCACGTCCGCGAAGTAGCGCCCGCTGGGTTGCTGCGAGGGTGCCGACGATGGGACCCCGATTGGGCGTTAGGTGCTCTTGTCAAGGCTCGCTTGCGCGAACTTGGCAGGTGCCACGGCTCAGCGAACACGCTCCGTCATGGACTCGTGACGCACACATGGCCCCGTGTCGATGACGGCGCCGCAGAACGTCGTGTCCGCGGCCGTTAGTCAAGCCGCGAGGCAAGTGGCCCACGTCGCGCGTCTGCCCATTGCGCCGAACATCGTCAAGCCGTCCGAACTTGGCTAGGCCGCGCTCGAGAAGTCAAGTCCGATATCCAAGATCGGGGATGAGTGAGTGAGGTTTCCAACGGCGAGAAACTGCACGCCGCTCTGCGCCACGGCGCACGCCGTTTCCAGCGTGAGTCCACCGCTCGCCTCGAAGAGGACTGGCCTGCCGGTGGCCCTCTCGTGCTGCCGTCCGATCTCGATCGCCATACGCATGTTGTCAAGGCTGAAGTTGTCGAGCAGGACAAGATCGGCGCCGGCCTCGATCGCGGCGAGCAACTGGTCCAGCGTGTCAACCTCAATCTCGATAGGCAGATCCTTCACGTGACGGCGCACCATCGCGAAGGCCTCGGCGACACCCCCGACAGCAGCCACGTGATTGTCCTTGATCAAGACCGCGTCGCTCAGGTTCATCCGATGATTGACGCCGCCGCCACAACGAACCGCGTACTTCTCGAGAGCTCGAAGGCCCGGAGTCGTCTTTCGGGTGTCTCGTATGAATGCTCCAGTGCCGGCAACCGCATCGACCCACTGCGCCGTGACGCTCGCGATTCCGGAAAGATGGCAGAGAAGATTCAAGGCACTGCGTTCAGCGATGAGCAGCGACCGGGTCGGAGCCTCAACTTCTGCGATGATCTCGCCAGGTTCCAGGACTTCTCCGTCCTGGACAAGAACGTCGATCCGGCAGGCGCCCGGACCACCGACCATTTCAATCACCGCACCGGCAACGTCGAACCCGGCCAGGCGTCCATGTTCGCGTGACACGAAACTGGCCACACTCCGTTGCGACCGATCGATGCAGGCCAACGAGGTCACGTCACCTCGACGGGTGAGATCCTCCCTCAGAGTCCGCCGTATCAGGCCCGCGACATCATCCGCGTCCAGGCCTACACCGGCAAGTTGACTTCGGAGTTGCGCGGACAGCGGATGGTATCTCATCAGCCGACCGTGATGCGCCCCGATTGGAGGGTGACATTGAGGGAGCGGCGCCACTCATCTCGAGCTTCCGGGAAGTCAGTGCGCAGATGACAACCGCGACTCTCCTCGCGTGCTCGTGCCGCCGTGACGACCGCCGTGGCAACCGTCAACAGATTCGTCGCCTCAATGGACTGTTGGGTCGCGGGGGCACTGGTTGAGGTCGAACGACCTAGCTCTTCTAGTACCTCTGCCGCTGCGGCGAGACCAGCTGGGCTGCGCACGACGCCCACGTACTTCGACATCACCGTTCGCACGTCATCACGGCGTGCGCTGTCGAGCAGTCCCCTGGTGCCGAGGTTCTCCTCGGGGAGCACCGCAGCGGGCAACGCCCGGCTAAGACTTCGTCCTACTCGGGTCCCCATCACCACGGCCTCCGTCAGACTGTTCGACGCGAGGCGATTGGCCCCGTGCACGCCGGTGCACGCCACCTCGCCGACGGCAAAACAGCCTTCTACGTCCGTCGCACCGTCGAGGCTCGTGGCGAGGCCACCGCAGACGTAGTGAGCGGCGGGGGCGACCGGAATGAGATCCTTCGACGGATCGATGCCGATCTCGAGGCACGCTGCGGTGATCGTGGGGAACCGCTCATCGAACCGGTCGATGCCGCGAGCGTCGAGAAAGACGTGATCGTCCACTCCGCCAGGAGCCTCGGCCATGCGCGCACTTATGGCGGCGGCGACCACGTCTCGAGGCGCCAAGTCCTCAAGGGGATGCACCCCCTCCATGATGCGCAGGCCGGCGCCATCGCGCAGTTGCGCTCCTTCGCCACGCAGTGCTTCACTGACGAGCCCTTGCTGGCCTGTGGCATCGGCGCCGCTCCACAGCACAGTCGGATGGAACTGGATGAACTCCAAGTCCGTGGCCGTGACGCCGGCGCGAAGCGCCATGGCGACGCCGTCGCCGGTCAACGAAGGCGGATTGGACGTTGACGCGTAGATCTGGCCGAAGCCGCCGGTGGCGATGATTACCGCGCGGGCCGTGACCGCACCGACACTCTCGACGTTGCCGCTCCGATCCAATTGAGCCACCCGCACGCCCGCTACCGCTCGAGTCCCCTCGGGGGTCGTACCCATCAGCAGATCCAGCCCGATTGTGTGCTCCATCGTCGTAACGCCCGCGCTTCTCACCGACATCTCCAGTGATCGTTGCACTTCGACTCCCGACTGGTCTCCGCCCGCGCGGACCACCCTCCGATGGGAATGTCCGCCCTCTCGCGAGAGTGCCATGCCATCGGAGGCGCACCCGTCGAAGGCGGCACCCAGTCCAACGAGATAGCGAATCGCGTTCGGTGCCTCGGTGACCAGTTCGCGAACTGCGGTCTCGTCACAGAGCCCCGCGCCCGCGACCAGGGTGTCGTGGACGTGATTCTCGATCAAGTCGTTGGGGTCCAAGACCGCCGCCAAGCCACCCTGGGCCCAGTTCGTGCTGCCAGCGTCCAACGAGTCCTTCGTGACCAGGAGAACGGTGCGCGCGGGCCGCGAGGCGAGAGCGGCTGACAGCCCGGCGGCCCCCGAGCCCAGGACTACAATGTCGGTGTCGATCGACCAAGTCGGCTCGACAGATGCCAACTGTTCGGGGAGCCCGCTACTACCCAACACGAGACGGTGCTCCGATGGCGATCATCCGCTCGACCGAAAGACGTGCTCTGTCGGCGACGTCGCGCGGAACGTCCACTTCATCCGTGCCGTGGATCAGGGAATTCTCGAGCTTCTCGGGAGTGATCATCTTCATGTACCGGCACACCGCGGCACGATTGACCGGCTGAAAATCGGTGGTCGAATTGACCCTGCGGAGTTGATGCAGCATGCCGACTTCGGTCGCGACGAGGACCTTGCGAGCAGTGGTGGAACGTGCCGCATCCACCATTCCTCCCGTAGACAGAATGCGAGTTCGCTCCGCCGGGACGACACCGCTGGACGCCAGATAGAGCGCGCTCGTGGCACAACCGCACTCTGGATGGATGAAGAGTTCAGCATCAGGTTCGGCGTCAACCTGTTCTCGAAGTTCAGCTCCGTTGATGCCAGCGTGCACGTGGCACTCGCCCATCCAGATGTGCATATTGTCGCGCTTGGTTGCGCGCTGGACATGAGCGCCGAGGAACTGATCGGGTAGGAAGAGAATCTCCCGGTCGCTGGGAACAGAAGTCACGACGTCGACGGCATTGGCGCTCGTGCAGCAGATGTCGGTTTCAGCCTTCACCTCCGCGGTCGTGTTCACGTAGCTCACTACAACGGCCCCAGGATGTTCCTCCTTCCACGAACGCAACTGTTCGCCAGTGATCGTGTCCGCCAAAGAACAGCCAGCGTTCTTATCAGGGATGAGCACAGTCTTCTCGTAGGAGAGGATCTTCGCGGTCTCTGCCATGAAGTGGACCCCACAGAAGATGATGGTGGACTGCGGCGCGGATGCGGCCACGCGCGACAGCGCCAGAGAGTCACCGACGTGGTGAGCAACGTCTTGGATCGACGGCAGTTGATAGTTGTGGGCGAGAATCAACGCATCGTTAGTCTCGGCGAGCGCCCGGATGCGTGCAATCCATGCCGAATCCACTGCGACGCTCACTCCACTCAGTCTAGGCGGGATTCATGATTCCACTTTCCCGAGGCGTCGATGAACCGGTGGTGCCTTTCCCACATCCGAGCACCACCCATTGGTAGCTCGTGCTGTTCGCCCAACGCGTCCACTTCGGTGATCGCCATGCCGGGGCGCATGCTCGAGTCGAGAATGGGCCTTCTCCATGGATCATTCGTCAGTCTGCGACGGGCCCTGGCACGGGCTGGAGGTCAGACACCGGGACGGTCCTTCTTTCAGAGGTACGAGGCTCCAGGCGAGGACTGATCTTCGAGAAGGCCGGACACTCCATCGAGGAATGCACTATGCACTCTGAAACCATGATCGCGAGTTCGATTCCTCGCGGGGATATCACTCTCGGGGATATCACCTGCGATCAGGGAACGATCACCATGCGCACGGTGTCGGTGATCTGCGCGCCGCCCGAGGCCGAGCCCGCCATGATCACGACCGGGTCACCGGTCTTGGCGATGCCCGATTGCTTCAGGCGGGTGATGGCGAACTCGCACAACTCGTCGATGTCGTGCGCTGGCGAGATGTAGATCTCCTGCACGCCCCACGAGCTGCGCAGTTGACGCGCCGTCGACTCACTCGGGGTGATGGCCACGATTGGCATGGGTGGGCGGAACCGTGAGATGGCTCGCGCCGTCATGCCCGAGCGCGTGCACGCGACGATCGCCACGGCCTTCTCCTCCATCGCCGCGCGCCAGGCGGCACCGGTGATCGCGGCGGTGATCCGGGTCGACCGGGTTCCCATGCCCACCTGCTGCACACCGAGCCCCGAGCCCCAGGCCTCGTAGTCGAAGTACTCTTCGGCGCGCCGCACGATCCGATCCATCGTGATCACGGTGCCGACCGGATCATCACCAATGGCCGTCTCGCCACTCAGCATCACGGCACTGGCGCCGTCCAGCACGGCGTTGGCGACGTCGGTCACCTCGGCGCGCGTGGGGACCTGGGCGTGGGTCATCGACTCGAGCATCTGGGTGGCGACGACGACCGGGCGGGCGTAGCGGACCCCGTGGCGGACGATCTCCTTTTGGAGGTGGGGAACCTCCTCGATGGGCATGCGCACCCCGAGGTCGCCTCGCGCCACCATGATTGCGTCGGACACCGCGATGATCTCGTCGAGGTTCTGCACGCCCTCGCCGGTCTCGATCTTGGCCATCAGCATGACGTCGTCGCGTGACAGCACCGTTCGCACCGACACCATGTCGAAGGCCGAGCGGACGAAGGACACGGCGAGGATCTCGAAGGACTCGCCGCGCAGGGCTTCGATCCGGGCCCGGTCGTCCTCCGTCGGCAACCGGTCGTTGAGGATCGACGTCGGCAGGGACAGCCCCGGCTTGCCCATCACCGCACCGCCAGACGAGACCCGGGCGGTCACCTTCGTACCGGTCGTCTCGACGTCGAGCGAGACGCCGCCGTCGCCGATGTGGATCTTGTCGCCCATCTTCAACTGGGACAGCACGTTCAGCCGCTCGACGGCGATGCGGTGCGCGGTGGAGGTCTCGTCGAACGCCTCGACGAGCTCGATCTCGTCACCGATGGTGAGCGTCACCGGCGTGGTGCCGAACGAACCGGCCCGGATCTTCGGCCCGGGGATGTCGACCATGATCGCCAGGTCGGGCGCGAGCGCCCGCACCCGACGCAGCCGTTCGACGCCCGACGGGATGTCGCCGTGGGCGAAGGAGAGCCGGAACACGTCGACTCCCGCCTTGACCAGTTCCAACAGGATCACGTCACTGTCCGAGGCCGGTCCGATGGTGGCTACGATCTTCGTGCGCCGCACGCTGTTCCCTTCGTCACTTGACCTGAGTCTACGAGATACCTCGCGCCGTCTCGACCGGTCTGACGCTGATCAACGACGCACGGGCACCACGACGTCGGCCCCGTCGACGTCGACCACGCGCAGGTTCATGCCGTAGCGCGACGCCAACTCGTCACTGCGCACGACGACAGCGGCGGGACCGTCCAGCACGACCTCGCCGCGGTCCAAGAGCACCAGCCGGTCGGCGAACTGACCTGCCAACGTGAGGTCGTGCAGCGTCGCCACCACCGTGAGACCGCATTCGGCGACCTCGGACTTCAACAGTTCGAGCAGCTCCATCTGGTGGCGCAGGTCGAGGCCGGTGATCGGCTCGTCCAGCACGATGACCATGGTCGACTGGGCGAAGGCCCGCCCAAGCACCATCCGCTGGCGCTCGCCACCCGACAGCGTGATGACGTCACGGTCGCGAAACTCGTCGAGCGAGAGCCGTTCGAGCACCGAATCGGTGATTCGCCGGTCATCAGGGCTCGCCGCGCGGAACAGCCCGTGGTACGCGATGCGTCCCAGCGCCACGTAGTCGTAGACCGTCATCCCGCTCGGCACGACCGGATGCTGGGGAACGAGTGCGACGGTTCGAGCACGCTCGCGTTCGTTCATCTCGCTGAGCAACCGGCCCGAGATCGACACCGATCCGTGCGAAGGTGGGCGCAGCCCGGCGACGGCCTCGACGAGCGAAGTCTTGCCGGCGCCGTTCGGCCCGATGATCGTGCACCACGTGCCCGCCTCAATGGCGAGCGAAACGTTGGCTACCAGGGCCTTCGCACCGACACTCACGCTCAGCTCCTTCAGTTCGACCTGACTCATACGGCCACCGGCCGACGGAGACTCAAGATCAGGACGAACACCGGCGCGCCGACCAGCGCGGTCACGACGCCCAGGGGCAACTCCGACGGGGCCATCACGGTGCGAGCAATGGTGTCGGCGAAGACCAGGAATGCGGCGCCGACGATCACCGAGATGGGCAGGATCCGCCGGTACGAGGTGCCGACCAAGAGCCGCACGATGTGGGGCACGATGATGCCCACGAAGCCGATAAGACCGACAGCCGACACGATCGCCGCCGTGCCCAGGGACGACGCCGCGATGACGACGAAGCGGACCCTGCGCACCGGCACACCGAGCGAACGAGACTCGTCCTCCCCGACGCTCATGACGTCGAGCGCACGGCCCGCGGCCACGCAGACGACCGCACAGACCGCCACGTAGGGCAGCACCATCCACACCGAATGCCAGCTCGCGCTGGCCAGCGATCCCAGCAGCCAGATGTAGACGCGCGCAATCGAGCCGGTCGACTGCTGCTGGAGGAACGTCTGGGCGCTCGTCAGCAGCGACGACACCGCGACGCCCGCCAGGATCAGCGTCGCCGCGTTCGATCGCATGCTCCGCCCGCCGATAAGCCAGGTCACGGTGACTGCGGTCATCGCCCCTACGAACGCCAACAGCGGCGTCCACGTCGGGGTCCCGGGCCCGTGGCCCACATCGACGATGGCGAACGTGGCGCCCAGTCCCGCGCCGGCCGCGACCCCGAGGAGGTACGGGTCGGCCAGGGGGTTGCGAAACACCCCCTGGTACGTACCCCCGGCAACGGCGAGCATCGCCCCCGCGAACAGTCCGAGGACCATGCGTGGTGCTCGGAGCTGCCAGACGATCGTCGACTGCAGCGCGGAGAGCCTGCTGTGGCCGATGCCGACGCGTGAGAACGCGTCACCGATGACATGCCATGCGCTGATCGAGGTCGGCCCGATGACCAGTCCCCCGACGGCCGCAACGCAGAGACCCGCGATGCTCAGCATCGCCACGATCGCCACTCGTCGCCGCGTCGGAGGGTTGGCGCCCATCGGTCTACTTCCAGAGCGTGGAGTTGCCCAAGGCGCTCTTCACCGCCGCGGTGATGTCGTTCATCAGGGTCTTGAGACGAGGGCCCCAGCGCGAGGCGACGTCGTCGTTGAGCGCAATCACCTCGCCGTGTTCGACGGCAGCGACCTTCGAGAAGCCGGGTCGCTTCGCCACTGTCGCGGCAGAGGCCTTGCAGCAGATGGTGTCGGCGAGGAAGATCATCTTGGGGTTCGCGCTCACGATGTACTCGGCGCTGAGTTGCGGGTAGCCCGCGTCCGCCGACGTGCTCTTCGCGTCGGCGATGTTGACGACGCCCAGAGCCTTCAGCAGTGATCCGACGAACGTCAAGCTCGTGATCGAGTAGTACGTCGGGTCGAGCTCGTAGTATGCCGTCAGCGTCTTGCCCGGGTGAGGAGGAATCGACTTGACGTCCGACGCGATCGTCCTCTTCAACGAAGAGACGAGCGCCTTCGCGCTCGCCGCGTGGCCCGTGAGCCGTCCGAGCTGCTTGATCTGGCTGAACGCGCCCGACACGGTCTTTGGAGCATCCTGCTCGACGACCTTGACCCCGACCGCGGTCAGTTTCGCCTTGATCGAGTTGGCGTCGTAGGAGATGACGACCAGGTCGGGCTTGGTCGAAGGGTGCGACGCCGAGGTCTTGCAGATCCCGACGATGGACTCCACGCTGGGGTTCAGCGCGTCGATGCGCTTGGTCGGCAGGCCCCCCGTCGGGAAGTTGGCGTCCTTATCGACCGCCTGCACCTGGGCACCGGCGCCGATGGCGAAGAGTGTCTCGGTGGCGGTCGGCGAGAGCGACACGACGCACTGGGGCGCTGAGCCTGCCGCACCGCCCGGCGAAGCACTCACAACCGTCAGGGCCAGCGCGCTCGCGAGCAGTGCGAGGGTCACCTTGAGGGACTTGAACATGGATATCTCCTTTCCGTCGAAGTGGGTTGGACGACGGATGGATATCCGAACGACCGCTCCTTACCTCGAGAGCTGTCTTTCACATCTCCTCGCGGAAGGCGACCTGGCTACATGGACTTCGTTCGAAGGCCACTTACAGTTGCGGGACAGCGTTGGAATCTCACCAACTTCGCTGCCGCGAGGCACTTCCGACCTTACCGCAACGAACCCCCCCTGTTCCACCGTCGCGCGGCGACGGAAGGGACGACGAGCGAGTGACCTCGATGCGAGTGTCGCAGGACCTTCTGCCTCGTCGGAACTAGGAGCGGTCTGACACGGGGTCCCACCAGATCGTCGCGAGCGGACGATCGGTCGGCCCTGAGTGAGTGGCGACGAAGTCGCGCACCTCATCCTCTCGAGAAGCCGGCAGGCACAGCCTGATGCGGAGGAACCTGGCCGCTTGGTCCACGTCACTGGCGGCACGCATCGGGCCCGACCAACGCTGCTGTGACGCGGAGATGCCCAACTCGTCGAGCACCTCCATCAGGTCGTCGGGCGTCGGGCCGGTCGGTCGTTCGAGACCCCAGAAGAACTTCCACGCCTCGTCCATGTTCGCCAGTGGGTGGCGCGTCGGCATCTCCAGCACCACGCGATTCCTCGCGTGTTCATCGAGCGCCCGGACGAAAGGGTCGATGTCGCCCACGTTGTAGACGACGTGGTGCGCGGTGACGACGTCGCAGACCGGCGCTTGGTCGGCGACATCCGGCCAATTCCCCTCGATCGTCTGAACGGCGAGCGACCGAGCAACGGCATTGCGCCGGAACATCGTCAACATCTCTGGCTGGTGATCGACGCCGATGACGGTCCTGACTTCGGGAACGAGCGCCATGGCCGCGATCCCGCCCCCGCAACCCACGTCGAGGACGCTGGCGTCAATCGACAAAGCCTCTCGCGCTCGGTCGTGGGACGGCGAGGGGGCAATCACGTCGGGCACGTCGAAGAGCGCCGGGGGATGGATCCACGGGCTCTCCTCGGCCTGGCTCAGGATCCGCTCGGGAATGGACCACGCCTCAAGGGCGCGGCGCCATCGCTCGGCCGCGCTCATCGTCGCCGACTAGTTGCCGCGCAGGCGCGAGAAGAAGCCGCCGGTCGTCGGCGCCGCCGTCGGGTTCTCGCGACAGGCGCAGCGCTGGTTCTTCGGGACACCGGCGAGCGCCTGTTCGACGTGGTTGCCGCACCCCTTCCAGGTCGGTTTGCTGCACTTCTTGCACGTTGCCTTACTGCACATTGGTCTGCTGCCTTTCTGTTGTCGTCGGCCTCAGCCGACTAGTAGTAGATCCCGGGCGCTCGGCGAGTTGCGCCACGTCTCGTAGCCGCCGTCGAGGTTCCTCACGTGATACCCAAGCTCGCCGAGCAGGGTCGCGGCGACGTGGCCGCGCTGGCCCGCGAGGCACGTGACGATCACGTCGTCGCGGTTGATCTCGTTCAACCGGTCTCGAATCTCGTCGAGCGGGATGTTGGTGGCGCCGGGCTGGGAGCCCTCGGCGAACTCCTCGGCCGAGCGCACGTCGACCAGTTGGGCGCCCGACGCCTGGCACTGGGCCAGTTCACTCCACTGGACCGTGCGCACGAGTCCCGACAGCACGTTCTCGGCAATGTAACCCAGCATGTTGATAGGGTCCTTCGCCGAGCCGTAGGGAGGCGCGTACGCCAGCTCCAGGTCGGCGAGTTCAGGGGCGCTCAGCCCCGCACGAATCGCCGTGGCGATGACGTCGATGCGCTTGTCGACCCCTTCGGTGCCGACGCCCTGGGCCCCGAGGATCGCTCCGCTCGTCGCGTCGACCATCAGTTTGAGGGCCATGGGCTTGGCCCCGGGATAGTACCCGGCGTGCGATGACGGGTGGGTGTGGATGGCGACCGCGTCACGGCCGTCAGCGATCAGCCGCTTCTCGTTCCATCCGGACGCCGCGATGGTCAGGTCGAACACCTTCACGATCGCGGTGCCGATGGTCGACAGTGGCCGCACCGTCCGTCCGGCGATGTGGTCGGCGACGACACGTCCCTGGCGATTGGCGATGTTGGCGAGCGGCACCAGCGTGGCGCTGCCGTCGAGGGCGTCGGTCTTCTCGGCGGCGTCGCCGATCGCGTAGATCGCGTGGTCGCTCGTGCGATTGAACTCGTCGACCGCGATGCCGCCGCGCGGCCCTACCGCCAAGCCGGCGTTACGAGCCAGCGTGGTGTCCGGACGCACGCCGATGGCCACGACCACGAGGTCGGCCGCCAGCAGCTCTCCCGACGAGAGTTCCACGTTGTCCGATCTCACGGCGACCACCGACCTGCCGAGGTAGAGCGCCACGTCGTGGCGCTCGATCTCGTCGGCGACCAGCTGGGCCATCTCGGGATCGAGCGGGGCGAGCACCTGGGGCGCCGCCTCGACTATCGAGATGGTGACACCGCGCTGATAGAGGTTCTCGGCAATCTCGACACCGATGAACCCGCCGCCGATCACGACGGCGCTTCGAGGGGACTGGGCCACCGCGAAGGACATGCGCTCCACATCCTCGACGGTGCGCAGCGGCAGGGCCCGTTCGATGCCGGGAATCGGTGGGATGACCGCCGAGGCACCCGGGCTCAGCACCAATGCGTCGTACGAGAGGGCGTACGTGGTGTCCGTCTCGTGGTTGACGACGGTGACAGTCTTCGAGGCCGCGTCAATGGCGACGGCCTCGCTGTGCACGCGCACGTCGATGCGGAACCGCTCGTGCAGCGTCGCGGGCGTCTGGAGCAGCAATGACGACTCCTCCTCGATCACCCCGCCGACGTAATAGGGCAGACCGCAGTTCGCGTACGAGACGTGGCCGCTCTTCTCGAGCACGATGATGTCCGCGTCGCTGTCGAGTCGACGTAGCCGCGTGGCGGCGGACATCCCACCCGCGACGCCTCCAACTATCAGTACTCTCATGACTCTCCTTACGCCAGGCTCAAGAAGAGCTTCTGGAGCCGCTGGGTCACCGCTTCGCCATCGACCGTGGGGTCGGCCAGGCACTCGCGCAGGCTCGCCGAGATCAGGGTGAACGCGGCGGTGTTGATGGCCTTGCCCACCGCAGCCATCTGGGTCACCACGTCCTCACACGATCGGCCCTCCTCGAGCATGCGCACGATCGCGCCGATCTGACCGTGGGCTCGCTTGAGCCGTTTGGAGATCGCGACCACCTGCGCCTCGTCCTGGAGCACGTGGCCGAGGTCCAGGGGCGCTGGGGCGCTGGGAGGTTTGGCGGTAGAATTGAGGGTCGTGTCGTGAGGGCTCATGGCTCAAGTATACATACCCCTAGGGGTATGTGCAAGCCCTTCGGACCGTTGTCGGGCTAGCCGACCGTCATCCCGCCGTCGACGGCGATGTCGGCACCCGTAATGGCCGACGAGGCCGGTGAGCAGAGCCACGCGATGGCGGAGGCGACCTCGACCGGTTCGAGCAGGCGGCCGATCGGCTGCTGCTGGGCGAACGCCTCGCCGCTCTCGAGTCCGTACACCGCGGCTGACGCCTCGAGGATCGCGGTGCGCGTGGATCCCGGGCTGACCGCGTTGACCGTGACCCCGCAGGCGGCCAGGTCCATCGCGGCACCACGGACCAGGCCGACGACGGCGTGCTTGGCCGCCGAGTACGCGGCCAGGTGGAACAGGCCCGTGCGACCGGCGGCCGACGCCACTGCCACGATACGACCGTGCGCGTCCTTTCCGTTGGCGATGAGCGTCGGAGCGGCCGCCTCGATCAGTCGACGGGTCCCCAGCACGTTGACCGACCACACCGCGTCCCACGCGGCGTCGCTGATCTCCCACAACGGCGCGCCCGCGGCGACGACGCCCGCGCAGGCGACGACCGCGTCGAGACGCCCGAAGTGACGGGTTGCCGTCTCGACGGCCAGTTGCATGTCGGTGGAGCTGCGCACGTCACCCACGAGGCCCAGGACCGAATCGCCGTGGCGGGTCACCACGGCGTCGAGCTCAGCCGGGGTCGCGAGGGCGTAAGGGACCTCGGGGATGTCACGGCACCGATCAACCGCGACGACCCGATAGCCCTCGTTCACGAGCACGTCGACGGTCGCGGCGCCAATGCCGCGTGCGGCGCCCGTGACGATGGCGACTCGGCTCAACTCCCCAGCCTTCGAAAGAAGTCCGCGGGCGCCACGACGTCGTCACGGTCCAGCTCGGCGATGTCGGACTTGCCGAGGGCGAGCAGCGCCGAGTCGATCCCGCCGCGCAGCACGTCGAGAACGTTCTCGACGCCCGCCTGGCCTTCGGCGGCGAGGCCCCACAGGTAGGCCCGGCCGATCATCACCGCGCGTGCGCCCAGCGCCAGGGCCTTGACGACGTCGCTGCCGCGACGCACCCCGCCGTCGAGGAGCACCTCGATCTGTTCGCCCACGGCATCAACGATGCCCGGCAGCGCTCGGATCGGCGCCGGTGTGCCGTCGAGGTTGTTGCCGCCGTGGTTCGACACCGACAGGGCGCTCACGCCGAGGTCCACCAACCGTTTGGCGTCGTCGACACGGCTGACGCCCTTGACCATGAACGGGCCGTTCCACTGGGCACGGAGCCACCCCACGTCTTCCCAGCTCGGCAGCGCGCTCAGCATCCACTCGTTGTAGGCGCCAAAGAAGGTCGGTGGCTTCTCGCCCGGCCGGGCCATGTTGGGCGTCGTGAGGGCCGGCAGGTGGCCGGTCTTGGCGAAGGACCAGAACCACCTCGGGCGCACGATCACGCCCGGGGCGAGCTTCGTGACCGCCTTCAGGTCGATCTTGTCCGGAATCCAGGGGCTGCCCCAGTCGCGACCGTGCGAAAACGACCAGTCGAGGGTCAGGATGATGCCCTTGGCCCCCGCCGCCTCGGCGCGCATCAGGCGGTGGAGCATGGTGTCACGGTCCCCCGACCAGTACATCTGAAAGAAGACCTGGTTGTTGACCGCGCACACCTCTTCGATCGAGTGGCTCGCGAACGAGCTGAGCCCCATGGCCACGCCGCGACTCGCCGCGGCCCTCGCGACCGCCACCTCGCCTTCGGGGTGGACCGCCTGGACGCCCGTCGGTGAGATCAGCACCGGCATCGAGACGGACTGGCCCATGACCGTGGTCGCCATCGAACGTTCGTTCTTGTTGCCGGCGATGTGCGGCGCGAAGCCCAGTTGATCGAACGATTCGAGGTTGTCCTTCGAGGAGAGCCCCTTCTCCGAGCCCGCGATGAGGGCCCCGTAGACCGATTTCGGCAGCCGCTTCTGGGCGCGGCGCTGGGCGATGGCCACCGTCTCGAACCACTTGCTCGCCACCGATCCCCCGTTTCGATCTCAACGCGACCTTACCCGAGGCGCCCAACGAAGCGCGCTGGCGCTACCTCGAGGAGAGGGAGACGGGGATCCGACGAGAGTGGTCCGGTGACGGCGTCGGACGGAGCGTCGCGCCTTTCGCCGCGAGCGCATCCTCGCCGTGTCCGAAGACGCATTCGGGATCGGGATCGGACATCTCGAGACCGGTGAAGAACTTGGCCGCCATGCACCCGCCGCGACAGGCGTCGTACGAACCGCACGACGCGCACGCGCCGGGGTTGCCCGGTTCGCGAAGCGAGCGGAACAACTCGCTCGAATTCCAGACGGCAGAGAAACCGGCGTCGCGCACGTTGCCCGCCTTGAACTCATCGTGAATGACGAAGGGGCAGGCGTAGACCTCGCCCACGGGATCGATCAGGCAGACCACGCGGCCGGCTCCGCAGAGGTTGAGCCCTTCGAGCGGCGCGCCCAGGGCCGAGAGGTGGAAGAACGAGTCGCCCGTCAGCACGTTGGGCCGCTCGCTCAGCCACCGGTAGAGCCGTCGATTCTGCTCGAGCGTGGGGTGCAGCTCCTGCCAGACGTCGACGCCCCGTCCCGACGGACGCAGTCGCGTCAAACGGAGTTCCGCGCCGTAGTGCTTGGCCAGCGCCTCGAACTCGTCGAGTTGCTCGACGCTGTCGCACGTCATGACGACCGAGATCTTGAACTGACCGAAGTCGGCGGCCCGGAGGTTGTCCATGGCTCTGCGCGCCGCGTCGTAGCTGCCGATCCCGCGGATGCGGTCGCTCGTCCGCGCGTCGGCCCCATCGATCGAGATCTGGACGTCGAGGTAGTCGATGGAAGCCAGTCGCTTCGCCGCCGCGGGGTCGATGCGCGTGCCGTTGGTGGAGAACTTGACGCCGATGCGCTGGCCCACCGCGTGCTCGATCAGTTCGAAGAAGTCACGCCTGATCATCGGCTCGCCGCCGCCGATGTTGATGTAGAAGATCTGCATCGCGGCGACCTCGTCGATCAGGCGCTTGGCCTCGTCGGTCGTCAGCTCCTTGGGGTCCCGCCGTCCCGACGACGACAGGCAGTGGGTGCAGGCCAGGTTGCAGGCGTAGGTCAATTCCCACGTCAGACAGATCGGTGCGGCGAGCCCCCGCTCGAACCTGTTGCGCAACGAGAGGTCAGCGCCCACTGAGGAGCTCCGAGCGCTGCAGCGAGGCGAGCGCCCTCGCGTAGCGCTCGTGTTGGGCGGGCGGGGTGAGTGCCTCGATCGCGGCGTCGGCGCTGTCGAACTCGGCGAGCCGTCGCACCAACGCCACGAGTTCAGGTGACTTCAAGAAGACGAGGCGGCGGTTGCCGTGGTGGTACGCCAAGGCGCCAAAGGCTTCGTCGCGCAACGAAACCTGCTCACTCAGTTGCCACGATGCCGACGTGTCGAAGTCGAGGTTGGTTGACAGCGACACGGTCTAGTAGACCCCGCAGAGTCCGTCGATCGAGACCTCCTCGACGAGCAGTTCCTCGCCCTCTTCGATCTCCACGACAACTTCTTCAGCAATCAGCATCTCGGTCGACATCGTTCCTCCTCGAACCTACCCATTCTGCCCGCTC
>JADGOJ010000008.1 GCA_017883045.1 Acidimicrobiales bacterium
CATCGACACGGCACTCGCCGAACTCGCCACGCGTGGCGGCATCGATCAGAACCAGACCCTCGCCTACGACCTGGCCCACGCGGCCAGCGCGGTCGCCACGGCGCGCGCGTGTCTCGACTACGCGGCCACGGGCGAGGTCGAGGCGCGGCTGGTCGCCGCGTTCCTCGCCCTCGCGCTGAGCGATCTCGCCACGCGCGTCCTCGGCCGAGAGGCACTCTGGGGCGTGGGCCACGACTGGTTCGAGCCGTTCGCGGGCTTCGTCGCGATCTACCGCGACCCGAAGTTCGTCTCGACGCTCGCCGAGACCCCCGGGGAGAGGCACCTCGGCCAGGACTTCGAAATGGTCGCGGAACTGTTCCACCGCTTCGCCCTCGAACAGGTGCGCCCCCACGCCGAACACGTGCACCGGACCAACGGGGACATCCCCGAGTCCATCATCACCGGACTTGGCGAGCTCGGCGGGTTCGGCCTGTCGGTGCCCGAGGCCTTCGGCGGCTTCGCGACGGGTGGCGTGTCCGAGTACCTCGGCATGGTCGTCGCGACCGAGGAGCTGTCGTGGGGAGGACTCGGCATCGGCGGGTCCTTGATCACGCGGCCCGAGATCATGACGCGCGCCCTGTTGAACGGCGGCACGCAGGAACAGAAGGAGCGCTGGCTGCCGCGCGTGGCCTCGGGCGAGGTCCTGGCCGCGATCGCGGTGACCGAACCGGACTTCGGCAGCGACGTCGCCGGATTGAACACGGTGGCCACCAAGACCGCCGGCGGCTGGCTCATCAGCGGGACCAAGACCTGGTGCACCTTCGCCGCACGCGCCGAGGTCCTGGTGCTGCTCGCGCGCACGAACCCCGACCGTTCGGCCGCCCACCGCGGGCTCTCGCTGTTCCTCGTGGAGAAGCCGCGGGGCGAGAGCCACGGCTTCCTCTTCAGCCAGAAGAGAGGCGGTCGACTCGAGGGCCGGCCCATCGACACGCTGGGCTACCGCGGCATGCACTCCTACGAGCTGAGCCTCGACGACTGGTTCGTGCCCGACGAGGACCTGGTCGGTGGCGAGGCCGGGCTCGGCCGGGGCTTCTACTTCCAGATGGCCGGGTTCGAGAACGGGCGCATCCAGACCGCCGCACGCGCGGTCGGCGTGATGCAGGCGGCCTACGAGGCGGCCCTCAACTACGCGCGCGACCGCGTGGTGTTCGGCGAAGCGATCATCGACTACGAGCTCACCAGGGTGAAACTCGGCACCATGGCGGCGATCATCCAGTGTTCGCGCCAGTTCGCGCTCGAGGTGGGCCGCCTGATGGGCCGCGGCGGCGGGGCGATGGAGGCGTCGATGGCCAAGGCCTACGTCTGCCGGGCGGCGGAGTGGGTCACCCGCGAGGCGATGCAGATCCACGGCGGCATGGGCTACGCCGAGGAGTACCCCGTCAGTCGCTACTTCGTCGACGCGAGGGTGCTGTCGATCTTCGAGGGCGCCGACGAGACGCTGTGTCTGAAGGTCGTCGCCCGCAGGCTCCTCGACGACGTCGCCAAGTAGTCAGTCGCCGTCGATCGTGAAGGGGCGGTGGACCGCACCGAGGGTGATGCCGGCCGAGTGCAGGTCGAGCCGCTCGCCGCGGGTCCGTTGGGCCTTCAGCGCGGCTCGCTCCCAACGCTCCTCGACCTTGCCGTAGCGCCAGTAGAGCAGCGCGAACGCCCACACGCCGACGAAGAGGCCCACGATCGTGAAGCCGGCGGAGTTGATGTTGAAGTGCGCCGCGTAGCTCCAAAGCCCGCCCGTGAGCTTGAGCTGGTTCGCGAGCACCTGGAGCAGCTCGAGGGTGCCGATGTAGAAGGCGACGAAGACGCTCAGCCCGGTGATGGCGATGTTGTAATAGACCTTGCGCACGGGCTTGGAGAAGGCCCACCCGTAGGCGAAGTTCATGAACGACCCGTCGATGGTGTCGAGCAGGCTCATGCCGGCAGCGAACAGGATCGGCAGGCTGAGTATCGCCCAGAACGGCAGCCCGGCCGCGACCGCGGTGCCGGCGAGGACGAGGAATGCGACCTCGGTGAAGGTGTCGAAGCCCAGTCCGAACAGCACACCCAGGGGGTACATCTTCCACGACTCGTCGATGGAGCGCGCGACGGGGCCGAAGAAGCGCATCATGAAGCCGCGCGAGTTGAGGTGCTTCTCCAGCTCCGAGTCGTCGAACCGGCCCTGGCGCATCTGCACGAAGAGCCGGACGATCCCCCACAGGATGATCAGGTTGAGCGTCGCGATCAGATAGAGGAATCCCCCCGAGACGATCGTGCCGACGAGCGTGCCGTAGTGGTGCAGCGGCGAGTTGGCGTTCTGCACCTGCGTGCCCAACGCCTTGGCGCCGAGTCCGAGCAAGACCGTGAGGGCGAAGACGACCGAGGAGTGACCCAGTGAGAAGAAGAACCCGACCGACATCGGGCGCTTGCCCTCGGACATGAACTTGCGCGTGGTGTTGTCGATCGCCGCGATGTGATCGGCGTCGAACGCGTGACGCATGCCCAGCGTGTAGGCCAGCACCCCGGTGCCGACTCCCAGCATCTTGCCGGTGCCCGCTCCGTAGTGGCGACTCGACGCGACGAAGAGGATCGCGAAACCGACCACGTGCAGCAGGGCGATGAAGCCGAACATGCCGTTCAGCTTTCGCCACTCCCCCGGCGTGAACGAGGCGCGCACCCGGCTGCGTCGCGTTGATCGGTCGACGGTCGCAGTGGCCATGGTCACAACCTAATAGGAGCACATCCCATTAAGACGTGACGGCTTCGTGACTACCTGTCGGTGCGCTTCATCCCTGACCGCTGGCCCCGGGCGACGAAGGAGTTCGCGATCTTCGCCGAGGCCTCGTCGATCATCTCGTCACCGAACATCACGGCCCCCGTGTGGTCCTTCTCGGTCGCCACCCGGTAGGCGTCGAGGATGTCGTAGGACTTGTCGAACATCTCCTGGCTCGGCGAGTAGACCTCGTTCAAGACCAGGGCCTGGTCCGGGGTCAGCGCCCACTTGCCGTCGAAGCCGTACGACGCCGAGATCGTGGCGGCGAAGCGCAGTGCGTCGAGGTCGCGCACCTTCAAGAACGGCCCGTCGATGACGTGCAGCCCGTTGGCACGTCCTGCCATGAGGATTTTTGCAAAGACGTAGCTGAAGGGATTCGACGGGGCGTCGTGGATCGTCTCGTCGATGGTCGTCACCGGCATCCCGATCGAGGCCGCGAAGTCCGCCGGCCCGAAGACGATCGATTCGAGGCGCGCGGACGCGGCGCAGATCTCCTCGACGTTGATGAGCCCCCGGGCGGTCTCGATCTGGGCCTCGATGCCGATGTGGCCGACCTCGAGTCCGGCGTTCTTCTCGACCTGGGTCAACAACAGGTCCATCGCCACCACGTCCGAGGCGCTCTCGACCTTGGGCATCATGATCTCGTCGAGGCGCGGGCCGGCGTTGCCGACGACGTCGATGACGTCACCGTAGGTCCACGGGGTGTCCCACGCGTTCACGCGTACGCACAGCACCCGGTCGTCCCAGTCGAGCGTGCGAATGGCGTCGACCACCTTGGCGCGAGCGGCGACCTTCTCGTTGGGCGCCACCGAGTCCTCGAGGTCGAGGAACGAGAAGTCGGTCGTCGCCGTGGGCGCCTTGGCGAGGAACCGGCTGGACGACCCCGGCGTGGAGAGGCAGGAACGACGGGGAAGGTCTCGTGAGCGCTTGGACATGCGCCCGAGCCTATTCTCGGACGCCACGGGCCACGAGCGACCGGATTCCTCAACGTAACGCAGAAGCTTTCACCCCTTGTGACCAGGTACTTCAGAACTTCTTACTGACTCGGCCGGCCCTCGGGGCGGCCTTTGCCGGTAGGGTTGTCGCGTGACAAACGCCGTGCGCGAAGCGCCTCCGACGCTACGGCCGGCAGGGGGACTTGAGCCGTTCCGATGGATCGCTTCCATGCTGGCTGTCGTCGCACTGTGTCTCAGCACGGTGGCTGTCTCACCACGTCCCTCGGCCGCGGCCGGTCTGTCGTCGGATCGCGCGCAGGCGACGACCCTGCTCAATCAGATCAACACGATCAACGGCCAGGTCGAGCGACTCAGCCAGAAGTTCGACCAAGCCACGATCAAGTTGAACAAGATCCGCAACGAGATCATCAACACCAAGGCCGTCGTGGCGGGCATCAAGGACAAGGTCGCCAAGGGCACTCTCCAACTGCGGTCCGACGCGGTCTTCGCCTACGTGACCAACGGCTCGGCGGCGAGCAACAATCCCCTCTTCACCCCTAACGCCTCCAAGGCGGGCGCCACCAACGTCTACAACCGGTTGGCCGAGGGCAACATCGCCACGACCCTCGCCGACCTGAAGAACTACCGGATCAAGTTGACCAAGGAACGCAGCCTGTTGGCCGCCGAGGACGCTCAGGCCGCCGCCGCAACGAGGGCCGCCGCCGGTTCGTTCCACTCGGCCAAGCTCCTCCAGGCGAAGCTCAAGAACGCGCTCGCGCAGGTGAAGGGCCAGATCGCCACCTTCATCGCCCAGGCCCAGGCTGCGGCGGCCGCCAAGGACGCCAGCACCCTGCAGGCCGCCTCGCCGAGCAGTTCGAGCTTCCCCGCCCCACCACCGAACTCCCGCGCGAACATCGCCGTCAACGCTGCGATGTCCTACATCGGCGTGTGGTACCAGTGGGGCGGGGCCAGCCGCTCCGGCGTCGACTGCTCGGGACTGACCATGCTGGCCTACGACGCGGCGGGCATCTCCCTGAGCCACTACTCCGGAGCGCAGTGGAACGAGACGATGCGCGTGCCGCTCTACGACATCCAGCCCGGCGACATCCTCTTCTACGGATACCACGGCGACGAACACGTGGCGATGTACGTCGGTCGCGGCCAGATGATCGAGGCGGAGATGACCGGCACGCGCGTGCACATCGTGCCGGTGCGCCTCGGATACGGATTCGCTGGTCTCGGTCGCCCCCGGGCCTAGGCGTGTCGGGCGTACCAACCTCGTTCCACCTCGGTCCCTTCGTCTTCCACCTCTACGGCCTCGGTCTGGCGATCGCGGCGTACGTCACCTACCTCTACGCGCGACGTCGCCTGACCCGCGCTGAGTTCGACGTCGAGCCGTTCGGCCGCCTCGCCGCCGTGTTGATCGTGGCGGGACTGATCGGCGCGCGCCTGGCCAACGTCGCCACGAACTGGCCCTACTACTCGGGCCATCCCGCGCGCTGGTTCGCCGTCTGGCAGGGCGGGCTCGCCAGCTTCGGCGGACTGGCCCTCGCCGTGCCGGTCGGCCTGTACCTCCAGCGCCGGTGGTGGCCGGACTCCTCCCTGGCCCGCTTCAGCGACGCGCTCGTGCCGGCGCTGGTCGCGGGCTGGGCCCTCGGGCGCGTGCTGGGGCCGCAGTTCATGGTGAACGGAGGCGGGCACCTCACCCATCAGTGGTTCGGACTGCACTACGCGGGTCAGGTCGGCAAGCGCGTCCCGGTGCCCCTCATACAGGGGACCGAGGACGGACTGCTCTGGCTGGGCCTGCTGGGACTCGAGAGGCTGCGACCGGGCAGGCACCTCGGGGTCGTGACCGGCGTCGCGATGTTCGTCTGGGGAGTCGTGCGGTCGCTCGACGAGAGGCTCCTGCTCGGTCAGCAGTCCCACAGCGGATCGGTGGGCGTGCAGATCGCTGGGCTCGCGCTCGCGCTCGCGGGGCTGGTCCTCGTGGTTCGCCAGACTAGAGCAGCGCGTTCCACTCTGCATCGTTGAGTTGCCCAAGGCGTTCGAGCGACCCCGACGAGACGCTCACCGGGGTCCGGGTGTCGTCGATGTAGCAGACGTGGTCGAGACCGAGCCGGCGCCACGCCTGGAACACGTGGCGAGCGGGCGCCGGGCCGGTGTAGATGGCGCGCGCCAGGATCGCGTCGTCGCTCGCCGCCACGACCAACGCCGGGCGCTCCTTCGACTTCTGCTCGGGCAGCAACGGATCGACGGCGTCGAAGGGGACCTCGGCCAGCACCACCCAGCCGACCAGGGGGTGGTCGGGGCGGAACCGCTCGAGTTCCATCGGCGTGAAGGGGATCGCGCGCCGCGGCGTGGTTGAAGGGACGGCCGGTGCCGTGGGCCGCTCGGGAGCCGGCGCAGCCGGCTTCTCGCCGCGCTTGGCCTTCACCGGTCGTGCCGGGCGCACCGACGACGGACCCTTCTTGCGCTGCTTCTCCTGCTCGCGCCGGACGCGGCGCTGCTCGCGGACCTGGGGATCGACCTCCTTGGGAGCCAAGAGCGACGTGGTCACGACCGCCTCGGGAAGCTGGGGCAGCTCGAAGTCCTTGCGCTCGTCCAAGAGACGGCGGCAGTGCGGTCCCGCGGGGAACTCCTCGGCGATCGCGAAGGCCAAGAGTGCGACGATGTCGTCGTTCGTCGAACCGTCAGCGAGCAACTGGTCGACGGCCGTGCCGAGCTGGTCGTACGAGGGGTTGTCGGCGTGGTCGCCCAACGCGTCGACGACCTTCTCGAGTGGCGTCATCGCCAGCAGTTCGAGCAGTCCCCGCAACGCGGCGACGGGGGCGGTCGCGGCGAACGTCGTGACGTCACGACGCTGCTGCAGGTTGCGCAACGGAATGCCCACCACGGCGCTGATCTTGCCGTGGCCACGAAGGTCGAGAGAGTCGACGGCGCCCAGCACCTTGGACTCGTCGATCTTCAAGAAGGCGCGCCGGATGATCTCTGTCGGACTACTGGTACTCGGGGACATGTCTTCCTAATTCACGAGGTGCTCGGGGTTGACCACCCATTGCGCCAGGTTCGCCCCCTCGTCGTGAGCGAAGTCACGACACCGGCACGAATCCCCGAGAGGAGGGCGCTTCTAGATGATCGGCCCCGCAACGAATGGTCATAAGCCACAATACTCGCGCCAATCGTCGCCACTCGTGAAGCAGCCGGTTCCAGCAACGCACCGACGGTGGATGCTCGACGCTCGCGTGGCGCGAGGTTCCCAGCGCACCGCCAATGCCCGTACCATGGGAAGCGCACCGCCGCCCGACTTGCACCAAGGAGTTCCGCGTGTCGTCACACCGTGAGTTGTCCGGGGTCCTTCCGGTCATCCAAACGCCCTTCGACGAGGGTGGCGAGATCGACGGGCCCACGCTCGTCGACGAACTCCGGTGGGTGCTCGATCAAGGTGCGGCCGGGCTCGCGACGGGGATGGTCTCGGAGATCCTACGTCTCTCAGACGCAGAGCGACACCAACTCAGCGAAGCCGTCGTCGGGGTCGCACTCGAGCGAGGTGCCCTGTCGGTGATCAGTTGCGGCGCCGAGAGCACGAACTCGGCGCTCGCCCACGCCCGCCACGCCGAACGGGTCGGCGCCGACGCCATCATGGCGATCGCGCCGGTCTCGGTAGCGCTCGACGACGTGGGACTCTTCAGTTACTTCGCGCAGATCGCCGAAGCGACGTCAATCGCGCTGGTGGTCCAGGACGCCAGCGGCTACGTCGGGCGTCCGCTGAGCATCGATCTCCAGGTGAGACTGCTCGACGTCTACGGAGCGCGCCTCTACTTCAAGCCCGAGGCGCCGCCGATCGGCCAGCGGCTCTCGGCGCTGCGCGACGCCACCGGTGGCGAGGCGCGCATCTTCGAGGGGACCGGCGGAGCAGCCCTGGTCGACAGTTTCCGACGTGGCGTGGTGGGCACGATGCCGGGGGCGGAAGTCTGCTGGGCGATCCAGAGGATGTGGGACTCGTTGCGAGCGGGTGATTGGGCGCTGGCCTACGACATCAACGAGCCCCTCGCGCTGCTCATCAACCTGCAGACGTCGGTCGACTCATTCGTAGCGATCGAGAAGCACATCCTCGAGCGCCAGGGCGTCATCAGGTCGGCGAAGGCTCGCGGGCCCGTCAACTACGTCCTGGACGACGAGACGCGCGATGAGGTCGACCGTCTGGTCGAGCGGCTGCGTCTCGCGGCCCAACCGGGCTGAACGGCGCCGCGTCGCCGCGCGACCTCGATGGAACTGCTTGGCGAGGTGCTCGGACTCGCGGGGGCCCGGAGGAAGCTGTCGATGCAGTCGGGCAGCTGCTCGTCCACGAGGTCGTTGCGCGAGATCTCAGGCTCACGTGGAGCGGGTGGCCCATACGATCGAGTCGGACGGCCTCGGTCACCGCTCGGTCGAGGATGGCGCGTCAACTGGGGCATCGACCCGGCGCGTTCGGCCAGTGGAATGAAGGTGTCCGGCTGCGGCACGCCGAGTACGCGATGGCGCCGGCGAGCGAGGGCCACCGCGAGCGGCGAACACCTCCGTGGCGTTGGCCGACCGAAACCTCACTCATCTTGCCTTGGCGTGGGCTTGGACAAGGCCACCCAATTCGCGGTATGCGACACCGGCGATGCTGTCTGGCTCGTTCAGTCGATGCCAATCGACACGTAGGGTGACAACATGGCGTCCGGTCAGCCTCGACCTGAGAATGTCCTGAAGCACTTTGGGCGCAGGATCTTCATCGGCATGGTTGCCGCAGGCGCCGCGGGCATCGTCTTTGGGGCACGAGTGCAGAGTGTCGTGGGCAACACAATCGGATCGGGAGCGGGGGGACTGCTGCCCGGGGGCGATCGCTTTCGGATCTACACGATCACCGGCCACCTTCCATCGATACCATCGTCGAACTACCGGCTCAAGGTCACCGGCCTGGTGGAGCGGCCTCTCGACCTCTCCCTGGAAGACCTCAAGGCCATGCCGAAGACGACGCTCGTCAAGGACTTCCAGTGCGTCACCGGTTGGCGTGTTCCCAAGGTCCACTGGGAGGGTGTCAGACTCTCGGACGTCCTCGCCGCCGCCGGTGTGAAGAGCAGTGCCGCGGCGCTCGCCTTCGACTCGTACGACGGCATGGACACCGAGAGCCTGACCCTGGACCAAGCCCAGCTTCCCGACGTCATCGTCGCCTATCGGATGTTCGATGCTCCGATCACCGACGAGCACGGCGGACCGGTTCGGTTGTACGTGGCCCCGATGTACGGCTACAAGTCGATCAAGTGGCTCTCGGCGATTCACGTGGTGGAACGGGCCGAACCCGGCTACTGGGAACAGAACGGCTACCCCGTCGATGCATGGATTGACGGCTCCCACAAGAACGCCGAGCGGTCAATTGACCAGTAGCTCACCCGGCTCGCACGCTCGTGTCGAATCTGAAGCCACGTCTCCACGCATACTGCGCTTCGATCGAGCGGAGCGAGCCGCTCACTGGGCCACCGCCGGACTCTTCGCTGTCCTCATGGCGACGGCTCTCCCCCTCTACTTCGTCCAAGTGGAACGTTTCGTCGGGCGTCGGGCATTGATCGCTGACATCCATACGTGGACCGGCGTGGTGTTGCCGGTACCACTGCTCGTCCTCATGGCCGGTCCGTGGGGGAAGCGACTTCGCCGTGACATTCGACGCTGCAACCTCTGGACGGCGGCCGAGATCCGCTGGCTGAGGTCGCTCGGGCGAGAGCCACTCGCCGAACCCGACAAGTTCAATCCCGGTCAGAAGCTGAACAGTCTCTTCACAGCGGGCACGATCGCCGTCATGCTCGCCACCGGATCCATCATGAAGTGGAATCGATTCTTCCCGCTCAGTTGGCGCACGGGAGCGACCTTCGACCATGACGTGCTCGCCACTGCGGTCTTCGTGGTGGTGATGGGCCACATCACGGTGGCCCTCACCCACCGTGATGCACTCCGATCGATCTTCAAGGGATGGGTGAGCGAGTCGTGGGCCCAGCGCCATGCCGGCGGATGGTTGAAGGAGGAATCAGCATCCAAGGGATCAGACCCGCCGTCGACGAATCAGTGACACGGGGCCACTGGCGAAGGTGGCTTCGAGCCTGCCCACTTCCCGTGCCCGTTCCGAGCACGGCTCACGTCGGGTCACGTCGCGGTGACTGCAAGGCAGCAGGGTCCGCAAGCGCCCCACGGCCGAACTACGGACTCTGAAGTCCGAGGGACGGGCCCAGAATCGGCCCTTCGCCACTTGCGAGGATGAGCCGGAACGCTAGACCAGTGCCATTGTTGGGCCGTTGTTAGCGAAGCAGGTGCTTGGCGATGACGATGCGTTGGATCTGATTGGTCCCCTCGTAGATCTGGGTGGTGGACCTGAAGGGGCTCGAAACCAAGGAGTCTTGGCCGTGTATGACTCGACCAGCACCAGGAATTTTCGCTATCACCCCACGAATCTACCCTGGGCGGAGTCAGTTGGTGAGCGCAACGAGTCCGGTGAACTTCTCTATTGGTGTCATGAAACCAACAGTCTCGCGCGGACGTCCGTTGAGGCTCCGCTGAAACTGCCGCAGATCGCTGTTCTCTGCGGTCACCTTCACCGACGACCACTTCCTCTCGTGGGATGGGTCTCAGTCATACGTTCGACGCGTAGATGATGCTGGGAAGGCTATCGACCGTTCATGGCAGAGCATGAACGGTCGCGAAATTGTCGGCACAAGCTTGTGCGAGGTCATCGTTCCATCTCCGCACGCCCCACGTAAGGCTCGAACCCCGAAGAAGGAGCATCGATGACAGCCGGAATCACTTGGCGAGTTGGCGCGGACGTTTACCGAGCCGATGGTGACAATCGATGAGGAGTCATCGAGACTGGCGGCCTCGACGGCTTCCGCGCCTGAGCCGGCGATCCACCCCTCTGGCGCTGTCCGGTCCCCCGTAGGCGCGGGGACCGCCCGGTCGCACTAACCCAGACTCGACACGAACGTCAACACGACTTCGGTGATGCCCGGTGGGTCGAGCCGGTAGTGCGCGTAGAGCGCGGCAGGAGGTCCGATCTCGACGTACTGGTCGGGCACCCCGTGGCGCAGGAGGGCGGCCGACGAGCGCAGGTCGCAGAGCGTCTCGGCGACGGCGCCGCCCAGTCCCCCGATGACGCTGTGCTCTTCGACGGTGACGACCACGCCGCAGGTCTGCGCGTCGCGGACCGCCTCGACGTCGAGCGGCTTGATCGTCGCCATGTCGATCACGCCCACCGAGAGGCCGCGCGTGGCCAGCAACTCGGCCGCGGCGAGGCTGGGGTGGACCTCGGAGCCGGTGGTGACGATCGTGACGTCGCGCCCGTCGCGCAGGCGGGTCGCCGCGCCGAAGCGGAAGTCCTCGGGCACGCGCTCGTAGACCTCGGGGTCGCGCCCGCGGCCGAGGCGCAGGTAGAGCGCGCCGGGCAGGTCGATCGAGGCGCGCAGCATGGCGCGCAACTGGTTGGCGTCGCTGGCGCACGCGACCGTGAGGTCGGCCACCGCGCGCATGGCCGCGAGGTCCTCGAGGGCGTGGTGGCTCGATCCGTAGTAGCCGAGGGACATCCCCGAGTGGTGCGCGAGCACGCGCACCGCCATCCCCGGGTAGGCGCAGTCGGTACGCACCTGCTCGTAGCCGAGCAGCGCGGCGAAGGACGCGAACGTGCCCACGAAGGGCACGAGGCCGGTCGAGGCGAGGCCCGCCGCCACCGAGATCATGTTCTTCTCCGCGATGCCCATGTTGAAGAACCGCTCCGGGTGCCGGGCGGCGAAGTCGTTGAGCCGGTTCGCCGAGGCGAGGTCGGCCGTGAGGACCACGACGCGGCCGTCGTGGTCGGCGAGGTCGGCCAGCTCCTCGCCCGCGACGAAGGCCGGAATCGAACGCCGAGTCACCCCGGACTCGGACTCCTTCGCCCGCAGGTCGCCCCGGAAGACCTCGCTCTGGTCGAGGCCCGCCTCGCGCGAAGGACGCTCAGTGGCCACGACTCGCCCCCTCGATCAGCTCGCGACGCACGTCCTCGTAGTCCTCGGGACCGAGGTTGCCGACGTGCCAGTTGACGTCGTTCTCCATGCGCGCGACCCCGCGGCCCTTCACGGTATCTGCGACGATCAGTTGGGGCGGCGCGTAATCCGCGTCACCCAACGCTTCGAACGCCCCGAGGACCGCGTCCACGTCGTGCCCGTCGATACGCTGGCACGACCAGCCGAACGCGGCGAAGCGGGCCTCGATCGGCTCGGCCGCCATCACGTCCTCGGTCGGCCCGTCGATGCCGAGCCGGTTGCGGTCCACCAGGCACACCAGGCGCCCCGCCCCGAAGTGGCCGGCCGCCATCGCCGCCTCCCAGACCTGTCCCTCGGCGAGCTCGCCGTCGCCCACCATGACGTAGACGCGGTAGTCGCGTCGCGAGACCCGTCCGGCGAGCGCCATGCCCAGCCCGATCGAGAGACCGTGCCCGAGCGACCCGGAGCTGAAGTCGATGCCGGGGATCTTGCGCATGTCGGGGTGGTCGCCGAAGGGGCTGCCCAGGCGCGTGTACGAGTCGAGCAGCGACGCGTCGAAGTACCCGAGGTCGGCCAGGATCGGGTAGAGGCCGATCGCGGCGTGACCCTTGGAAAGGATGAAGCGGTCCCGCTCGGGCCAGCGCGGGTTCGCCGGGTCGAGGCGCAGCTGGCGGTAGTAGAGGGCGGCGAGCAGCTCGGCGGCCGAGAAGGTCCCGCTGTAGTGGCCCGCGCCGGCGATCCGCGACAGGCGCAGCGTCTCGAGGCGCACCATGAGGGCCTTTTGCGCGACGAGCTCGGCCGGCGTGGGGGCGCTCGTCACGTCGGCTCCGGGTCGGTCGCGTCGGCCAGCGCCATCGGGCGCGGGTGCGCGGCGAGCAGCGTGCGCGTGTAGGGCGCCTGGGGCGAGTGGAAGACCTCGGCGGTCGGGCCGATTTCGACAATCTCGCCGAGGTGCATGATCGCGACGCGGTCGCACACCTCGGCGATCACCGAGAGTTGGTGGGCGACGAAGAGCATCGCGAGGCCGAGCTCGTCGCGCAGGTCGAGGAAGAGGTTGAGCAGCTGGGTCTGGATCGAGACGTCCAGGGCACTCACCGCCTCGTCGGCGATTAGCACCTCGGGACCCACGGCGAGCGCGCGCGCGACCGCGACCCGCTGGCGCTGACCACCGGAGAGCTCGCGCGGGTGGCGCGCCGCCGCGGCGGCGGGCAGACGCACGAGGTCGAGCAGGCGCGCGACGAAGGGCCCGGCGTCCTCGCTACCGGGCTGGTGATGGACGCGTCCGGCCTCGTGGATCGCCGCGCCGACCGACAGCCGCGGGTTGAGCGACGAGTAGGGGTCCTGGAAGACCATCTGCATCCGGCGCCGCACCTCGCGCAGGTCGTGTCCGCGAAGGGCGCGCACGTCGAGCCCGCCCAGGACGATTGAACCGTCGTCGGGCTCGACCAGTCGGATGAGCATTCGCGCGAGCGTCGTCTTGCCGCTGCCCGAACCCCCGGCGAGGCCCAGGATCTCCCCGCGCGCGAGGTCGAAGCTGACCGCGTTCACCGCCGCGTGGGTCTCGCCGGGCTGGCGTCGCACCCACTCGCCCACCGACCGGCGCAGCACGAAGCGCTTCGTGAGGTCGCGCACCTGGAGCATCGACTCGCCGGTCATGGGCGCACCCCTGTCGCAACGGCGCCGAGCGAGTCGGCGACGACGGGACAGGCCGTCAGGTGTCCCTCGGTCACGCGAATCAAGGACATGTCGACCTCGCGGCAACTCGCCCGGACATGCGCGCAGCGCTCGGCGAAGGGACATCCGGGGCCGAGCTCGGCCGGATTGGGTGGCTGACCGGGGATCCCGGCGCGGCGCACGCGCCGTCCCGCGGACTCGACGCTCGGGATTGACTCGAGCAGGGCGCGGGTGTAGGGGTGGCGGGGCTGGGCGCAGACCTCGTCGACCGGACCGGCCTCGACGACGTGGCCGCCGTACATTACCGCGACGCGGTCACAGGCCTGGGCGATCACGCCGAAATCGTGCGAGACGAGCAGCACCGCCATCTCGGACTCGCGGCGCAACTGCTCGATTAGCGCGAGGATCTGCGCCTGGGTGGTGACGTCGAGCGCGGTGGTGGGCTCGTCGGCGATGAGCAGCTTGGGGCCGGCCGAGATGGCGATGGCGATCATCACGCGCTGGCGCATGCCGCCGGAGAGCTCGTGCGGGTAGGCGCGAAAGCGCTGCTCGGGCCGGTCGATGTCCACGCTCGCCAGCAGCGCGAGCGCGCGCTCGCGCGCGGCGTCTCGGTCCAGACCCACGTTCACGCGCAGCGTCTCGGCCACCTGCTCGCCGACCCGCTTAGTGGGGTCGAAGCAGCTGAAGGGGTCCTGGAAGATCATCCCGACGTTGCGCGAACGGTGCGCGCGCAGCTCGGTGCGCGACAGTCCCAGCACGTCGCGGCCCTCGAACTCAACCCGGGTCGCGCTCATCGTGGCGTGCGGGGGCATCAGCCGGATGATCGAGCGGCATGAGAGGCTCTTGCCCGAGCCGGACTCGCCGACGAGACCCACCGTCTCTCCCTGGTTCACCTCGAGGTCCAGCCCGCGCACCACGTCGGTCGAGCCGGTGCGGTGGGCGAAGGAGATCCGCAGACCCTCGATACGCAGCAGCTGCGTCACAGGGCCTCCATCGCGAGGCCGCCGCGCGTCACGCCGTCGCCGATCAGGCTCACACCGAAGCCGAAGAGCACGAGCACCGCGCCGGGGATGGTCGTGATCCACCAGGCGCTCAGCAGGTAGCCCTGGCCGCTCGCGATGATCGAGCCGAGGTCCGCGCCGGGGGCCTGCTGGCCGAGGCCGAGGTAGGACATGCCCGCGAGCACGAGCATGTTCACCACGACGTCGACGGTCGAATAGACGAGGCTGGTGCGCACGAGGTTGGGCAGCGCGTGGCGAAAGATGGCGCGCAGGTGCGAGTAGCCCAGCGCCTTGGTGGCCATCATGAACGGCTGCTCGCGCAGCACCATCATCTCCGAGCGCGCCAGGCGCGCGTAGAGGGCCCACCCGGCAATGATGACCCCGATCGCCACGCCCTTCAGCCCCGGTCCGACGATCGCAATGACCGCGAGCACCAGCACGATGAACGGGAAGGCGATCACCGTGTCGGCGAGGCGCCCGATGATCGCGTCGAGCCATCCGCCGACGTAGCCCGCGACGGTCCCCACCACCACCCCGACGATGAGTCCCAGGTAGGTGATCACGGCCACCACCAGCATGTCGATGCGCAGTCCGTAGAGGACCCTCGACCAGACGTCGCGACCGACGAAGTCGGTGCCCATCCAGTGATGCCAGGACGGGGGCTGGAGGCTGTCGAGCACGCTGACCTGGTTGGGCTGGTATGGGGCGAGGTAGGGCGCGAGGAGCGCCGCGAGCAGCAAGAGCCCGACGATCGTGAGCCCGGCCGACAGCTCCCAGTTGTACAGGCGCCGCGGACGCAGGCGCCGCCCCACGATCCGCGCGCGGCTCTCCAGGTCAAGCACTGTGGACCCCCGGACGCACGCGCGGATCGACCACGAACTGCAAGAGGTCGGTCGCCAGGTTGAGGAAGACCACCACCGAACCCGCCAGGACCGCCAGCGTCTCGACGAGCGGGTAGTCGCGCTGCTCGACCGCGAGGAAGAGCAGCGTGCCCAGCCCCGGAATCTGGAAGACCTGCTCGAGTACCACGGTCCCGCCGATCAGGAAGCCCACGTTGACCGCGAGCACGGTCACCGTCGGCATGACGGCGTTGCGCATCACGTGGTGCGCCATGATCCGCCAGGTCGTGAAGCCGCGCGCCCGGGTCGCCTCGACGTACTCGAGGCTCAGCACGTGGCGGATGCTAGATCGCAGGGTCCGCACGATGACCGCGAGCAGCGACAGTCCCAGCGCCACCGCCGGCAGGGTCAGGGACCGCACGATTCCCCAGAACCCCGCCCCGTACCCCGAGATCGGCAGCCAGTGGAGCTTGAGAGCGAAGACGACCGCCAGCACCAGTCCCGACCAGAAGGTCGGCATCGCGAAGCTCACCGTCGTGAAGATGCGGATGGCGTGGTCGACCGGACGGTCGATGCGCAGCGCCGCGAGAATCGCCAGCGGTACGCCGATCACCATCGCGACGAGCGTCCCGTAGGCGATGAGCGCGAGACTGGGCACCAGCCGCTGGCCGATCAGCGACGAGATGGACTGGCTGAAGGTGAACGACTGGCCGAAGTGCCCCGTGACCAGGTGCTCGAGGAACAGCCAGAACTGGCTGGGCAGTGGTCGGTTCAACCCGAGGCTGTCGCTGATGAGCTTGATCTCGGCGGGCGTCGCGCGGGGGCCGAGCATCGTCGAGACCGGGTTGCCCGGCACGAAGTGAATGAGGGAGAAGGCGAGGAACGCGAGCAGCAGCAACTGGACGAGGCTGATCCCGACTCGACGCGCCACGTAGGCCAGCACCGGCTACCCGTCCTCTCTCACGACGCGTCTAGTCCATCGGGTCGCCACCGCACGTCGGCAGGCGACGACTACTTCGCGATCCAGGTGTACTGCAGCGAGTCCGCTCCCAGTGGGTTGAGGTAGGTGCCGCACACGTTGTTCCCGTGGGTGTTGAGGAACGGCAGGTCGATGATGTTGATGAACGGCGTCTGGTCCATCAGGGCCGCCTGGATCAGCGGCCACTGCGTGGCGCGGCTGGTCTCGCTCGCGGTGTGAGTGAACTTGGTCACCATCGCGGCGATCTTCGGGTTGTTCCACCACGAGAAGAAGCTATAGCCGCCCCCGCCGTAGGCCGTCACGAACGCGGCGTACTCGTCGGGCACCGTCACGTCACTGGTGAACTCGGCGTACGGGAAGGTCAGGTCGTACTTGCCCTTCATGTACAGCGCGGTCTGGGTCGCCTGGTCCTCGCTGATCAGCTTCACCTTGATGCCCAGGGCCGCCCACTCCGACTGCAGGATCAGCACCAGGTTGGTGTAGGCGGCGTAGCCGCTCGGGTACTGCAGGCTGATCGAGAAGCCCTTGGGGAACGTCGACTTGGCCATGAACTGCTTGGCGAGCTTCAGGTCGTAGGAGTAGGGCTTCACGACGCTGTTGGGCGCGTCGTACTTCAACTGGGGCAGCACGCTGTTGGGAATGGTGCCCAGGCCCTGGTAGACCGACTTGTTGATGAGCGGGCGGTCGATCGCGTACTGCATGGCCTTGCGCACGTTGAGGTCGGCCAGGGGCTTGCGTTGGTGGTTCAGCCACAACCCGACCCAGTAGGGCACCTTCGCCGACTGGAGGGTCAGGCTCGAGCTCGCCTGGATGGTCTTGACCTGGGAGTAGGGGATGCCGTCGGCGATCTGGGCCTGGCCGTTCTGCACGTCGAGCAGGCGCGTGTTGTCACTCGAGGCGTACTGGTAGGTCACCGAGTTGAGGTACGGCAGGCCCGGCTCCCAGTAGTAGGGGTTGCGCACGAAGGTGATCGATGAGCCGCGGACCCACTTGCTCAGCATGAACGGACCCGTGCCGACCGGGTGGTTCCAGAAGCTGGTCCCCTGCTTGGTGACGAGGTTCTTCGGCACGATCATCGCGTCGAAGATGCTCAGGTTGTAGAGGATTCCCGGCGTGGGCGCCGAGAGGGTCATCTTGACCGTAGACGCGTTGACGATGCTCGCGCTCTTGAAGCCGCCCGAGAGCACGGCGGTCTCGTCGAGCTTGGGGTTGGCGAAGTAGTCGAGCGAGAAGACGATGTCGGCCGCCGTCACCGCCTGGCCGTTGGAGAACTTGATGCCGGGGCGCAGGTGGAACAGGTACGTCTTGCCGTCCGCCGAAACCGACCAGCTGCTGGCGACGGCCGGCACGACGTTCTGGGTCGCGCCCTTGGGGTCGGGCATGACCAGCCCCTGGTAGAGGAGCGTGTCGGCGAAGATGTCGCCGTTGCCGTTCGTGGGGTAGAAGGGGTTGAGGGTCACGGGGCCGGCCTGGCGCGCGTAGACGAGTGAGCCGCCCTTGACCGGGGTGCCCTTGCACGCCGACGCCGTGTTGATGCCGGTCGAGGCCGAGGCCGACAACGGCACCACCACGAGCGCCGCGACGCTCGCGGCCGCGATGAGGGCGACGGCCCTACGGTGAATCCGGCCACTGTGGTGGTTCATCTTGGACACAACATCCCCCCATGTCTCGGTCGGCTCGGGGACCTGGTCCTGAAGGACCCCCGGGTCCGACTGCACTCTTCGCGCGAGCCTACGTGGCGATGACCCCGTATGCAAGTCGGACGTTCAACAAAAAACCTTCCCCCTACTTAAGGGCGAGGGCGTTAGCGGGAGATCCGATCCCGCCGCGCAGGTGCAGGGGCGCGCTCGCGAGGAGGAACTCGGCCACCCCGTCTTCCGCGCAGTCCTCGGCCAGCGCCTCGAGGTCCCAAAGCTCGCCAATGGCGAAGCCCAGGCGTCCGATGAGCACCCGGTGCAGGAATCCGAAGGGCTCTGCGTCGATCGAGAAGTCCGGCGGCCACACCTCGGTCGCGAAGCTGTCCGAGACGATCGCGGCGGCCCCGCTGTCCCACAGGTAGCGCGCCATTGCCTCGGAGTGCTCGATCCCGGGGGCCTCGAGACGCTGGCTGAGCGCAACGCGCGTGGCGTGGTCCTGGCCTGCGTACCACGCGACGAAGCCGGTGCGCACCACGATCGCGCAGCCCGGCGAGTAGGTCAGACCCGCCCGTTCGCGCGCCGCCTCGAGGTCGTCGACCGAGATCGCGACCGGACCGTGGTCCGCGTCACGGGGGTGCGAAGGCGCGCGCGCCACGTCGAGCAGGACGCCGCGGGTCACCACGCCGCGCGCGTTCCAGTGGTCGATCGTGTTGGCACCGCGCTCAATGTCCTCGAGGGAGCGCCCGTTGTAGAAGACGCCGGGCCGGGCCGCGATGTGCGCCAGCGAGTCCCACTGGCTCGAGATCTGGGGGAAGTAGTCGTCCAGCGCGTCGTCGAGGTCGGTGACGTCGGTCTCGCCGCCGCGCAGGACGCGGTGGCGCGCCGGCGCGCGGGTGTCGTCGAGCGGCGGGTCGAACGCGTCGAGCGCGGCGTCGAGTCCGAAGCTCACGCCGCGGCGCACGAGCGCCACCGCGGCGAGGACCGTCTCGGGCGTGATGAGATTGAGTCGGCCTATCGAGTCGTCTAGGCCGAAGAGCCCCCACGCGCTCGGGGCGCCGTCGGCGTCGAACGCGAGGTCGTCGTAGGCGGGCAGTTTCACCGCGGCCGCGGCGCGGTGCGTCGCAGCTCGGCGAACGCCGCCTCCGTCGCGCCCAGCGCCTGGGCCAGGTCGTCGTCGGTCAGGGCCGGCGAGACGAACCAGTTGTGGCGCGCGTGAAGGTAGACGCCATGGCGAAGGGCGCTGGCCGCGAAGGCCGAGCCGACCGAGCGGTCTGCGTCACCGGCGAAGCTCAGGTAGGGCATCTGGACGGGTCCGCTCTGGTTGATCTCAAAGTCGAAACGCTCGGCCTGTTCGGCGATCCCCGCACGCAGGACCTGGCCGTTGCGCTGCATGCGACCGATCACGTCCTCCGAAGCCAGGACTTCGATCGTGGCCAGACTCGCCGCCATCGCCACCGACGCGAACCAGAACGATCCGGTGATGAAGAGGCTCTGGGCGGCGGTGCGATAGCGGTCGTTGCCCAGGACCGCGGCCAGCGGGTAGCCATTGGCGATGGCCTTGCTCCACGCCGACAGGTCCGGCTCGACACCGATCGACTCCCAGCTGCCCCCGAAGTTGAGCCGGAACCCGCAGCGCACCTCGTCGAGGATGAGCGCGGCACCCGAGGCGTCGCAGATCTCGCGCAGTCCGCGGGCGAACTCCGGGTCGACGAGCTCCTGGTCGAACCCGGCGTCGTGGCGAAAGGGCGAGACCATGATCGCTGCGACGTCGTCGGTCATGGCCGCCGCGACACTTCCAAGGTCGTTGTACGTGTAGCGGATGAGGTTGGCGCGGTCCTCTGGCGTGGTGCCCGACGTGACCGGTGTGCACCACGGCGCCGCGCCGTGGTAGGCGCCGGTCGCCACCAGGACCTTGTTCTTTCCCGTGGCCGCGCGCGCGATCGTGCAGCACAGGGTCGTGGCGTCGGTTCCGTTCTTCTCGAACATCGCCCAGTCGGCGTGCGAGACCACACCGGTCAGCCGTTCGGCGAGTTCGACCATGCGCGCCGACGGTCCGTTGAGGCAGTCACCGAGCGCCGCCTGGCGCGCCGCCGCGGCGTCGACCTCCGGGCGGTGGTGTCCCAGCAGCACCGGTCCCCAGCTGCACATGAGGTCCACGAACTCCCGCCCGTCGACATCGGTGGCCCGCGCGCCGCGCGCGCTCTGGAAGAACTGCGGGTAGTCGGCCGGCATGGCGCCCATGTTGAGGTGTCCGTACATGCCCCCGGGGATCACGCGCTGGGCGCGCTCGCGCAGCTCGTGGTCGTGGGGCCGACTCTCGTCACCGTTCGCGTCGCGCACCTCGTTAGTCTGCAGGGTCATCGCCCGTCCCCCTTCTCTCTCACTACATCACTGATCGAAGAGCGAGCGCCGCAACGGCCGCGTCGCTCTCGTCGAGGCCCTCGAGGATCCCCGCCACCTGGTCCAGTCCGGTGATCCCCGCGTCGGACCCGAGCCCCGTGGCGATGAGGCTGCCGCACACGGTGCCCACCCAGGCCGCCGCCACCGGATCCAGACCCGCGAGCAGGCCGGTGAGGAATCCGGCGTCGAATCCGTCGCCGCAGCCCGTCGTGTCCACGACCTCGATGTCGAGCGCGGGCAGCGACTCGTCGACACCCGCGGTGAACACCCGGCACCCGTGTTCGCCGCGCGTCACCGCCACGCCCAGCACCCCCATCGCGAGGACACGCTGGGCGGCCTCGCGTAGGTCGGAGGTTTCGGCGAGGCCGAGCAGCTGCTCCTCGTTGGGGCAGAACCAGTCGGTGTGGGCGAGCACCGGAGCGAGCGAGCGCAGCGAGACCGAATCGCCGTTGCGTAAGACGTCCATCGTGACGATCGCGCCGCGCGAACGGGCTTCCTTGGCCACCTCCGCCAGCGCCCCTGGGTCGAGAGCGGTCATGGCGTCAAGGCCCCCGAAGTGCACCCCGGCCGCCGTGACCACCGCGTCGAGCTGGGCGTCGGTGAGGTCGTCGGCGCTGAAGACGCCGTTGGCGCCGGGCACGTGCAGGGCCGGTCGCTCGCCGTTGGGCCGGATCGGGAGGATCGTCGCCGACGTGACCCGGCCCGCCATGCGGCTGATGAGGTCCGTCTCGACGCCGTGGTCGTTCAGGAGCTTCACGACGATCTCGCCGATCATGTCGTCGCCGATCGCCCCCACGTTGCGAACGCGGTGGCCCAGCTTGGCGAGATCGACGCTCGCGCCCGCGGCCGTTCCCGCCGCCGTGGCGCGGATCTCGTCGATGATCACCGAGTGCTGGCCCGGCGGAATCATCGTCACCGGCCGGCCGAGGATGTCGAGGATGTGCACGCCTACACAGACCACGTAGCGCCGCTCGGCGACGGTACTCACGCGCCCCCCTTCCCCCCGGTGAGCCCCCCGTAGCGTCGCCGGCGGACCTCGTCCTCGACCTCGGCGAGCTCCTCGGCGCTCAGGATCCTCGGCGCCCCGTAGTCGAGCGACGTGCGGTACACCTGGGAGAGCCACTCGAGCAGGAGGGCCCGTTCGTAGGCCTGGGCGAGCGTCGCCGCGCGCGTCACCGCGCCATGGTTCTGTAGGATCACCGCTGTTCGGGTCTTCAGGGCGCCGACCGCTCCGCTGGCCAGGCCGTCGGAACCGAATCGCGTGTAGCCCACCACGGGCACGGGGCCACCGAGCCCCACGATGGCGTAGTGCACGGCCGGGAGTTCGTCGCGTGTGATCGATAGCGCCACGACCTCCGGGGAATGGGTGTGCACGACGGCCGCGGCGTCGGTGGCGGCGTAGATCCCCGAGTGCATAGGCCACTCCGACGAGATCGCCGCGCGCCCGTCGAGCTGCTCGCCGCTGAACGCGACGACGCAGATGTCCTCGACGGTGAGCTGGCGGTAGGGCACACCGCTCGGGGTGATCGCGACGACGTCGCCCACCCGCACGCTCAGGTTGCCCGCGGTCCCCACCGCAAGGCCGTCGGTGATCAGCCGGTTGCCGTAGTCGACGAGGTCGGCGCGCGCCGCGGCCACTGCCTCGCCGTCGTATGCGTCTCGTCCCATGGCGTCCCCCTGGTCGGTCCCGACCTGCACGGGATGTTATACGGATGACCGAATAAAATCAATCTTGAGCGGGTATGGTGGCCGCACCAGACCGTCGAGTGTGGCTCGGCGGTTGGCGTCGAGCACGAGGAGGATCGTTGCCCAAGATCGTCGACTGGGAGGCCCGCAAGGACGAGATCCTCGAGGCCACGTGGCGCGTCATCGCGCGCGACGGCCTCGCCCAGACGACCGTGCGCGCAATCGCCAACGAGGCGAGCTGCTCCCAAGGTATCTTGTCGCACTACTTCGACGACAAGATGGACATCCTCGCCTCGGCGCTGCTGCTCTCGCACCGGCGCGTGCGCGAGCGCACCGAGAAGAAGGTGGTGGGTCGTACCGGGATCGAGGCGCTGCGCATCGCGATGCTCGAGGCCCTGCCCCTGGACGCCGAGCGCGAGATCGAGGCGCGCATCGAGGTGAGCTTCTGGGGTCGTCTCCTGTCCGACGAGCGTCTCTCCGAGCTCGGTGACCGCGAGGTCGACCTCCTGCGCACGCGACTGCGCGGCCACCTCGACGAGGCCCTCGCCGAGGGAGCCCTCATCGAGGGCCTCGACCTGGGAGTCGCGACCCAGGAACTGCTCGTGCTCATCGACGGCGCGAGCGTCGAGAGGGTCCACTTCCCGGCGTCGGTGCCGCCGGAGCGTCAACTCGAGTTGCTCGACCGGCTGCTGGCGAGATACGTTCGCGGCGCCTGAGCTCGGAGTTCGACGACCGTCGACGAGAACGCGAAGGGCTCAGTCGACGAGCCGCGCGATGACGTCGGCGAACTCGTGCGCCACGGGCTGGAGGATCGTGAAGTACGAGTACCCCCAGCGCTCCCGCCGCTCGTAGAGTCGCTCGACGATCTCGCCCACGTCACCGACAAGCACTATCGGTGACGATCGCACGTCCTCGACGTCAGCGTCGAAGAGCCCGCTCAGCTCGGCGACCAGCGACATCGCGTCGGGAGTGACGTGCGCGAAGCGCACCCAGGCGTGAAGCTCGATGTCGCCGAACCGCTCGCCCGCGGCGTCGCGTATCCACGAGAGCTTCTCGTCAATCCTCGAGGGGATGCCGTCGCGGGTCGCCTCGGCCCTCGCGTCGCTCGTCGGCAGTGACACGTTCACCCCGATGATGTCGGCGTGGGTCGCCGCGAAGGTCAGCATGCGCCGTCCGCCGCCAGCGACGAGGATCGGTGGGCCGCCATCGGTGTAGGGGGCCGGGACCCCTTCGAGAGCGTCGATGGTGTAGTGATGACCTCGATAGGAGAAGGGTCCCGAGCCCCACAGTCCGCGCAGAACGTCGACGTACTCCCTCAACCGGTCGACGCGCACTCCCGGCGGGTCCATGGGGATCCCCGCCGCTGCATAGTCCGAAACCATGTAGCCCGCGCCCAGCCCGACCTCGAGTCGACCGCGCGAGATCAGGTCTATCGACGCCATCTCCTTGGCCAACACCGCCGGATGGCGGAAGTCCGGGTCGAAGACGGCACTCGCGACTCGTAGCGAGTCGGTGGCCGCCACTGCGGCGGCCATTGCGGTGATCGGCCCATAGCCCTCTTCGAAGTGGTCCGGGACGAACAACGTCGAGTAGCCGAGGTCCTCGAGCCTGCGGGCCGACTCGGCCCAGGTCGTGGCGTCGAACGGTTTCATCATTTCCACGCCGAACCTGAACCGCCGGGGGTGCGTCACCGCTCGACTCCATCCGTGAAGGGCTAGTCCCACCGCCACTGTACGGCGAGGTGATGGTCGACTTCTTGGTCGGAGCGACCGCGATGTGGAGGACCCGGCCCCGGATCATCGCTACCTCCTGGGAAGAACGACCCCCGGGTGAGCGGCAGATGGAGGTTCACGGCGAAGAGAGTGAGGCACCCGCCCGAGCGAGCCGAGGGCCCACCACGCCCGTACCTCGAGCGGTGGGAGCGGCCCTCTGCTAGTCCTGACGACGTGGTACACGATCGCGCACCCGTACCGACAGTTCCTGAAGCCCTGGAATCACCGTGGCCCCAGACGCGTCACGACCGTCGGAACACCGACGCCACGACCCATCGAGCGCAGTACCCGGGTGACCGGCCGTGGTCGTTCGTAAGCGCGCGCGGGATCTTCACGACCCCCGTGCTCGACGCGCACGGCACCGCGTACATCGGGTCGACGGACGGGAACTTCTACGCACTGGGACCTGACGGCGAGCTGCGATGGGCCTTCGCCACTGGCGGCATCGTCGATAGGCATTGGTGCCGCCCCGGTCGTATCTGCGTCCGAACTCGAAGAAGGCATCCGACTCGCCCAGCTCGACTACTACCGGTTCCGCAAGCAATCACCGGGCCGGCGCCGCCAACGTCGCGTCACGCCCTCGCGCTATCCTCCACCCATGACCAACCACGCCCCTAACCGGGTGCGGGTCAGTCGAGAAGTGGTCGAGGGGTCCGAAAGGACCTCCGGGGGACCTCAAGTCCCCCCTCGCCCACCACCCCCGGCCTTCAAGCGTGGTCGATGAGCGTCTTCTTCGCGTGGCCCATGCGCATCGCGAGGCTCACCAGCGGCACCCTTCGCCGCGAGGTGCGCAGCATGGGCGGGATGTAGGCTGTACGGCGACCGGTGGGCCTCGCCGGCCCTCCCACGCGCCCACCCGGTCAAGCCCGTCACCACGAATGTCACCACGAATCGCGGTGGCCGGCGTGACCGGGTCAGCCGACCCGACGGCTGCTCCCTCGCCCATGGCTCCGGATCGCCTGGTATTCTATGGTTTGAACCTACTTCAACAGGTGCTTTGCCACAACGACGCGTTGGATCTGATTGGTCCCCTCGTAGATCTGGGTGTAGTTGTTGGAGTACGTGGTAGCGACCGAGAACGAGGGCAGGTTCGGGCACGAGCACAGCTTCCACATCGGGTACGAGGTTGTCGTCACGCACGCGCCGACGAAGTGGTCGGTCACGACGTGCAGGTTGTTGTAGCCCAGGTCCCTAGGGGGTGGTGCCGCTCCACGACACCGGGCGAAGCGTCTTCTCATCATGGCCGCCGAGCGCCTCGATGAGAAGAGCCAGGAGAAGTTAATGGGTATGTTGCATGCCGGCGACTCACGGGGCGAAGTGACCGCCTGCTACAACGCCAAGGAGGTCGTCCGCGAGCCCTGCGCGGTCGAGGACTACGAACTCGCCGGCCGAATCATCGACGAGCTGATCCGTGACATGGACGATCCCTCGTGGCCGGCCGAGGTTCGATCACTGGGACGAACCCTGACGCGCTGGCGCGACCAGATCATCGCCTTGCACCGAGCACACTTCACCAATGGACCGACCGAGACGGCCAACAACTTGATCAAATGAGTGAAGCGAGTCGCCTTCGGCTTTCGTCGGTTTCGCAACTACCGAGTCCGTGCCCTGGTCTACGCCGGCAAGCACAACTGGGATCTACTCGCCACCATCACACCCCACTGATTTCCGATGCGCCGTTCAACTCACTGCTGAAGAGCAACGTGCTCGACACTTGACGTTGGGAGACGAGAGAGGACCTGCAACTCGCCATCGTGACCTGGATCAAAAGGACCTACCGCCGACGCCGTCGTCAGCGAGCACTCATCAAGATGACCCTTGTTGAATTCGAGGCGCTTGACCTAGCGCTGAAAGCCGCCTTAACATATAGACCTAACCTGAGTCCCATAGTGTCAGCAGCCCTTACTTGATGACGGTATAGGCCCAACGGTTGTGGGCGTCATGATCGCGCTGGATTGCCTCCCTACATGTGGCTACTCGCAGTCCCGGACCGGTAGTAGCCAGCCGTAGAACCGCCGTCAACGTTGTAGACGAGACCGTTTGTGTAACTTGCCTCAGCGCTGAGCAAGTGTGCAATGACCTGTGCTACTTCGCGTGCCTGAGCGAATCGACCTAGAGGCACTATGGCCTGATAGAAGTCGTAGTCCTCGCTGGAGCTGGCGGCGAAGATCCGATCGGCCATGGGGGTTTCGACGAATGAGGGGCAAACCACGTTTGAACGGACACCCCGTGGCCCGAAGTCCAGTGCCATACAGCGAATCAGGCCCACGACAGCATGTTTGGACGCGACGTAGGCGGAATAGCCTTGAGCGCCGAACACCCCGGCATCAGATGCGACGGCGACGAATGCTCCCCCTCCGTCGAGCAGGTAGGGCATGGTGTGCTTGGCGGTATTGAACACGCCGGTGGCATTGACATCGAGTGCCCGTTTCCACTCAGTTTCCTCTAATGTGAGGACGTCGCCCAGCACCTCAATACCCGCGCACGCGGCAACAGCGTCCAAACGGTCGTACTGATCGGTAAAGGCCTTGAGGACGGTGGCTACCCGTGCGACGTCGGTGACGTCGCACGGGATCGGTTCCACCTGGCCTCCCGCTGCGGTGATCACTGTCTCGGTCTCGGCGATGCCGCGTTCATCACGATCAAGCAGTGCCACCATGTAACCGCGTCCGGCCAACTCGATCGCGGTCGCTCGGCCAATTCCCGACCCGGCTCCCGTCACCAAAGCCACCGGCACGGAGTGTCTTGCCCCGGTCATGCGCCAGCCATATCGACTTCAGGTGGGCCGCAATCCGTTCGATATACCTTCGGCTCAGCGACTGGGCAACCAACTAATCTGACTGGTCTCTTTGTCAAATCTTCGCCTCGTTCTCCACCGCAATTGGACTTCCGCCGGCCATCAGGGACCCTACGCGTTCGATCGCATCCGGCCGCTTGCTCTTCAAATAGCTGAGGAATACCACGCCGACAACTATCCAACCGATCAAATACAGAGGAAGCGTCCTGTACACGCCCGTTGGCAGCGGAACAACTGTTCGGTATAGCGGATAGAACATGAAGCCCGCCGTCAATATTGGAACTACAACGTGACTAATCGGATTTACCTTTGGAAAAGCCTTCTTGTCTCGAAGTGCCGTCGAAATAAGGCCCAATGCAATAACCCCATAGAGCACCAGGAAGGCGATTCCAACTAGGAATCCAATGTAGTACCACACATAGAAGGCACCTACTGCCAATACGAGCGGTACCGCAAGGACCATGCAGAGAAGTGCCATTGCAAAGATTGCTACATATGGTGTCTCGTGCTTAGCGTGGGTCCGCCCCAGTGCATGAGGCAAGACACCTTCACGTCCAAGGGAATACATGACCCTCGTGCCAGCGTTGAACGCCATCTGTGAGAACGCGATCATGCTCGCTAGCGCTGCCAAGACTACGAATGAAGTCCAAGTCTTGCCGTGTTGCGTCGCGAGCGAAAGCAGCGGCGCCGGATCCTTGCTGAATTTCGAGTTGTTGGCATACCCAATGAGGTAGGCATAGGCGGTGATAATGAAGAACACCTGAGTAATCAGGCCCGCCCCAACCATCGAGCGTCCTACTGTTCGCCGTGTGTTTGTTGCTTCCTCTCCCAAGGTAGATGCAGTTTCAAAACCCACCGAAGATAGAACAGAGTAGGTCATGGCAAGTCCAACGACGGACCATCCTCCCAACGCTGAGGACGGTAGGAATGGCTTCAGTGTAAATCGCGTTACTGCGTGACTGGGATGGATAAATACAAACGCGGCGAATGCCAAGGCAACGATAATCTCGATGGCCAAGAGTACAAACGAGGCATTTGCACTTCGCCTAATCCCAAAATACGCAAAGAAGACCGTGTAGGCGAGCCCCAGGCCGCTGAAGACCCACCACGGGATCCCAACTCCGAAGAGTGATTGAATATATTCATTCGACCATCCACCTAACACGGCGAAGCCGGCTGCGGCAAATACAAAATAGGAGCCGACGAAAAGCCAGCCGTAGACGAATCCTGCAGACTTGCCAAATGCCTGCACGCTCCATGCGTAGAGCCCACCGGAGCTCGGGTAGTGCCGCGCGAACTGCTGAAAACAAAGGCTAAGCAAGAATACGCCGACGAGACTGAATACAAATGAAAGTATGAACGTCTCGCCTGCAAACGAAGCCATTGGGCCAAGGTTGAGGGCGATACCAGCCATCGGGCCGGTCGCAGCAATTGCGACGATGAGCATCTGTGGTCCCGAAAGTGCAGAGCGCTTCAGCTCCCCCGAACCAGCCACACGTCCTGGCTCAACGTTGGTAGGTGATGTAGTTGATCCAAGAGGATCATTGGCTTTAGAGTTTCTCAACATGGGCTTGGTCCTGCACAGAAAGATGTGCTGGCAACAATGCCAAAAGACATAACAGGTTGAAACATGAGTGCCCCCCAAAATAGTTGTTAGTGGCTGTCCGTAAGCCGGAGTAGCCCAAAATCCCTTATCTTCTGCTCTTACTAAATACGGTTGTTCGCTACCACTTCCCCCTCTCTTCTGGATCCATGCCAAGCATGGTCGCGATCACGACCACGGGAGGCATTTCATCCCGTCGCCAGCCCAGCCTCAACTGCACCGACAAGCACAACGCGATTACCAAAGACCTCGATGCCTTCGGCCATGTCATGATGCGCGCGAGCAAGATCCTCGAAGGGGAGAACCTGTCCCGCGCATGGATCGATCGCCCCTTCGTGGAGCAACCGGTTGTAGGCCCACGCTTGGTCGTCGTTGGTCCCGTGAGACCCTTGGAGTCGCTTCTGAAGCACCCACAAGTAACGTAAGTCGACCATGGCCGAATAGCCGGTGGTGCCCGCGCATATCACCACCATGCCCCCCCCATCGCAGACGAACATGCTCGTGGGGATGGTCGCCTCGCCAGGATGCTCGATCACCATCTTCGGGTTGCGACGCTCTCCAACAATCTCCCAGATCTTCTTGCCGAAAGCGCGGGCTCCGGCCGACCACTCACTCTGACCCTTGGCATCATCCCAATGCGGCGGAATTCCCCAGTGGTCGAAGTCCCGTCGGTTGATGTAACCGATAGCTCCCAACTTCTTGCAGTATTCACCGCGGGCGTCGTCCGACACGACGGCTACAGGGATACCACCGGCGTACTTCACCAACTGAATGGCTTGGGACCCGATGCCCCCCGAGCCGCCCCAAACCAGCACGATGTCGCCGGGAGACACTGTGTTCGGCGGCCAGCCGAACAGCATCCGATACGCAGTGCTACCGACCAGGTTTGGCGCCGCCGCCTCCGCCCACGTCAATTGGGGAGGTTTGGGCAAGATCTGATGCTCCTGCGCCAGGGCGAATTGCGCAAACGAACCGAAGTTTGCCGCGTCGTATCCCCAGATTCTCGCCGACGGAGCGAGCATGGGATCGCGTCCGGAGCGGACCCAGGGGTCCTCAGCGTCCCACCAGCCGGGATGGACAACAACTTCGTCTCCGATCTTCACCTTCGTCACCGCGTCACCGACCCCGTAGACGATCCCCGACGCGTCGCTGCCTCCGATGTGAAAGTCCCAGGGCGCACCGGCGCGCTGACGTACGGCGATGACATCGATCGGCACGCCACGGGCGGCCCAGACGTTGTTGTAGTTCACGCCGGCGGCCATCACCGCAATGATGACCTCGTAGGGCCCGGGAGTAGGCACGGGCACCTCCTCGACGCGGAAGGCAGTAAGGGGGTCGCCGAACCGATCTTGGCGCACAACTTGAGCGAGCATTCGTTCGGGGAGCGTTCCGAGCGGCGGCAGCTCGCCGATACCGACGATGTCGAGTTTACTCATGACACCCACCCGATCTCGGGGGAGCGAGGCTCGTCGGCGAGGATTCCGTCTAGCGTCACCACCTCAACAAGCTGAAGAGATGAACAAGCGTTCCTTTTCAGCCACCCCTCTTGCTGAAGCGATACGAATTTACCGAGACTATTCAAGGTCTCCATTTGTCCTCTCCCTCCCTACGCGGATCAAGGCTCATCATCCCCCAGCGCGAGTAGGCGACCGCATAACCATTACGCAACGACCTGCCCGGCACGGACGCGCTGAAGGTGCTTCATGACGACGGTTGTTGCAATTGCCTTACACACCAACAGAGGTTCATCCAACACCTCTGCCGCCGACTCTCCAAGGTCAGGCTTCGCCGCAATCACCTTGTATGCTTCCAACTCACACCTCCGCGAGCTGTTGCCCACTGCCACCAGCCGTCCCCGGGCCTCGATGTAGTCGCCGCTACGCACCGGGGCGAAGATTTCCACGTTTTCGTAAGCTCGGAGCAACCCCTCGTCGCCGTCGTGACGGACCGTAATCTCGGTCACTAAGTCACCGAACAACTCGAGAATCCTCGCTCCAGCCACAAGACCTCCCCCGTAGTGCGCGTCAGTCGCGGCGATCCTTACGCGGAGAAATGCCTCTTCTCGTGCCATTTGTTCCTCTTCTCGTGCCATCAATTCCTCTTCTCGTGCCATTTGTTCCTATTCCCTTCCACAGTCACTCGCAGCAGCGGAGCCCTGTCTCATCTTGTTGTACGACCCTTTGGATTAGGCCTCACGCCATCTCCCCATACCGACGAACCTCCCAATCCGAAACTTGTAGGCGATACTTTTCGACCTCGAACCGCTTCATAATCACGTAGTACCGAATGAAGTCCTCGCCGAACATCTCGTGAGCAGCCCCGCTTCTTTCGAGAAGGTCAAGGGCTTCGTCCAACGACTGTGGAACAGACTCGAACTGATCCGTGGCGTACGCATCGCCCCCGTAAGCCTCAGGCGGCTCCAACTTGTGCTCTATGCCGTACAACCCACCGGCCAGGCACGCAGCAATCGCGACGTACGGGTTTGTGTCCGCTCCCGGAAGCCGATGCTCTACTCTTGTACCCGTAGCGTTCTCCGAAATCGCTCGGATGCCGGTAGAGCGGTTGTCGTGACCCCAACTTACGCTGGTCCCCGCCCACGAGTATGGGACGAAGCGCTTGTACGAGTTGGGAGTCGGCGCAAACAAGGCCGTAAACTCACGCATGGTAGCAAGGAGACCGCCGATGTAGTGCCGTCCGGTTTCTGAGAGACCGTGTCCGAGAGCATGGTCAAAGAGCACGTTCTTGCCCTCTTCAACGTCCCAGAGCGATTGATGGATGTGACAGGATGATCCGGCCCACTTGCCGCTCGGCTTGGCCATGAAACAAGCCATCAGTCCGTGCTGGGCGACGATCTCCTTTATCCCGTTCTTGTAGATGATGCCGTCGTCAGCGGCCTTGAGGGCCTCCGCGTAGTGCAGGTTGAGTTCGTACTGGCCGGGGCCAGTCTCGGGGTTACTAGCTTCGATCGTCACATCGGCATCCGCCATATGACGGCGGATCTGGCCGATGAGCTCCTCGTCCAGACCTCCGCGGTAGACACTGTACGTGTAGGGCCGAGCGTAGAGGGGCTCGAGGCGCCACCCGGACTCGGCGAGAGCATCAACGTCGCCTCGGAAGATGAAGAACTCGTACTCGAGACCCACGTTGAGCTCGAAGCCCAGGGAGCGAGCCCGCTCGATCTGCTTTCGCAAGACGTTTCTCGACCCAATCGGAATTACATCACCCGATGCCTTATGGAAGTCCCCCATGACGCCGACCGTCCCCTCGTGCCAGGACAAACGCCGCGCTGAGGAGAGGTCGGGTACGACGAAGATGTCGGGAAAGCCCTGTTCTTTACGAGGGAAATAAAACGGATACGTTTCCCCACCGGGCGGCTCGACCAACTCCTGCCCGTCGTCGGCATCCTCGGCGTGCGTTACCACCAAGAGCACGTCGCTAAAGGCGAAACCGTGATCGAGACGGGCCAAGAACTCCTCGATGGGAAACCGCTTCCCCCTCCAAATCCCATGAAGGTCAGCCGTTCCGGCGACAACGGTGCGAATGCCTTCAGCCTCGCACCATCGGGCAAACGCCTCGGGGTCTTTTGTCGCGACAGGAAGTTTCATTGTCTCCTCAATTCGACTGCTCCTAGGTCGAGCTCAACGTTGAAGATGAACGGATAGCCTCGAGGCACAACCTCTACGTCGAGTTGGGTCGCACACCCCGGGCAGTAGAACTCCCTCAGAATGCTCCAGTCCGGATCAGCGACCCTCGGGCCACGATAGATAGCATCGGCATCTGCGCCTGCTCGCTCGAAGACGAGCGCTGACTCCTTCCAGTTCCTCTGGTAGTCCCCGAACTCCTGACCACAATCACAGCGGACCACTTTCGAACCATCGTCCTTTTCCACGACGTACAAATGCGCCTGCAAGCACAGCAGAATCCGCTCCGGCCATTCGAGGCGTTCTTGCTCCAGTCGAAGGACCTGCTCGAAGCGGTCTTCATCCTTGTCCTGGCGCTGTAGCCCCTCGAGTTCCTCGCTGGACAGTCCATCGCGAAGGAGGTCCCTGATCAGTTCGTCCGGGTACTCGGGCATCACTCCACCTCCTCATCATCGCGATCCGGGTCGGTCATCTCCCAGCTCTCTGGCAGTCCCCAGAACTCGAGGAATGCTCGGCGGAACGCCTCGGAGGAACCGAGCACCGCGTGGAACATCCGAGCGGTCGGCTTGGCGAGGTCGCCGCGCAGGATTGTTTCCCGCTCGCGAGCCTTGTACTGCTGCGCCGGCATACCTACGCTTCGGCGTTCTTCGCGCTGTTTCCGTCGCAACTGTTCGGTCGCCGCGACGTCGACCTCCATTGTCTCCGGATCAATCGCCACGCAGTACACATGCCGTGCCGTCCAGTGCGTCGTCACCTGGTTCTCTAGATCGCGCAGAATCAGTTCGGGATCCCGCTCGATCGGGTCGCCGAAACCGCCACCATCCCCGGTCATCGCCGTGAACAGATCGCCCTCTCGGGCCGGCTGGGCCGACCGGTTGGCGCCGGGAATCAACTCCCACCGGGCCTCGACCATTTCTACGAAGTCCGGGTGGGCAGGGTCCTCACCCTCCCCAGACGGAATGGGGCGCCCCTCGGCGATCAACCGGTGCATGTTCGTCCGGCTCCCGACCCACATGTACAGTGCACCCGCCGGGTAGCCGCCCATCAAGCCGGGCGCGGAGTAGATTGGAGCGGCGCCGAACGCTCCGATGTCGATGTCCTTTGTTCCAGACACTAGGTACAGCGACATGACGCCGTTCCCGCCGCGGTACTTTCCGTAACCGCCGCCGTCCACGTGAATCTCCCGCGAAAGATACACGGGTGGCAACATCTGCTCCCAGATCTCGGCGTCGCCCATTTCGCCCTCCGGGTTGAATTCCACGCCAGCGGTGTCCAGGCCATCCATCACTGCCGTGGCAAATAGTCCGGCCGCCGCGAACTCGAAGTTATGGGCTCCGAATGGCCGGCCGTACTGGTCTAGGCCCCCAGCCGTGTAGGCCGACGACAGCGCGCTCGTCGCGTGAACCTCCTCGCGGTACCCCTTCGCGTAGTAAGCACGACTGATGGCCTGGCCCGACGCCAGGCCAGCTCCGTACGTAATGCCCCACAACGCAGTGGGGTAGAAGATCGAGGACGGATTCCCCGCACTCCCCTTGGGGACGTTCAGACCGATGTTGAGCAGCACGCCCTCGTTGTGCTTGAGGTCGTAGAAGAGATTCTGAATGACGACGTTCATCACGAGACCCTCGATCGTGGGCAGCGTGCCCTGGAACGGGTGCCGGCCAGCTGGTGACATCCCCTCGTAGTCGAAGTTCAGCCGTCCCTCTCGGGTCACCGTCATCGCCACCGGGCCGTGCAATAAGGTCTCGTCACCCGGCATCATGCTGCCTCGCCAACTGACCTCACGGTAGGTTCCCGGGGGCAGGACCTTACGGATGCGCTGCTCCGCCGCGAGGCGTGTGTCCTCGATGTACTCTCGGCAGGCCTTGGCAAAATAGTCCACGCCGAACTGTCCAATGAGGCCCTTCACGTCCTCGCGGATGATCTGGCTCCCGGTGATCTTTGCCCGGTTGTCCGTGAGCCAGTAGATCGGACTGCGGATCCCGCGCTCCACGAGCACCTCGAGATCACGTTTGATCTTGTCATTCTCCGCCACCTTCACGCACGGCAAGAACAGCCCCTCGTCGAAGCGCGACCGGGCGAACGGGATGAACCCGCCAGGCTCGGAGCCTCCGGTCTCCGGCGTGTGCGTGAGACCTCCGGCCCACCCGACCAGTTCACCTTCCCACCAAATGGGGGTGACAATCATCTGGTCCGGGCAGTGCGCCCCGCCGATGTAGGGGTCGTTGTTGAAGTAGTGGTCGCCCTCGGCGAAGCCCGGATCGTCTTCGTAACCGTTCTCGATCATCCACTTAATCATCCGGCTCATCGTCTTGACGTGGATGAGGAGCCCACGCGACAGCGCGACAGCATCCCCCTCGGGCGTGTACAAGCCGAAGATGATCTCTCCCAACTCGCGGCTCATGGGTGAAGCCGACACCCGACGTGCCACCTCGTGCGCGCTGGTCACCGATTCGACCATCTTCGAGTACAGCAGTTCGAAGCGAATCGGATCGCGCTCCTTCAACTCGAGCTTTTCCTCGTACCGGCCCAATTCGGCCATCCGTCGGTCTCGTTCGAGAAGCCGATCTTTGAGTGACATCATCATGCTTCCTCCATCCACATTGTCCGGTACTCGTCTAGGCGAATCCGCCGCCCCGGTGGCACGACCAGCGTGGTCGTGGAATCCTCAATAATGACCGGGCCCGAGAGCTCGTTACCGGGGCGAAGCTGAGTCATCGCGAACACCCGCACGTCGCGCCAGCCGCCGCCGAACCAGGCCTGCCGCGGGACCTTCAGAGAATCGTCCGGCGGCTTGGCGGAGCCCAACGCCTCCGCCCGGAGCTTCGGGCGAATCTTCTCGGTGTAGGCCACCACACCGACTTCGAGTATCTCGTAGCCCGCCTGCGGATACTTCGCCGCGATTGCGTACATGCGTTCATACAGCTTCTCAAATGTCTCGATGAGGCGGTCCCAGTCAGTGGAGGTTTCCAGCTGCTCGACTGGCGAGTCAACGATCAGGTCGTTCAACTGCCGCCCGTAGCGAATCATGGCCAGTGTACGAAACTGAACGACGGAGGGATCGAAACCCTCCCGCTGCATTTGTGCGAGACCTTGTTCGCGTAACTCTCTCCACACCCGAGTGATCTGAGAGCCCAATTCCACCTTCACCTCATCGGAGGCCTCCGGTGGAACGATCACGTTCATCGCCCGCGTGTAGTGGCGCTCGTAATCGGCGGCCGCCGCACCGAAAGCCGAGAATGCTGCGGAGAACGGGAACGCCATGATACCGGCGAGCTTCAGCCCCTCCGTGTACCCGGCCATGTGCGAAGGACCAGCTCCGCCGAAAGCGAGGAGATGATAGTCAGAAAGTTCGAAGCCCCGGGTGGCGATCAGCCCTGAAATCGCGTCGCGCATCTTCGCATCAGCAATGGTCTTTATGCCCTCCGCGGCCTCCTCCACGCTCATGCCCAGCGGCTCAGCAATGCGCTCTTTGATAGCCCGCCGAGCGGCCTCGAGATCGAGCTTGATGCGGCCCCCGATGAAGTAGGAAGGATCCAAGTAGCCCAGCGCAAGGTCAGCATCGGTAACAGTGGGTTCGGTCCCCCCGCGGCCATAACACACCGGTCCGGGATCCGAGCCGGCTGACTGCGGGCCAATCTCCAGACGGTGTGTTAGCGCCTCGATCCGGGCGATGGTGCCGCCGCCAGTCCCGATCGACAGGATCTCGACCATCGGAATGCCAAGAAGCATCCGGGCCACGCTCGATTCGCGGTTCACGTTCAGGACCCCGCCCGACACCACGCCCACGTCGAAACTGGTGCCACCGACGTCAGTGGTGATCATATTGTTGAACCCGTAGATCTCTCCGATGTAACGCCCACCGATGACCCCGCCAGCCGGCCCCGACTGGACGGTATCGACCCCCCTCACGTGCACCGCTGGCGCGAGGCCGCCGGTCGACTGCATGATCTGCAGTTCCCCGCGAAACCCCCGCTCCTCCAGACGAGCCTGCATATCGCGGAATGCGCCGCGTGCAATGTCGCCCGTATACGCCTCAAGAATCGCGGCGTTCATCCTGGGGAGTTCACGGATGACTGGTGAGACGTCCACGGAGGTCACGACGCGTACCTCGCACCCCCGCTTCTGCGCTACCTCAGCAATGATCTCGGCGGTTCGCCGTTCGTGAGAGGGGTTGAGGAACGACCAGAGGAAGCACACGACTATCGCATCGACCCCACCATCTAGAAGCGCCTCAGTTCCCGATCTGACCTCGTCCTCGTAGAGCGGCACGACCTCGCGCCCCAGGCAATCAATCCGTCCGGTCACGCCGTGGACTAGCGACCGGGGCACGATTGGTTTGTTGTGTCGGTGAGTCATCGGATGCAAACGGGCCGCACGGTCCAGATCGACCCAGGTCTGCTTTCCACGCTCCATCAACAGAATGCTCTCGAACCCCTTCGTCGTGAGCAGGCCTGGAGTACGCCCAGACCTGGTGAGGATGGCGTTCAAAACAACCGTCGAGCCGTAGCCAAGCACCTGCAGGCTCGGCAATACGTCGTTAACTTCCATCCCCCACTTTGCACAAGCAGTCTCGATTGCCGCCAAGAACCCGCTCGCCATGTCGCCGTGCGTCGAGGGGGACTTGCCAGTGACGTAGTCGCCCTCGGCGTCCACGATGAACGCGTCGGTGAACGTCCCGCCGACATCGATGTAGCAGAGCGTGGGGGTGCGGCCCAGAGTATCGGTCATGTTCGAACCTTCCTTGCAGCATCAACGAAAAAACGAAATAACTTGAAACCAGAGTGCTCGAAACCCAGGCACTCAGGGTGCCACTGGATCCCAACGGCGAAGTGGAGGTCGGGAGCCTCCACGGCTTCCACCAATCCGTCGGGTGATCGACCCACCGCAACCAGTCCATCCCCCAATTCGTCGATCGCCTGATGATGCATCGAGTTGACATCGATCTCTTCGCCCAGCAGGCGTGCGAGGAGGCTTCCCGGCTCAAACCGGACAGGATGAACGACCCGGTCCCACCGTTCCAAGTCGTGGTGCCTCAAGGCCCCCGGAACCTCCGCATCGATGTCTTGGATCAACGAACCGCCGAGCGCGACATTCATCACTTGCACCCCGCGACAGATGGCGACCAACGGGAGATCGCGTGCCACGGCGGCGCGGGTGAGACTCAGCTCGAAGCGATCCCGCCGGGGATCGATCCCGTCCGTCAGAGGTGAACGCTCTCGCCGATACTCGGACGGATCGATATCCCCACCCCCCGTGAGGACCACACCGTCCAGTCGCTCTACCAAGTCTGGATCGAACTCCTGGTGCACGGGCAGAACCACCGGCGTCGCCCCCGCCTCACGGATCAGATTGAGGTACATCTCTGGTACCGTCTCGTGCGGCAATACCTTGTCGAAGCCCGTACGGGCCTGCCGCGGGATTGAGGTCACACCAATGAGCGCCTTCATGAGCGCACTCCTTCGCCGGGCGCCTCGCGATAACTCGGCTCCCGCTTCTCGAGGAATGCTCCCAAGCCCTCCCGAGCCTGGCCCTCGGAAACGCAGGACAAGATGGCCTCCACCTCGTGATGGAGCGCAGTTTCGAGCGAACTCTCCTCGGCCGCGTCCAAAAGCGTGCGAGACAGTCGGAGAGCTAAGGGTTCGCTACCAGCAAGTCGGCATCCAAGCGCGACCGCCATCGCGACCACCTCCTCCGGCTCGCACACGCCGTCCACAAGGCCGATGCGGTACGCCTCGTCCGCTTCCACCGTTTCGCCAGTGAACAGCATCCGACGCGCCCACCCCCTGCCCACCAGCCGGGGCAGCAGCCAACTGGCGCCGCTCGTCACGGTCAGGCCGATCCGCGTCTCGGGGAAGCCGAGCACCGCGGTTCGCGACGCCAGGCGGATGTCGCAGGCGCAAGCGATCTCGCACCCGGCGCCGACGGCGACTCCGTTCACGGCGGCGATCACGGGAACCGAACTGGCCCGCACAACGCGGGTCAGTTCCTGGATGTCTTCGACGAAACGACGAAACTCCGACAATGACGCGTTCACCATCAGGCGAACGTCGGCACCCGCCATGAAGGCCCGTCCCGCGCCGGTTAGCACGATGGCTCGGACCGAAGGATCGGCACCAACAGTGCGGAGGACCTCAATCAGGCGTGCCAGCAGGTCCCCGTTGAGCGCATTGAGAACCTCTGGGCGCCCGATGGTGAGCACCGCGACCGGGCCCTCCCACGCCACGTCGAGGAAACCGTTGTCACCCACGGGCCACCCCCAGGATTTCCCGTGCTTGGTCCGGAGTGGCTACAGGTCGTCCCAACTCTTCAGCGATTCGCCGGGCCCGCGCCACCAGTTCGGCGTTGGACGTGGCCAACACTCCCTTGCGATAGTAGATGTTATCCTCGAAGCCCACCCGCATGTGTCCGCCCATCGCGCAGGCGAGCGTCATGAGCGGAAGCTGGTGTCGCCCGATCCCAGTAACAGTCCACTGTCCGAGCCGAGGACGCTCGCGCAACATCGCGAGCAGGTTCTCGGGGCTGGCCGCCACCCCACCTCGAACACCCATCACGAAGTTATACAGAGGCGGCTCGTCCAATAGCCCCAGGCCGATGAGCCGCCCGACCGTGGCCAGCATCCCGAGGTCGTAAGTCTCTAGCTCGGGTCGGATCCCCTCGACCTGCATCCGTTTGGCCAGGGCTTCGATTAGCGCTGGGGAATTATCGAAGATCTCGTTGTCGAAATTCATGCTGCCGCAGTTCAGGCTGGCAATTTCCGGCCGGGCGTCGAGTACCTTAATCCGCTCTTCCTGGCTCATCCCAACCTCGGCCCCGGTGGACATCCCAATCACCACGTCGCATCGCTCTCGAACGAGATCGGCGATCCGTCGTAGAACATTAGGATCCGCGGTGGGTCGTCCGTCGTTAAGACGAGCATGGATGTGAACTACGGACGCGCCCTCGCTTGCCGATGAAGCCACCTCGTCTGCGATTTCCTCGGGAGTAATCGGCAGGTGTGGGTTCTGCTCCCGAGTCACCTCAGCCCCCGTAGGAGCCACGATGATGACAACGGGATCTGTCGACCAAGTCATATCCCCATCTCCTCACGCTGGCTCATAGTGCAGTTAGAAACACGAGATACGACGTCTAGACGCAAGGATGCGTTCCACCCAAGCACTTCGCTCTTTGAGCGCGACGTTGACTCCGGCGCAGACGACCTCGATTGAACGGGAAAAGGAGGAACTGCACCTGGCGAGCAACGTTGCTGTATCTCCCTCTGCTCGTCCGTAATCAGATCAAGCACGCCCAACCCAGGTTCAGCCTGCGGCAGCGAGATGTCTTGGAAGTTCGTCGCGCCGGCGATATCTAACGGAGTTTCCGACGTCCGGCTCGACCCATGCAACTTGCGAAAGTCCCCGAAAGAACCTCGGCAACTCACGTCGCCCCGGCCGTTGTTGGCGAAGCACCTGCTCATGCTCCGCTACTCCTTCGCGTCTCCACCCTACGAGTGGTGACACTCTTAGCCACTTTCGCTCCTTCGCGAATCGACTGGCCGTCTCGACCAACGCGAACGACCCGCTGCCCTGACTTCTTCGCCTCCGAACTCTGTGCCGCAGCGCCACTTGACGCTTTATCGCTCGTGGTCACGATGCCTTGGAAGAACAGATCCGTGTAACCGTCGGCGATATCTTCCAGCGAGAGCCGGCCTCCTGGGCGGTACCACACGGCCACCCCCGTGCACATTGCCATTAGGGCGAAGAGGGCCAACCTGGTATCCCCGAAGCGGAAGACACCTTGTTCGCTTCCCTCAGTGAGCAACTCGGTGAAGATCTGCTCGTACTGGTTCCGCATCTTCATCACTGCCTTGCGTCCCGCAGGTTCAAGAGACCGCATCTCATTGTCCAGGATGAACGCCTCGTTCCTCCGACCAGCGTGGAACAGGATGTGGCCGCGAACCGCAGCCTTAAGCCGCTCCATTGGACCCTCATCACGGTGCCCGCTAATCGCTGTCTCGACCGTGGAGATCAGATCCCGCATTGAGCGGGTCATTATCTCGACGAGGAGATCCTGCTTGCTCGGGAAGTGGTAATAGAGAGAGGACATCTGCAACCCGACGGCACCGGCTACCGCCCGGAGTGACGTGCCATGGAAACCGCGCTCGGAGATCAGGTCGACTGCAGCCGCGTAGATCTCCCGCTCCGTTTCCCTTCCCTTGCCACTCTCATTCTTGCCGTCACCCAACATCACTCACCCCCCAAAAGACTTCCCATAATCAATCGATCGTTCGATTGTTTATTTGATTTCAAAAAAGATTAGTCCGGGCACGTCACTGTGTCAAGTCTCTTAGCGGAATTTAAGTTCGAGCCAGATAACGCACAGGAACTGGGTCACAGTGCGTGGCGAACACGGCCATCGCGACGCGCCTTCAGGTGTCGCCGACCAGCGTGGTGGCCTGGGGGCACCACTTCTGCGAGAGGACTCGCCAAGTTCGGACTGGTGCGTTCCGGACAAGGTCACATACCCGAGATTCCCCCAGGGAGGATCGACGATATCGTTCGCCTGACCCAGTAGACCACGCCCGACTGTCATACTCGCTAGAGTTGCCGGTCGATGGCCAAGATCGCAAGCGTGAGTGCGGCCACCGTGCAGCGAGTGTGGTCCGCACAGGACCCAGACCACACTTAGTCAAGTCGTCCAAGTTCTCGAAGGAAGCCCACTTCGATGAGAAGCTCGCTGACGTGGTCGGGCTCTACCATCACCCACTCGACTGGGCCATGGCGCTGCGAATGGACCAAAAGAGTCAGATCCAGATGCTGGACCGATCACAACCATTATTGCCGAGGAAGAAGGAACGCGCCGGCACGATGAACCACGACTATGAACGGAGCGGCGGCGCCACGCTCCTCGCCGCGCTGAACGTGCTCACCGAAGTAGTAGTCGGCGAGCGCCCGCCGCGAAGAGTATTTCGAGTGCCTGCGTCGAGTCGACCGCAGACTTCCGAGATCACTTCAAGTTCATCGCATTTTGGATGACCACGCCACTCACAAGCACCCCCACGTCACTGCGTGGTTGGCCGAGCACCCTCGTTTCCACCTGCACTTCACTCCGACGTCGAGTCTGTGCCTCAATCTCCTCGGAGGGTGATTCCACGAGATCACCAAGATGGCAATCCAATGCGCCGCATTTCCTTCAGTGTCCGGCCTCGTCACCACGATCGAGATCAACTTGAATGCGAATATTGAAAATCCAATATCTTCGTCTGGGTCGCCACACCTAGGAGTATCCTCTAGAAATTGCGTATGTCACGGTGTCACGAGAGGTTTACTCCAACGCGACAAGAAGATCTGGTCCGGTCGCGGCTCTGACCTCGTCAAGTGTGACGCCGGGCGCCAGTTCGCGCAGCACGAGGCCTTGAGGCTCGACATCAATCACGGCGAGATCAGTGATGATCCGATGTACGCACGTTCTGCCAGTCAGCGGCAATGTGCACTCGTTCACGATCTTGGGATCGCCACCCTTGGCCGTGTGCTCCATCATGACGATCACTCGTTTCGCTCCGTGAACGAGGTCCATGGCTCCGCCCATGCCCTTGACCATCTTTCCGGGGATCATCCAATTGGCTAGGTCTCCATGGGCCGATACCTGCATGGCCCCAAGAACTGCAACGTCGACGTGACCGCCGCGAATCATGGCGAACGAAGTAGCCGAGTCGAAATACGACGCTCCGGGCAGGACCGTCACAGTCTCTTTGCCGGCATTGATGAGATCCGCGTCAATCGCCTCTTCCGCAGGATAAGGTCCCACGCCGAGAATGCCGTTCTCAGCGTGCAGCACCACCTGCAACCCGTCAGGCACGAAGTTTGGCACCAGCGTTGGCAACCCAATTCCAAGGTTGACGTACTGTCCGTCAGTCAACTCAGCGGCAACTCGCGCCGCCAGTTCATCTCGCGTAAAGCCGTTCACTGTGCCACCGTTCTCTTCTCAATCCGCTTTTCAACGTCAAGTGCAACGACCACACGATGCACGAAGATCCCCGGCGTGTGTACGTGCATTGGGTCTAGATCACCGGGCTCGACCAGTTCTTCAACTTCGGCGATCGTTATTCGTCCTGCGGACGCGCACAGCGGGTTGAAGTTCTGAGCGCTCTTCTCATAGATCAAGTTCCCGTGACGATCTCCGTAGCGTGCGTGCACCAGGGCAAAGTCGGTACGAATTCCTCGCTCGAGAACAAAACGCACTCCATCGAACTCTCGCACCTCCTTCGGCGGTGATGCGACGGCGATGCCACCGCTACCGTCATATCGCCATGGCAGTCCGCCTTCGGCGACCTGGGTACCCACTCCGGCTGGTGTGTAGAAAGCTGGGATGCCCGCGCCGCCCGCTCTCAACCGCTCGGCCAAGGTGCCCTGTGGAACTAACTCCACTTCCAACTCTCCCGAGAGAAACTGGCGCTCAAATTCCTTGTTCTCGCCAACGTAGGAGCCCGTTGTTCGCCGAATCCGTCTAGCCGACAGCAGCACCCCGAGGCCCCACCCATCAACCCCGCAGTTATTACTGACCGTTACAAGGTCTGTGGAACCACTCGCCAGCAACGCCTCAATTAGCGCGGCCGGAATTCCGCACAATCCAAAACCGCCCACGGCAAGTGATGCACCACTGGGAATATCTTGCACTGCTTCGCCTGCAGTGCGAATGACTTTGTTCATCTGCCTACATCCCTAACAATCTGGCAATCGATATCCTTGCGCCCGACAGGTAATTTGCTTTGACTGGAAACTATTTGTTTCACAGTAGCGTCGGACGCCGAGGCATGAATTCATCACCGCGTAGACCTGAGGATCTTTGAATCCCATGGGTCACCGAATCCAAGAAGATGGCTCATGGGTCTGCTGACGATTTAGGTCTCATCTAACTTGTGAGGACTGCCCTCGAAGAAGGATGATGACAATGGCCAAGGCCTGCCCACCCGAGTTCCGAGAGGACGTCGTGCGCGTCGCTCGAAAACACGAAGCCCCAATCAACCAGATTACGAAGGACTTCGGCATTTCCGAAGCCACCCTGCACAACTGGTTGACGAAGGCCGATATCGAGGAGGGCGCACAACCTGGTCTCAACGAGGTCGAGAGAGCCGAGTTGCGAGCGCTGAAGAAGCGGACCCGACTGCTCGAGCAAGAGAACGAGATCTTGCGAAGAGCCGCCATCTACTTCGCCAAAGATCTCGGCCCAAAATGAGTTCGGCAGCAAGGTGAGATGATTGGTTGGTGAGTCGGGCCGCTCTGCACAGGGTGTGACACCGGCCGGCTACTTACGCGAGTCAAGCCCTGGAAAGTAGTCGACTGCACCAGTTGGACTGCGGAAGCGCTTACGCGCAGTGACAACGTATCCTGAATCGGTATGGGTTTACCGGAGTGACTGACCTGTACTGGGTTTCCTGGAGACCGTCACCACGAATGTCACCACGAATCGCGCTGGCCGGCCCGTCCGGGCCAACCCAGTCGACAGCTACGCCGTCGCCCTCGGCTCCCGATCCCCTGGTATCGTAGGGTTTAGAACTACCTCAGCAGGTGCTTTGCGACGACTACGCGTTGGATCTGATTGGTCCCCTCGTAGATCTGGGTGATCTTGGCGTCGCGCATGAAGCGCTCGACCGGGAACTCCTTGGTGAAGCCGTAACCCCCGAGCAGCTGCACGGCGTCGGTCGTCACGCTCATGGCGGTGTCCGAAGCGAACGACTTCGCGGCCGCCCCGAGGTAGGACAGGGTGCCGTCGGGGTCGCCCGCGTCG